>JBEDFU010000148.1:0-11531 GCA_041174965.1 Pseudomonadota bacterium | reverse complement strand
GCCACCATCAGCCCGTATGTGGTGCGGGCCATGGGCGCGTCTGCGGCGCGCCGCTACTTCGTCACCGCCGAGCGCTTCAGCGCCGCCCAGGCCCAAGCCATGGGCCTGGTGCACGAGGTGTGCGCGCCCGATGCGCTCGACGCCAGCGTGGAAGCCATGCTCGAGACGTTGGTGCAAAACGGCCCTGCCGCCGTGCGCCTGTGCAAGCAGTTGGTGCGCGATGTGGAAGCCCGACCGATTGACGCCGACCTGCGCGCCGAAACCGCCCGCCGCATTGCCGACATCCGCGCCAGCGACGAGGGCAAAGAAGGCCTGCAATCGTTTTTGAACAAGCGCCCACCGAACTGGTTGATCCCCAGGGCATGACCCTGTTTCACCCAAACGACACCGCCGCCACAGCCGAGGAAGAGCCCATGTTTGCCAAAATTTTGATCGCCAACCGGGGTGAAATTGCCTGCCGTGTGGCCGCCACAGCGCGCCGCCTGGGTGTGGCCACGGTGGCGGTGTATTCCGACGCCGACGCCCATGCCGCCCATGTGCAGGCCTGCGACCAAGCCCTGCACATTGGTGGGGCCGAAGCCAAAGACAGTTACTTGCAGTGGCAGCGCATCATCGACGCCGCGCGCCAAACCGGCGCTCAGGCCATCCACCCGGGTTATGGGTTTTTGAGCGAGAACGCCGACTTTGCCCAGGCCTGCGCCGATGCGGGCTTGGTCTTCATTGGCCCGCCGCCTGCCGCCATTCGAGCCATGGGTTTGAAGGCCGCGTCCAAGCAGTTGATGGGCCAAGCCGGTGTGCCCCTGGTGCCCGGCTACCACGGGGTTGACCAAGACCCTGCTTTACTGGCCCGTGAGGCCGAAAAAATCGGCTATCCGGTGTTGATCAAAGCCAGCGCCGGTGGTGGCGGCAAGGGCATGCGTGTGGTGCGCAGCGCCGACGACTTTGCCAGTGCCTTGGCCTCGTGCCAGCGCGAGGCGCAAAACAGTTTTGGCGATGCAGCGGTACTGATTGAAAAATACGTGCAGCGCCCGCGCCACATCGAGATGCAGGTGTTTGCCGACAGCCAAGGTCATTGCATCCATTTGTTCGAGCGCGATTGCTCGGTGCAGCGCCGGCATCAAAAGGTGTTGGAAGAAGCCCCCGCGCCGGGCATGACCGCAGAGCTGCGCCAGCGCATGGGCCAAGCGGCGGTGGCCGCCGCCCAAGCCGTGGGCTATGTGGGGGCGGGCACGGTGGAGTTCATCGTCGAGCAAAGCGAGCGCGGCATGGACTTCTTCTTCATGGAGATGAACACCCGCTTGCAAGTCGAGCACCCGGTCACCGAGGCCATCACCGGCCTGGACTTGGTCGAGTGGCAGTTGCGCGTGGCCTGTGGCGAGCCCTTGCCCTTGGCGCAAGACCAGGTGCACATCCAAGGCCATGCCATCGAAGCGCGCATTTGCGCCGAAAACCCCGAGCGCGACTTTTTGCCGGCGACGGGCCCCTTGGCGGTGTACCGCACGCCCCCCGCGCAGCTGTTCACCCCAGGGGCCGTGCGCATCGACAGCGGTGTGCGCGAGGGCGACACCATCAGCCCGTTTTACGACCCGATGATCGCCAAGCTCATCGTGCATGCGCCCACGCGCGCGGCCGCGCTGGCCCAACTCGACAGGGCTTTGGCGCAGTTGCACATCGTGGGCTTGAGCCACAACGTGGGGTTTTTGCGCCACGTGGTGCGCAGCCCATCCTTTGCCAACGCGGTGCTTGACACTGCCTTGATCGAGCGCGAAAGCGCCGTTTTGTTGGGTCAAACCCCTGTGCCCGCTCAGGTGTGTGCGGCTTTTGCCCTGGCCCAACATGTGCATGCCTTGGCCCTGGCGGAGCAGCCCGATGCCCAAGCTTGGGTAGACCCCTGGGGCCGCCGCGATGCCTGGGCGCCCAATGGTGTGCGCCGCTGGCAAGCCCAAGGCGAGTGGCAAGGTCAAACCATGCAGGTCAGCAGCTTGGGCATGCCCGGCCAAGAGACACAGTTGCGCGTCCAAGGCGAGGGCGTGGACTGGCAAGGCGCTTGGCGTTGGCAAGCCAGCGATGCCGGCCTCACCGTGTGGCTGGCCGGGCAACGCTGGACAGCCCAGGTGCACGCCCATGGCGGTGTGATGCATGTGTTCACCCCCGAAGGCGCAGCCGCTTGGCGCTGGATCGACCCGCTGGCGCACCAAGCCGATGCCACCGCCACCCAAGGCAATTTGAATGCGCCCATGCCGGGCAAGGTGCTGTCTTTTGCGGTGCAGGTCGGCCAGGTGGTGAGCGCGGGCCAGGCCTTGGCGGTGCTCGAAGCCATGAAGATGGAGCACACCATTGCCGCGCCCATCGACGGCACGGTGGCCGAGTTGCTGTACGCGCCGGGAGACCAAGTCAACGAAGGTGCGCCTTTGTTGCGCTTGGAAAGCACCGCCGCATGAAGATCCACGTCTACCTCACCCACACCCAGCCCGCGCCGTGGGTCGATGGCTTGCAAGCGGCTTTGCCCGAACACACCGTGTCTTTGTGGTCGCCCGGCGCGGGCCCAGCCGATGCCGCCGTGGTGTGGGCCCCGTCTCAAGACTTTTTGGATGCGCAACCGGGCCTCAAGGTGATCTTCAACACCGGTGCCGGGGTGGACGCCTTGTTACCCTTGCGCTGGCCGGCGCAGTCGGTGTTAGTGCGGCTGGAAGACGCGGGCATGTCGGTGCAAATGGCCGAATACGTGCTGCATGCCCTGGTGCGCCACTTTCGCGAATTCGACGCCTATGACCAAGCCCAACCCGAAGCCCGTTGGGCGTTTCGCAAACCGCGCCAGCGCAGCGATTTTCCGGTGGGTGTGATGGGCCTGGGCGTGCTGGGCGAGCGGGTGGCACGGGCGGTGCAAGGGTTTGAGTTTCCGGTCAATGGCTGGAGTCGCAGCCCGAAAAGTTTGCCGGGTGTGCGCTGCTTCAGTGGCGACGCGCAATGGGGCGAATTTTTGGCGGCCTCCAAGGTGCTGGTGAATTTGCTGCCGCTCACCCCCCAAACCGAAAACATTTTGAACCGCGCCAACCTGTCGCAACTGCCAGTGGGGGGCTATGTGATCAATGTGGCACGCGGCGGCCATGTGGTGGATGCCGATTTGGTCGACTTGCTCGACAGCGGCCACCTGGCTGGGGCCACCCTGGATGTGTTTCGCCAAGAGCCCTTGCCCCCAGCGCACCCGTTTTGGCGCCACCCCCAAATCACCGTCACGCCACACACCTCGGCGCGCACCTTGCGCGACGAGACCATTGCCCAAATTGCCGCTAAGGTGCGCTTGTGGGCCAGCGGCACGCCACCGGCTCAACTGCCCGGCGCGATCGACCGCCAGCGGGGGTATTGACCTTGATGCGCCCCGCATTGGCACCCCAACGGCCTGGCTACAACCGGTGGGGGATGCGATGAGCACCCCAGCGCCCATCGAGCATGTGCACCAAGCGCTGCGCGAGCGCGCCACCCATGTGCTGGCCCAGCCTGTGGCGCAGGCCGTGCCTTCGCCGTGCGTGGCGGTGTGTCAAATGCAAGCCGACACCGCATGGTGCTGGGGTTGTCGGCGAACGCTCAACGAGATTGGCCAGTGGTCGGCACTGGACAACGCGGGCAAGCGTGGGGTGTGGCAGGCCATCAGCGATCGACTGCACGGCTGAAAGAACACGATAAAAAATAATGCTGCCCGCCAGGGTGGCCGCAAAAAAAAACCCACCTTGCGGTGGGTTTTAAAAAGCTTTTCAGTTCAATCAGGTGGCATGCTGATGCGTATCACCGGGAATGTTCGGGTAGCGCACATGCTCAACCAATTGCTGGATTTCTTGGCGGGGTGGTGCCGTCAAGAGGCTGACAATGATGATCAGCGCAAAGCCCAGAGGCACACCAAAGACACCGGCTGAGATAGGTTGAATGCCCCACCACAACTCAATGGGTGATGTCACACCAAATATGCCCCGCAACCAAGGTTGCGTCGTCACCATGTAGTAGAAGGTGATGCCCAATCCACCCAACATGCCAATGACCGCTCCCCATTTGTTGGCGCGCTTCCAGAAAATGCCCAGTGTCAGGGCCGGGAAGAAAGAAGCTGCAGCAAACGAGAAGGCTGCCGACACCAGGAACAAGATGTCCGCTGGTTTTTGGGCTGCCACATAGGCCGCTGCCAAGGCGACGACCAGCAACAAGACTTTGGAGATCGTCACCCGCCGTGAAGTTGAGGCATTGGGGTCAATCATCTTGTAGTACAGGTCATGTGACAAGGCGTTGGCAATGGTCAACAGCAGACCGTCTGCGGTTGACAAAGCCGCAGCCAAGCCACCCGCTGCCACCATGCCAGAGATGACATAGGGCAGTCCGCCAATTTCAGGGGTTGCCAAAACCACGATGTCGCCACCGATTTTGATTTCGCCCAATTGCAGCAAGCCATCTTTGTTGATGTCAATGATGGACAGCAGGTTGGGGTCAACGGTGGCCCATTGCGACACCCAGGCTGGTAGCTTGTCAAACGGCGTGCCCACCAAGACGGTGAACACCTCGTACTTGACCAACACCGCCAATGCGGGTGCCGTGAAGTACAACAAGAAGATGAAGAACAGTGACCAGGTCACCGAACTGCGGGCTTGCTTGACCGAAGGTGTGGTGTAGTAGCGCATCAGGATGTGCGGCAATGCAGCCGTTCCCACCATCAAACAAAACACCAAGGCCAAAAAGTTGCGCCGCGAGGTGTCAAAGGTGTCCTTGGCTTTGGCGTCACCGTTGGGGTCACCCGCATATTGGGTTGCATGGCGTGGCATGCCACCCAAGGGCTTGGCCCTCGCTTCGTTGTCACTCTTGCCTTTGGTCCAAGCCTTTTTCGCGGCATCCTCATCTTTGGGAACGGCTGCCAGGGCTTTCTCTGCGGCCGCCATTTGGGCGGGCTCGGCATTGGCTTCCTTGAGTTCCGCAATCTTCTTCTCGGCAGCTTCTTTGTCAGCGGCCAGTGAGCCTTTCACATCCTTGAGCTTTTCAGCAAAGACGTCGGCCCGTGCCTTGAAGGCCGCAATGACTTCCTTCTCTTTGGGGTCATCGATCAGCTCTTTTTCCTTGGCGGTCACTTTTTCGAGCTGGTAGCCATAGATCGCTTGCGGAATGGGAACGCCGGTTTGTTTGACCGACAGCCAAACGACTGGAATCATGTAGGCAATGATCAAGATGATGTATTGCGCCACTTGGGTCCAGGTCACAGCGCGCATGCCGCCTAGGAAGGAGCACACCAAAATGCCGCCCAGTCCCAAGAAGATGCCCAATTCAAACGCCACGCCGGTCAGTCGTGTGGTGATCAAGCCAACGCCATAAATCTGCGCCACCACATAAGTGAATGAGCACAAGATGGCGGCCATGATGCCAATGAACCGGGGCAAATTGCCGCCGTATCGAGCGCCCAAAAAGTCTGGCACCGTGAATTGACCGAACTTGCGCAGGTAAGGCGCCAAGAACAAGGCCACCAAACAATAGCCACCGGTCCATCCCATGATGAAGGCCAAGCCGCCATAGCCAGTGAGGTACAGCGTGCCGGCCATGCCGATGAAGGATGCTGCCGACATCCAGTCAGCGCCAGTGGCCATGCCGTTGTAAATGGCGGGAACGCGTCGACCGGCCACGTAATACTCGGCCGCATCATTGGTTCGGCTCATGACCCCAATGCCGGCGTACAAGAAGACTGTTGCGGCCAAAAACAAATAGCCGATCCAATTTCGTGGAAGGCCCATTTGCTCCAGGATGGCCAAAGCCACCACAAATATCATGAATCCGCCGGTGTACCAGGCGTACACCTTGTTCAGTTGCTGCTTGAAGGCAGCGTTGCTGGAGGCGCTGAAAACGCCGCTTGTGTTTTCTGATGTCATTCCGCTCATATCAGTCCTCCTCAACTTCGGCCAGGCCGTGTTCTTGGTCCAATTGGTTCATATAGCGGGCATAGAACCAAATGATGACCACATAGACGATCAATGAGCCTTGGGCTGCAGCCCAAAAGCTAAATGGCCATCCGAAAAAAGTGAAATTCAAATCGCGCGCAAAGTAGGCCATGACAAAAGTCACCACAAACCACACGCCCATCAAGATGGCGGTGATGTTGAGGTTTTTTTGCCAGTATGCCCGTTGGTTTTCGGTAACTTCCACAGGTGTCTCCTCTTCAAAATCCGCCTTTGACAGCGGTTGATCCACTACCCCTTGAGGACTTTCGTCCCCGCGTTACAACCGGGTGTGGGCGATACCCTCAGCTCAGCTTGATGCCCGTCTCGCGCTCGAGTTGAGCGGCGACTTTGGGCTCAAAGCTTTGCAGATGACGCATGATCTTCTCTGCTTGCTCTGCTTCGCTTCGGTCCATGTGTACGCGGGCCAGTTGGTACCAGCCATGCGGACTCATGGGTTGTAATTCCGTGTTGTGGCACAAGGCCACGATGGCCTCGTCACTGCGCTTGAGTTGGATCAGCACCAGACCCAGCCCATACCAAGCCCTGTCGAGTTGAGGGTCTAAGTCGCACGCTTTTTGAAAGCATTCAAGCGCTTGATCCAGGCGACCCATTTGTTCAAGCACAAAACCTTTGTTGAACCACACGGAAGCGCGGGCTTGGCCAGTCGCCGTCAAACGATCGTAATCCGATAAGGCCGCCCGCCAATCGCTCTGCGCCGCCAGGATGTGGGCCCGACTGGACAAGGCATAAATGTCATCTGGATAAGTGCGCAAGATTTGCTCAAAGCGGTTCATGGCTGCGTCTTGCAAGCCCAAAGCCAACTGAGTCACGGCCGACCATTTGAGGAAGTGGTAGTGCAAGTCCATCAGCGACAACCTTGCATGGCCACATCCACACAATGCTCGATCTTGGCCAAGGTGACGGCCAGGTAAGTCACGGCCATGGCGAAAAAAGCCACAAAAGGAACCTGGTGGTCTGCCACCTTTGAAGGCGAAATGCGCCGAGCCAACCAAACCCAAGGCTTATTCAGAATTTGAAACAACTGGTAGAACATATTCGAGTCGCGACCTTGGCCACTGATCAAATACAAAAAGCCCTGACCGACCAGCGCAAGCAAGCCAATGTAGAGCAGGAGTTGGAGCACGTTCAGAAGTGTGAGCAAGATGAATCCAAAGTTCAAACCTCACTGTTGAATCGCCCCCTTACCGCTAACTTACTCGCCATCGGGTTGTAGGGGCTTGCAAGGGCAAACCCTAGTGCATAGATGCGATTCGATGGCAAGGGTGCCGCTATTTTCACTCGCAAAGAGCACTTGACCAGGGGCTCATGTGATGGTTGATGCGCGTGAGTTTGGCCACCATGGGTCGCTGGGCCCAGTAAGTTGTCCATAAGTTATGCGTCAGAGCAGGGTCAGTTGCATGTCGGATAGTCTGTGGGTGCAAAACACATAACACCAACATTGGAGATCCACATCAAATGAGCACGTTAGACATCAACCGACCCATGTCGGCCGAGGAAAAGAAGGTGATCTTCGCTTCCTCACTCGGTACCGTTTTCGAGTGGTACGACTTTTATCTGTACGGCTCACTCGCAGCGATCATCGCCAAGCAGTTTTTCAGCGGATTGGACGCCGGCTCGGCCTTCATCTTTGCGCTGCTGGCGTTTGCGGCTGGTTTCATTGTTCGTCCTTTTGGCGCCATCTTCTTTGGCCGCTTGGGCGACATGATTGGCCGCAAGTACACCTTCTTGGTGACCATTCTGATCATGGGCTTGTCGACCTTCATCGTCGGCATCCTGCCCAATTACGCCAGCATTGGCGTGGCCGCACCGATCATCTTGATCGGCTTGCGCTTGCTGCAAGGCTTGGCGTTGGGCGGTGAGTACGGTGGCGCTGCCACCTACGTGGCCGAGCATGCACCGCACGACAAGCGCGGCGCTTACACCTCGTGGATTCAAACCACTGCGACGCTGGGCTTGTTCCTGTCGCTGATGGTGATTTTGGGCACCCGCACCTGGGTCGGCGAAGAGGCCTTTGCCGATTGGGGCTGGCGCGTGCCGTTCATTGTGTCGATCGCTTTGTTGGCCGTGTCGGTCTACATCCGTTTGTCGATGAACGAGTCACCGGCTTTCGCCAAGATGAAGGCTGAGGGCAAAACCTCCAAAGCACCGCTGACCGAATCCTTCGGTCAATGGAAAAACCTCAAGATCGTGATCTTGGCCTTGATCGGCCTGACCGCCGGCCAAGCCGTGGTCTGGTATTCAGGCCAGTTCTATGCGCTGTTCTTCTTGACCCAGTCGCTCAAAGTGGATGGTGCCACCGCCAACTTGTTTGTGGCCGCATCGTTGATCATCGGCACCCCGTTCTTCATCATCTTCGGCTCGCTGTCCGACAAAATTGGCCGCAAGCCCATCATCATGGCCGGTTGCTTGTTGGCCGTGTTGACCTACTTCCCGGTGTTTGAGGCGCTGACCAAGGCCGCCAACCCTGACTTGCACGCTGCTCAGCAAAAGAGCCAAGTGGTGGTGGTCGCTGACCCCAGCGAATGCTCGTTCCAGTTCAACCCCACCGGTACGGTCAAGTTCACCTCGTCTTGCGACGTGGGCAAACAACGCCTGGCTGCTGGTTCGGTGAGCTATGCCAACGAAGTGGCAACCAAGGGCACCCCTGCGGTGATCAAAGTGGGTGACAAGGTCATCAACGTGTTCCCCACACCGGAAGAAATCGCCGCAGCCAAAACCGCCGCTGAAACCAAGTTGGAAGGCCTCAAAGCCGCCAGCCCGGTAGACGAAAAAGCAGTGGCCGCCGCCGAGACCGCGATCAAAAACTTGTCTGATGACAAGAAGAACAAGGACGCCGTGTTCAGCGCCAACCTGAGCGGCGCCTTGAAAGAGGCCGGCTACCCCACCAAGGCCGATCCGGCCAAAGTGAACAAGGTGATGGTCATCATCATCCTGACCTACTTGGTGATTTTGGTGACCATGGTCTATGGCCCCATCGCCGCCATGTTGGTCGAGATGTTCCCCACCCGCATCCGTTACACATCCATGTCTTTGCCCTATCACATCGGCAACGGTTGGTTTGGCGGCTTGCTGCCCACCACCGCCTTTGCCATCGTGGCGCAGACGGGCAACATGTACAACGGCTTGTGGTATCCGATCATCGTGGCCGGCATGACGTTTGTCATCGGCATGTTGTTCGTGAAAGAGACCAAAGACGTGGACATTTACGCCAACGACTGATGGTTTTGTAAGCTGCCCGAGGGAACTCGGGTGCTACATTCAAGCCCTCCTCTGCGGAGGGCTTTTTCATTTGGAGACTCGAGTCATGTGGAAGATTTTTTTGGGCTTTGTGGTGTTTGCTGCGTTGGCCATGTATGTGATTTTCAAAGGCGGAGACAACCTGGACATGGGCGGCGAAAAGCATGGCGCCGATGCGGTGCATGCCCCTGAGCCGGCCAAACCCGCCGACGCTGCGGCGCCCGCTGCCGCACCTGCGGCGAGCGACGCCTCCGCACCGGCAGCCACCAGCAAGTGAGCCTGTAGGCCCCAGCCACCAGCCCTTGCGGGGGGTGGCGGGGGGCTTTCAATGCCGACGCAGGCGTGCCAACCCTGACCTGGCTGGGGCGTGGTGAGGTCTCCATCGGCAACAGCCCTGCAGACGGCCACTGATTTGCCGCCCTTGCAAAGAGGGAAGCGGCACTCTCTCTAGAATGACGGCCCACCCCCCAACAAAGCCGTTATGTCCCAGGGTCTCATCCGCATCCGTGGTGCTCGTCAGCACAACCTCAAAAACCTCGACATCGACATCCGCACCGGCGAGCTGACGGTGGTCACGGGGCCCAGCGGTTCGGGCAAATCCAGCTTGGTGTTTGACACCTTGTTCGCCGAAGGTCAGCGCCGCTATGTGGAGACCTTCAGCGCCTATGCGCGCCAGTTTCTGGACCGCATGGACCGCCCGGCGGTGGACAAGGTCGAGGGCGTGCCGCCAGCGATTGCCATCGACCAAACCAACCCAGTGCGCAGCTCGCGCTCGACCGTGGGCACGATGACCGAGCTCAACGACCACTTGAAGCTGATGTTTGCCCGCACCGCGCAGTTGTTTGACCGCCAAACCGCGCAAGCGGTGCGCCACGACACCCCCGAAACCATTTACGCCGAGATGCTGCGCCGCAGTGCTGAACTGCCCGGTCAGCCCCGGGTGGTGGTCACTTTCCCCATCGAGTTGCCCGCCCACACCACGGCCGATGAGGTGCAGCAGTGGTTGCTGGCCAGTGGCTTCAGCCGCATCCACGCCGAGCGCGAGGTGGCCAGTGTGACGGGCACGCGCAAATTGCTCGATGTGGTGGCCGATCGCTTTCGCCTGGCCACGGTGGAAAAATCGCGCGCCATGGAGGCGCTGGAGACCGCGCTCAAACGCGGTGCCGGTCGCGTGCAAGTGCATGTGCAAGCCGAACCCGCAGCCCCATCCGCCACTGACGCCGGCACGGGCCAAACAGTGCCTGCGGTGGATGCCGCCGCTGAAACGGTATGGCGCTTTTCCAGCGGTTTGCATTGCCCCGACAGCGATTTGCGATACAGCGAACCCACGCCGTCGATGTTTTCTTTCAACTCGGCGTTGGGCGCGTGCGAAACCTGCCGCGGCTTTGGCCGCGTCATTGGCGTCGACTTTGGTTTGGTCATCCCCAACGACAAACTCACCCTGCGCGCTGGGGCCATCAAGCCGATGCAAACCCCGGCATGGAAAGAGTGCCAAGACGATTTGATGCGCCACGCCGAGACGGCGGGCATCCCGCGCGACACCGCTTGGTACAAGCTCACCCCCGAGCAGCAGCACTGGGTGATCGAAGGTTCGCCGCAATGGAAGGGCGTGTGGAACAAGCAGTGGTACGGGGTGCGGCGCTTTTTTGCCTACCTGGAGACCAAGTCCTACAAGATGCACATCCGGGTGTTGCTGTCCAAGTACCGCAGTTACACGCCGTGCCCGAGTTGTTTGGGTGCGCGCCTCAAAACCGACAGCCTGTTGTGGCGCGTGGGCAGTGCGGCCGATGCCGCGGGGGTGCTGCCGGCGGCGCAGCGCTTCATGCCGGCGGGCGTGGGTTGGACGCGCGAACAGCTCGAGGCCTTGCCGGGTTTGAGCCTGCACGACTTGATGTGCATGCCCATCGACCGCTTGCGGGTGTTTTTTGACGGTGTGCAAGCCCAGTCGGCGGGCGCCGACGCCCAGGCCCTGGCTTTGTTGCTGGGCGAGATCCGCACCCGCTTGCGCTACCTGTGCGATGTGGGCATTGGTTACCTCACGCTGGACCGGCAAAGCCGCAGCCTGAGCGGCGGCGAGGTGCAGCGCATCAACCTCACCACCGCCTTGGGCACCTCCTTGGTCAACACCTTGTTTGTGCTGGATGAGCCCAGCATTGGCCTGCACCCGCGCGACATGGGCCGCATCACCGAAGCCATGAAGCGCTTGCGCGACGCGGGCAACACCTTGGTGGTGGTCGAGCACGACCCGGCGGTGATGTTGGCGGCCGATCGCATTTTGGACATGGGCCCCGGCCCCGGCGAGCGCGGCGGCCA
>JBEDFU010000147.1:0-6785 GCA_041174965.1 Pseudomonadota bacterium | reverse complement strand
GCTGCCTTGGATGTCGGCTCGCCACAGGCGTTGGTCGAAAAACACGCTGGCGGTGTAGCGCTGCACCAACTCGCTCATGGGTTCGGAAAACAGGGCGGACCAAGCCTGGGATTTGCGGTCGAGCGAGTTGGAAGAGGTCATGCGGGCATTTTAGGTGTGGGACGCTAAGGCCAGGGCAGGTGTCAAGACTTGCAAGCCCAGGGGCATGGGTGCTTCCAACAAGTCTTTATCGCCGCTCACCAAAAAAGACAAACCGGCTTTCACGGCGGTGGCAATGAAGACATCGTCGCTGGGGTCGCGGCTGTAGGGAAACACCGTGTCGGGCTCGACCCATCTGGCACTGGCGCTGAAGTCGTGCAACAAGCCCTCGCGCATGTCCAATGAGAGGTAAACATCGAACTTGGGCCGATAGATGCGACTGCTCAACTCTTCAAAGGTGGCGGTTGAAAAAACCAAGCACCCGTTGTTCAGGATGTGCTGAACCAAGGCGTGGGGAGCGCCTTTGCTGGAGAGGGCCGCGCTGATCAGGACATTGGTGTCCAGCACCCAATCAGTCACTGCCACTCAACAATTCATCCAACTTGTTCTCAGTGAGGCCAGCGGCTTCGGCCAATTGGGCTGACTGCGCTAAGCGGTGCTGCAAACGATCGGCATAAAAAAGGCGCATGGCTTCATAGTCTTTGGCAGACACCATGACACCCACCACGCGGTCGTGCTTCATCACTTGTACCGGCTCACGTTGAGCGGTGTCCAAGAATTGGCCGAATTGGGTTTTGGCTTGGTTGGCGGTGAAGCTTTGCATGGGTTTAGTTTAGTGCGAATCGAACGAATTGGATCAAGTTGAAGCTGGCTCGCAGATGATTTTCATTGAAATAAATGAATTGAAATTCATTTTATGAGGGACATCGTGGATGGCTGCATGCCTTCGCGATAAACCCCGAACACAGACACCTTGGCAGTGCCTTGGTCAAGCCTACAGAACAAATATTGCCCAAACCCATCGCAATGACGTTGGCGATTGCGTTGTATTTGAATAAAGCCATCGGTGGGCCAAGAATGCAGCATGCCATGACGTGATGACTTAAATGTAAAAAAACGTTACATTGACCTTACTAGCGCCCAAACGCATCAACTTCATCACCCAGGGGATTAAATATGTACAAAACATGGTCTTGGTTTGCTGTTGCTGGATTGGTGGCGTGCGCTGCCCCTTCGCCGGGGCCTGTGGCCGTGGCCCGCTTGATGCCCACCCAGGGCAACACCACCACGGGTGAGGTGCGCTTCACCACTTTGGGCACCAAGGTGTTGGTCGAGGCCCAGGTCAGCGGCTTGAAGCCTGGCGCCGAGCATGGCTTTCATGTGCACGAAAAGGGCGACTGCAGCAGTGGTGACGGCATGAGCACGGGCGGGCATTTCAACCCTTTGGGCCATGCCCATGGCGCGCACGGGCATGGGGTTCACCACGCGGGGGACTTGCCGTCCTTGGTGGCCGACGCACAAGGCCAAGCCAGTTTGCGCTTTGAGTCCGCCACCATCTCGGTGGGCACCGGGGCGACGGATGTGGTGGGGCGGGGTCTGATCGTGCACCGCGACCCAGATGATTTCAAAACCCAGCCCACTGGCAATGCCGGTCCGCGTTGGGCCTGCGCTGTCATCCAACGATCCCCTTGAGGTTTTTGCAGACCATTGGGATCAAGTGCGCCCCAAAACCCTGGGGTCAGTCCGCAGTCACTGTCGCCAGCTGCATGTCCATGGCGAAGCCCCAAAGTGGGCCGTGCTAGCATCTATTCGATATAAGCACCGAACCCAAAGGGAACGTTTTGAGCGCACTTGAATTGACCATCGCCACCCGTGAAAGCCGATTGGCCATGTGGCAAGCCGAACATGTCCAAGCCTTGCTCCAGCAACTGGGGCACAGCGTCAAGCTGTTGGGCATGACCACCCAAGGAGATCAAATTTTGGACCGCTCACTCAGCAAAGTGGGTGGCAAGGGTTTGTTTGTCAAGGAGTTGGAGGTCGCTTTGGAGGAAGGGCGCGCTGACTTGGCCGTGCATTCGCTCAAAGACGTGCCCATGGACATGCCCGAAGGCTTTGCCTTGGCCTGCGTGATGGAGCGCGAGGACCCGCGCGATGCTTGGGTCTCACCGCAATACGCTCGCTTGGAAGACTTGCCCGCCGGCGCGGTGGTGGGCACATCGAGTTTGCGCCGCACCGTGTTGTTGCGTGCGCTGCGCCCCGATTTGCGCATTGAGCCGCTGCGGGGCAATTTGGACACCCGCTTGCGCAAGCTCGATGAAGGCCAATATGCCGGTATTGTGTTGGCCGCCTCTGGCCTCAAGCGGCTGGGCTTGCAAGCACGCATTCGGCACATCTTTGAGACCGAGCAAATGCTGCCCGCTGCAGGGCAGGGGGCCTTGGGCATAGAAACCCGCTCGAACCGCAGCGATGTGCAACAGGCCTTGGCCTCTTTGTCGCACCACACCTCTTGGCTGGCGGTGGCCGCCGAGCGTGCCGTCAGCCGTGCCATGGGCGGCAGTTGCTCCATGCCACTGGCCGCACATGCCACGGTGCAAGGTGAACAGTTGCATTTGCGTGCGGCCTGGGGCGACCCAGAGGGCGACGCCCATTTGGTCACGGCCCAGGTGTTTGGTGTGGTGGGCTCGTTGGAGCAAGCCGAGGCCCTGGGGCTGGAGGTCGCCCAGTCTCTGCGCGCTGGTGGCGCTCGGTGACAGCGCACCCACCGCAGCGGCGTTTCACCTGAAAGCGGTTGTTGAAACTGGTCTTGACCCGACCTGAGGCCGAGGCCCCGGCCTGGGTTCAGGGCTTGGTCGAGGCGGGGCACCAAGTGCAATGCCTGCCTTTGTTGGCCTTTGGCCCAGCGCCGAATCCCCAAGCCCTGATCGATGCGTGGCAGGCGGCCCACAGCTATCACGCAGCCATGTTTGTCAGCAGCCAAGCGGTGCGTTCTTTCTTCGCTGCGCGACCGAAGCACTTGGTTTGGCCCTCGCGCTGTTGGGCCACGGGGCCGGGAACCCGCGCGGCCTTGCTCCAAGCGGGTGTGCTGCCCGAACAGATCGACATGCCGGATGCGAACGCGGCGCAACTGGACTCCGAGGCTTTGTGGGCGGTGGTCGCCCAGCAGGTGGTGCCCCCACAGGGCTGTGCAACAGCATCGGTATTGCTGGTGCGGGGCAGCGACGCACTGGCACCGCAACAGGCGGCGGGCCATGGCCGCGATTGGTTGGCCCAGCAACTGCTTGCTGCTGGCGTGCAGGTGGCCTATGTGGTGGCTTACCAGCGGCTGGCCCCGCCGTGGACTGACAGCGACAGGGACCAGGCTGCGCAAGCGGCCACCAATGGCGCAGTGTGGTTGTTCAGCAGTTCACAGGCTTGGCTGCAATTGCAGCGGTTGATGCCCCAACAAAATTGGTCCCAAGCGCGCGCCTTGGCCACCCACCCACGCATTGCCTCGGCCCTGGCTTCGCAAGGCGCCTGGGGGCAGGTGGTCACCTGCAAAGGCGATTTGGCGGCTGTGCGCCTGGCCCTTGACCACCCAGCCCATTGGGCTTGAACGCTGCGCCTGACCAATGAAGGGGCAGGGTCGCTGTGCAAAGGTCAATAGAATCCCCCCATGAATTCCGAGCCAGCGCCTGCTGTTCCCCACGCTGATCCACAGCCGCCCCCAGTGCCCAAGAAGGCAGCGACTGCCAGGCTGTCCAAAACAGGGTTATGGGTCTTGAGCGGCATCAGCCTGTGCGCTTTGGTGTTGGCCGCGTTGTCATGGTGGAAGCTGTCACATATCCAAGAAACCTTGGCGCGCCAAACGGCCGACAGTGGGTCGGTGTCCTTGGAGGCGCGAGCCAGCGCCAAGCAGGCCCAAGAGTTGGCCCGCGACACGGCAGCCCGTTTGGCGGTCAATGAGACCCGCTGGAGTGAGGTGGCCTTGCAGCGCAGCCAGCTTGAAGAGTTGATGCAAAGCCTGTCGCGTTCGCGCGATGAAAATTTGGTGGTCGATATCGAGTCGGCTTTGCGCCTGGCTTTGCAGCAGGCCCAACTCACTGGCAGTGTTCAGCCTTTGGTGGGGGCGCTCAAGTCGGCGCAGCAGCGTTTGTCGCGCGTGGCCCAACCGCGCCTGTCACCGGTGCTGCGCGCCTTGACCCGTGATCTGGAGCGGGTTCAATCCATTACCGTCACTGACACCCCTGCCTTGCTGGTCAAGTTCGATGAATTGGTGCGCATGGTGGACGAATTGCCCTTGGCCAATGCGGTGGGGGTGACCAAGGCAGTTGCTGCACCCCAGCCCGCCAGCAGTTGGGCGCGGGCCATCAGTGCCAGTTGGTGGGAGCAGTGGCTCAAAGAGGTCGGCACCCAAGTGGCTGATTTGGTTCGCATCAGCCGCATTGACCAACCCGAGGCTTCTTTGCTGTCGCCAGACCAAAGTTTCTTTGTGCGTGAAAACCTCAAACTGCGCTTGCTCAATGCACGCTTGGGGTTGTTGGCCCGGCAGTTTGAAGCTTCGCGCAACGATGTGTTGTCGGTGCGCCGTGATGTGCAGCGGTATTTTGAGACGAGTGGTCGCAAATCCACAGCGGCCATGGCCCTGTTGCAAGAGGTGGAAACCCAGCTCAAGCAAGTAGAGCTGCCCCGCCTCGACGAGAGCATGGCCGCTTTGGCCACTGCTTCGGCAGGGCGTTGACATGAAGACGGCGATTGGATTGGTGGCCTTGGTGGCTGTGGCTGTGGGGCTGCTTTGCTGGTTGGCAGCAACCAGGCCAGCGTGACCTTTTTTTGGTCGCCTTACCGCATGGATGTATCGCTCAACTTGTTTTTATTGGTCTTGGCCCTGGTGTTTGTGGCTTTGCATTTGGCTTGGCGTGGGTTGGGTGGTTTGTTTGATTTGCCCCGTGAAGCCCGCCGCTGGCGCATGCGCCAACAAGAGCGGGCCATGCATGGCTCATTGTTGTTGGCCCAAAGCCAATGGATGGCGGGTCGGTTTCTGCGCGCGCGCGCCTTGGCTTTGGCAGCCATTGAGCATGAACGGATTTTGAGCCGCTTGCAAACCGATGAAGACCCTGGCCCGGCGCATGCACCAGAGGTCCGTCACTTGGCCCACTTGGTCGTGGCCGAGTGTGCCCATGCCCTGCAAGACCGTTCGTTGCGCGATCAGCATGCCCAGTTGGCCTTGCAGGTGGCGAGTCAAATGACCAAGGGTTCGGCCACCGCCTCGGCAGCCTTGGATGCCGTGCATTTGAATGCCGCACGCTGGTCCTTGATCGATCGCGAACCCACCAACGCCATGCTGTGGCTGGCCAAGTTGCCACTGGGCAGTGTGCGCCGAACCGTGGCTTTGCGTTTGAGGCTCAAGGCGGCACGTTTGTCACAAGACCACCGAGTGGCCTTGGAGACAGCACGTTTGCTGGCCAAGCATGGCGCGTTTGCGGCCGAGCCTGCGCGCAGCTTGGTGCGGGGTTTGTTGCAGTCGGTTTTGAGCGATTGCCATGACCAGGGTCAATTGGTCAAGGTTTGGCAAGGCTTGGATGTGAGCGAGCAAACCATGCCCGAGGTGGCGGTGCATGCTGCCCAGCGTTTATTGGTGGTTCAAGGCGAGCCAGGTTTGGCCTTGGCTTGGATACAACCCGTTTGGCGTGATTGGGTGCAAAGCCCGCAGCCCTGGCCGGTGAGCTTGAGTGCAGCCGTTGTGGATGTGATTGAGCAATCTCTCCAGCGCCAAGCACCCAGCGCCCAGTGGTTGACCTGGGTCGAGCAAGCGCGCCTGGCCATGCCACGCCACCGCGAGTTGCAATACTTGGCTGGCATGGTGTGCATGCAGCACGCTTTGTGGGGCAAGGCCCAACAAATGCTGTTACCGGTGGCTGGCCAATTGGCATCACCCACCTTGCAGCGCAAGGCCTTTGCGGCCTTGGCCGCGTTGGCTGAACAGCGCGATGAACCCGCTGTGGCGCAGGCCATGTGGAAGCAAAGCGCTTTGGTGGTTCAGACGCCTTAGTCAGCCAGAGGCCGACCCAAAAAAGGCACCCCAGGGGTGCCTTTTTGCATCAGGCTTGACCTGCTGGGGGATCGAAGGGCATGGCCATTTGACGCAAGTCTTTGCGCGTTTCGACCAAGATCAGCGGACCTTCATCAACCACCACGATGGGTGGGCGCTCACGCGGCACATGGATGGGCCGTGGTTCAGCCGCAATCGCCGCTTGGACCTGGGCCACACGCTCGGGGTTGGAGTGAACCCACTGCAAACCGCTTTGGTGCGCCAAGGCATTCAGGTCTTGCAAGGGCAGGTCATAGTGGTCGATCTGGGGCATGGCCCGGCGCGATGCCGTTGCGACTGGCGCAGAGCTGGCAGCGGTGGGCTGTGCCATCGTGGCGGATGTGTTGGCCGTGTCATCCGTTGGCCGGTCGTTGCGCTCGCGGCGCTCACGGCCGTAGCGGTCGCGTGAGCGGCGATCGCGGCGATCATCACCTTGGGGCGATGGGTTTTGTGCGTCGTTGTCACCGCCATGAGAGCCCATGGCCGTGGATTCACCTTGCAAGGCGCTGCCGTGCGGGGCCAAGCGTGAAGGCTCCATGGCCATGCCCGCATCTTGCGCTTGTGCGCTGGGGTTGTTGTCTCCGTTGTCGTTGCTCTCAGGGGTGCGCGGGCGGCGTTCGCCACGTTCACGACGGCCTTCGCCGCGTTCGCGCCGGCCATCGCGTTCTCCGCGCGCTGGGCGTTCGGTTGCGGCGGGTGCGGGCTCCACAGCGCCATTCGTGGCCGCTGTGTTTTGTGC
>JBEDFU010000146.1:0-2569 GCA_041174965.1 Pseudomonadota bacterium | reverse complement strand
TCGCGCCCTTCACCGACACCTGCAGGCTCAATTCGCGCGCATCCATGGTGGGCGTGGCGCCATTGGGGCCTTTGAAGGTGTAGGTGAGGTCATCGGTGATCACGCGGGCGTTGGCCGCCGTGTCCTTGATGAACGACACCGACGACTCCGGTGCACCGTGCACCGTGGTGACGTTGGGCAGGTTGCCCGAGCTGGTCACTTCGATGTCGGTCACGTTGATGTTGCTGGTGGTGCTGGTGAAGACCACCTGGTTGGTTGCGGCATCCACTGCGGCCGAATAGCCCAGCAAACGGCCAGACCAGGTCACGCCCGTGGAATTGGTGCCGGCATCCACGCCTTCAGCCAATCCGCTCACACCTTGGGTGATGGCCCCCACGGTGGCGCCGCCACTGGTGACCAAATCGGTCACGTTGCCAGGCGCAGAAGCCTTGAAGTTCACCACATTGCTGCCAGCGCCAGAGGCGGCACCGGTATCAAACCCAGTGAACGTGCCGGTGTAGGTGCCATAAGCCAGGGCACGGCTGCTGTTCAAGTCGGCTGCCTTGTCGCCCGTTTTGAGGTTAGCGAAGGCGGCGGCAATGTTCGCGGCAGTGGTGTTGGCGTTCGCGGTGAAGGTCAAGCCCCCAAAGGTCACAGCCACGGCGCCACCTGCGCCTGCTGCGGCGAAGGTCACATCGGCGGTTTCACGCACGCCACCAAATTTTTCAGCCACTTGAGCTGCCGTGAGGTTGGTGGTGGCCGTCAGGCTCAAACCAGCCACGGTCAAGGTTTCGCCCGCGTTCAGGTCACGGAAGGTGACGGTCGAGGCTTCGGTTTTGGCCGTGGTGTTCAAAATACCCGTCATGGGGTATTCGTTGCCCAGCTCATCGGTGAAGGTGGCATTGACCACTCCGCCATCGCTGGCCGTTGCGGGAATGTCAATGCTCATGGCGCCGCTCTTGGTGAAAGCGCCGTTGTTCAAAAAGCGTTCCGAGGTGTCGGTGATCGCCGTTTGCGTGGTTTTGATGTAAGCGTCTTTGGACGAGACGCTGGTCAGGTTCACCGTGGTGTCGTTCACATCGCCATCTTGGGCGGCGTAAGCAATGGTGAGCACATTGCCCGACACCGTCACCAAGCGGCCGGTGCCCGGGCCAAACAAATCACTGCTGGCCAAGGTGGATTGAATTTTCTGGGCCACGGTCGAGGCCGAAACGATGTCGGACTCGTCGAGCGTGATGTCCACGCCACCCACATTGACCGTGCCCACGTTGAAGGCGCTCACCCCGTTGGTGTTGCCGACCGTGACGATTTTTGGGGCAGCGGTTGCGGGCGCTGCAAAGGCTGTGCTAACGGTCAGATCGGTCACGTTGCCAATTAGGTCGGTGCTGGTGTAGGTAAGCTTGCCGGCTGTTGCTGCGCCCGTGTCAAAAGCCCCCAGGGTGCCCGAAAAAGCGCCATTGGCTACCGCATTGCCGGCCGTCGCCCCTGATTTGAGGTTCTGGAATGCCAAGGCCACATCGTTAGCCGCGATGGCACCAGATGCGGTGAGGGTCAAACCGCCCACCGTGACCGATTGTCCGTTTGCCAATGCGCCAAAGGTCACCTCGGAAGCTTCTTGTGTGGTCGTCGTGCCCTGACTGTTGACCACCTTAATTGCCGTGGTAATGCTCGTGCTTACGGTCATGGCGTTCACGTTCTGACTGGCTATCGAGCTCGTAAATACCAACTGATTGCTGCTGGCTCCAGAGACGGCTCCGGCGCCGCTATATCCACTGAGTGTGCCCGTGAGCGTGCCTACGTTGTTTGTGTTCGTGACGTCCTTAACCACGGTCGCAGCGTGAACCGTTCCATTGGCCATGCTTTTGAATGCATTGGCCACATCGGTGGCCGACATTGCCGCTGTAGCCGTGAGGACCATACCCGCCACAGTGAAGGTGTCGCCTATGGCCAATGCCGGGAAGGTCACCGTATTGGTTTCGGTGATGCCCGCATCGGGAATAGTGATGGTTTGCACTTCACCTGCGTTGTCGCCGCCCAGGTTACGAACCGTTGTGGGGCTGATGAGCACCTGACCCATCTGGTTTTCAGAGGTGACTTTGTAAACCGGCATCTCACCCACTTGCTGACCCGCAGAGCCATTCAGGACGGGGAATCCGTTCCACTCGGTGGTGTCGGCAATCCGGACAATTTCCTGCTTGAGCTGCTGGAATTCCAAGTCCAGGTCGGCACGTTGGGCATCGGCGTTGGTTGCGTTGACCGCTTGCACCGCCAATTCACGCATGCGCTGCAGCATGTCGGTGATTTCCTGGGTCGCGCCTTCAGCCGTCTGAATCAGACTGATCGCGTCTCCAGCATTTCTCACCGCCATGTTCAGGCTGCGGATCTGACTTGTCATTCGCGTCGCGATGGCAATGCCGGCGGCATCGTCTCTTGCCGAGTTGATGCGCTTGCCCGTAGAGAGCTGTTGCATCGCCGTGGCGAGACTGCCTTCGGTATTCTTCAGAGCCAGCTGCGAAAACAGCGACTTGACGTTGGTGTTAATGATGGCCATTGGTGTTCTCCTGACACTCAGGGTGTATGGTTATCGGAC
>JBEDFU010000145.1:0-4704 GCA_041174965.1 Pseudomonadota bacterium | reverse complement strand
ATCATCAAGCCAAATTGCTCAATGGTGTACTCCAATTCACCGCTCCAGCACCCGCGCATCTCCCACAGCAGCGTCATGCTCACCGGGCGGATTTTGAGGGTTTTCATTCGATCAAGCGGTTCAACTTTTCAGTCTCGCTGAGGGTGACTGGCGTTGTCACTGGTGGCAGATGGTCGGGTTTGTGCCCCGCGCTCAATTGCTCGATGGCCTGGCTGAGTTGCAAAATTTGTTGTTCTTGACGGGCACAGGTGTCGATCAAACCCCGCAGGGCCACGCTGATGGGGTCGTCTGAGGCAGTGACACCGTAGGCCGAAAAACCCATGCGCTGGGCCGCTGCCTCGCGCTGATTGTCAGCCTTGGCATCGGCCAAGATGATGCGCGCTGGGTTGCCCACCGCTGTGGCGCCTGCAGGCACCGGCTTGGTCACCACCGCATTGGACCCAATGCGCGCACCATCGCCCACGGTGAAACCGCCCAACACCTTGGCCCCCGCACCCACCACCACGTCACAACCCAAGGTAGGGTGGCGCTTGGTGCCTTTGTACAAAGACGTGCCCCCCAAGGTCACCCCTTGGTAAATGGTGCAACCGTCGCCGATGATGGCGGTCTCGCCCACCACCACGCCCATGGCATGATCAAAAAACACCCTGTGCCCAATGCGCGCTGCCGGGTGAATTTCAATGCCAGTGAGCCAGCGGGAGATGTGCGACACAAAGCGCCCCAGCCAGCGCAAACGCCAGCCCCAACAGCCATGGGCAAAGCGGTGCAAGAGCAAGGCGTGCAGGCCGGGGTAGCAGGTCAACACCTCCCAGCGGCTGCGGGCGGCGGGGTCGCGATCCAGAATGCACTGGATGTCGGATTGGATTCGGGCAAACATCAGGCCGCGAGTTTATCGCTTGCCTTGGTTCTTCGTCTGCGCCGCTTGTGACATGCTTTTGGCAATGCCGCGCAAGATGTGTATCTCTTCAGCCGTGGGTGCCGCCCGGTTGAAGAGTTGTTGCAAGCGGGGCATGAGTTTTTTGGGGGCCTGTGGGTCCAAAAATCCCACCGCCACCAAGGCCTCCTCCCAATGCTTGAGCATCCCGGCCACGCTGGCGGCATCGGCAGGCTCGGCAGTGCTGGGACCCGTGCTGACCGCCATGGGCCCAAACCCACCCAAGGCCATGCGCCACTCATAGGCCAGCAACTGAACGGCCGCGCCCAAATTGAGGGAGCCAAAGTCGGCGGTGGTGGGGATTTGCAGGCACACATGGGCCTTGTAGACGTCCTCATTGCGCATGCCAAAGCGCTCGGAGCCAAACAAAAAAGCCACGCCCGTGGGCGCGGGTGTTTGCGCGGCCACATCGGCCAGGTGCTCACGCGGGTGCCGCGTGGGGGGACCAAAGTCACGTGGCGTCATGGCCGTGGCGCAGACATGGCTGATGCCGTCCAGGGCCTCATCCAACGTGGCCACGATGCGGGTGCGATCGAGCACATCCAAGGCGCCACTGGCGCGCTGAATGGTTTCCTCGCGGCGCAGCACATTGGCCCAGCGCGGGGCCACCAGCACCATGTCGTCAAAGCCCATCACCCGCAGCGCACGGGCACAGGCACCGACGTTGCCGGCGTGGCTGGTTTCGATCAAAACAAAACGGGTTTTCATGGCTTTCACACAGTGCCCCACCCATCTGGGCAGCGCCCCCGCCAAGCGGAGGGGCCCGGGGGCTAAAATGCCATTGTCGCCGCCTGCATCGTCAGGCGTTTTTCATGCTCTTCACGTGATTGGCCCGGTCTCACCGAGGTCGACACGACACACAATCCATGTCCTCCTCCCTGCACCCCATGCTCAACGTGGCCATCAAGGCCGCCCGCGCCGCTGGCGCCATCATCAACCGCGCTGCGCTGGACGTGGAGGCCGTGCGGGTGACGCAGAAAACCGCCAACGACTTCGTCACCGAGGTGGACCAGGCCAGCGAGCAGGCCATCATCGACACATTGCTCATCGCCTACCCAGACCACGGCATCCTGGCCGAAGAGTCAGGCCAAACGCGGGGCAACCAGCGCAGCGATTTTCAATGGATCATCGATCCGCTGGACGGCACCACCAACTTCATCCATGGCTTTCCGGTGTACTGCGTGAGCATCGCGCTGGCGGTCAAAGGCCGCGTTGAACAAGCCGTGGTCTACGACCCCACGCGCAACGATTTGTTCACCGCCACCCGGGGGCGCGGCGCCTTCATGAACGAACGCCGCATCCGGGTGAGCAAACGATTTCGCCTCAACGAATGCCTGGTTTCCACCGGTTTCCCGTTTCGCCCCGGCGACGACTTCACCCAGTACCTGCAAATGATGAACGAGGTGATGCAACGCACCGCCGGCATCCGACGCCCCGGTGCAGCAGCCCTGGACATGGCCTATGTGGCTGCCGGTTACTGCGACGGTTTTTTTGAAAAGGGCTTGCAGCCCTGGGACATGGCCGCTGGCTCGCTGCTGATCACCGAAGCCGGTGGCTTGGTGGGCAACCTCTCCGGCGAGTCCGACTTTTTGCACCAAAAAGAATGCTTGGCGGGCAACCCCAAGGTGTATGCACAGCTGGTGCATATCCTGGGCAAATATTCCAAATTTGCCGGTGTGGACGACAAAATGGCCGCCGCCGAGGCCACGACCAGCACCCTGCAAGGGCCCCACGCCGCGGCCGACAAATCCAGCCACACCTGACACCCCATCGGTCACCGCCATGGAGACGGCCAACCACACCCCCATGATGCAGCAGTACTTGGCCATCAAGGCCGAGTACCCGCACACGCTGGTGTTCTACCGCATGGGCGATTTTTACGAGCTGTTTTTTGCCGACGCCGAAAAGGCCGTGCGCTTGCTCGACATCACCCTGACCCAGCGCGGCCAATCGGGCGGGCAACCGGTGGTGATGGCCGGTGTGCCCTACCACTCGGCGGAAAACTATTTGGCGCGCTTGCTCAAGCTGGGCGAATCGGTGGCCATTTGCGAGCAAGTGGGCGAAGTGGGCGGCAAAGGCCCGGTCGAGCGCCAGGTGGTGCGCGTGGTCACCCCCGGCACCTTGACCGACAGTGCTTTGCTGGCCGACAAACAAGAAGCTGTTTTATTGGCCGTGCACCAAGGCCCGCGCGCGGGACAAGCCCAGGGTTGCGGCCTGGCCTGGCTGAGCGTGACCCAAGGGGTGCTGCACCTGGCCGAATGCGCCAGCACCGAGGTGGTGGCTTGGGTTGAGCGCATCGCGCCCACCGAAGTGATCCACAGCAACGAGCTCACCCCGGCCTTTGAGGCCGCGCTCAAAACCATTTCCACGGTGCGCACCCCGCGCCAAGCGGCCCAGTTTGACGCCCCCAACGGCCAGCGCAAACTGCTGGCCCAGTTGGGCGTGGCCAGCTTGGCCACTTGGCAAGCGCAGGACATGGTGCAAGCCCATGCCGCCGCTGCCGCCCTGCTGGCCTATGCCGAACACACCCAAGGCCGCGCCTTGAGCCATGTGCGCGAGATGGAAGTGGCCCGCGACCACAGCTTGATCGAGCTGCCCGTCACCACCCGGCGCAACCTGGAATTGGTGCAAACCTTGCGCGGAGAAGATTCACCCACCTTGTTTTCTTTGCTCGATACCTGCCAAACCAGCATGGGCAGCCGCCAACTCAAACGCTGGCTGCTCGAGCCGCCGCGTGAGCGCAGCGTGGCCCAACAACGCCTGGACGCGGTGGCCGCTTTGCAAGGCCCCAACGGTGTGGGTCCCTGGAAGGCTTTGCGCGAGGCTTTCAAAGGCGTCACCGACGTGGGCCGCGTGGGTGCGCGCATTGCCCTGCGCCAAGTGCGCCCGCGAGAGCTGGTTGCATTGGGCCACAGCTTGCAGCGAGCCCAGCAGTGGCCCAGTCTGTTGCCCGCCACCGACATGTTGCAGCGCATAGGGGCTGATTTACAAATGGACCCGGCCTGCGCCGCTTTGATCGCGGCCAGCCTGCTGCCCGACCCCGCGGCTTTGGTGCGCGACGGCGGTGTGATCGCCCATGGCCACGACGCCGAGTTGGACGAGCTGCGTGCCATCCAAACCAATTGCGATGGCTTCTTGCTCGATTTGGAAACCCGCGAACGCGCCCGCAGCGGCATTGCCAACTTGCGCGTGCAGTTCAACAAGGTGCATGGCTTTTTCATCGAGGTCACCCAAGGCCAACTGGACAAAGTGCCCAGCGACTACCGGCGCCGCCAAACCCTGAAAAACGCCGAGCGCTTCATCACCCCCGAGCTGAAAGCGTTTGAAGACAAAGCCCTGAGCGCCCAAGAGCGCGCCTTGGCGCGGGAAAAATGGCTTTACGAACAACTGCTCGACGCCTTGCAGCCCTTTGTCCCGGCCTTGATGCGCTTGGCCCAGGCCAGCGCGCAGCTGGACGTGCTGTGCACCTTTGCTGAGCGCGCCTTGAGCCTGGATTGGCGAGCCCCACAGTTTGTCAAAACACCGTGCATCGAGATCGAAGGCGGTCGCCATCCCGTGGTGCAAGCGCGTTTGGCCCAGGCCAGCAGTGGCGGTTTCATTCCCAACGACACCCACCTGGGCCCGCATCAGCGCATGCAAGTCATCACCGGCCCCAACATGGGCGGCAAATCCACCTATATGCGCCAAGTGGCGATCATTGTTTTGCTGGCCAGCATGGGTTGCCCGGTGCCTGCCACTTCCTGTCGGCTGGGGCCCATTGATGCCATCCA
>JBEDFU010000144.1:0-7788 GCA_041174965.1 Pseudomonadota bacterium | reverse complement strand
TCACCCGTTCGCCACTCGCCACCAGGGTTGCCCCCGTGCTGCCGTTCGACTTGCATGTGTAAAGCATTCCGCCAGCGTTCAATCTGAGCCAGGATCAAACTCTATAGTTCGATCTTGAATTTTTTTGCTCTTTCGAGCAACTCATAAAAAAGGAATTGAAGTGAACTTCACTTCTATTCTCATGAGCGTTTGAGGCCTTGCGGCCTCGGTTACTAGAACCTTGGCAATTGCCTTCAAACGCCCACGCTTATCGGCTGTAAGTTGTTAACGAACCATTGATTAGCTGCGATCAGCTGAGCCTTGAATTATGACACGATTATTTAAGTCCTGTCAACACCTAGGGTCTTTACCCATTTGGCTGGATTTTGAAGGCCATTCCGTTTGAGCGAAGCCTTGCAGTATATACCGGAAATTGGTCGCCGGTCAACAACCTGCAACTATTTTTTCAAAGCTTATCCAAACGCTGGCCCATAACACGCATAAACCATTGATTTACAACAACTATTTATTTTTACGACAGTTTCCTGGCAAGGAAGCCAATGTCAAGTCAGAACGACCCCGCAGCCCCAGATCCTCATTTTTTGTCAGCGAGAATGACCCGCCTGCAACGCATCTTTGCTTTAGGCTTGCGCTGCCAGATGGCTGCGAGCACCCTTTCTTATTCCTCATCATGAGCCTTCTCCAACTACAACAAGCCCAACTGGCCTTTGGCCAAGCCGCCCTGCTCGATCATGCGGATTTTTCGCTTCAACCGCTGGAGCGCGTGGGCTTGATCGGTCGCAACGGAACGGGCAAATCTTCACTCATGCGCATCTTGGCTGGGCTGGAGAAACCGGATGACGGGAATTTGCAATTGCAGCAAGGTGTTCGCTTGGCCTTGGTGCAACAAGAGCCCATGCTGGACCCCGAATGGAGCGTTCACGAAGCCGTTCGACAAGGCCTGTCAGAAGTGATCGCATGGATCGACAGCTATTCGCTGGGCGAGGGCGACTTGAATCTTTTGCAAAACGCCATCGAGTCTCGTCACGGCTGGGGCTGGGAACAACGGGTAGAGGAGACGCTGCACCGTCTGCGCCTCAATCCTTTGGCGCGGGTTTCTGAACTTTCGGGCGGTACCGCCAAACGGGTTGCGCTGGCCCAGGCATTGGTGCAACAACCCGACATCTTGTTGCTGGATGAACCCACCAATCATTTGGACCTCGACAGCATCGAATGGCTAGAAAACCTGCTGATTGAGTCGCGCACCAGCATGGTCATCATCACCCACGACCGCAGCTTTTTGGACAAAGTGGCCACGCGCATTGTTGAGCTTGACCGGGGTCGCTTGCTGTCTTACCCCGGTAATTACGCGGCATATCAACAACAAAAAGAGGTGCAGTTGGCACAAGAGGCCGTGGTCCAAGCGCGGGCCGATAAGTTGCTGGCTGAAGAGGAGGTATGGGTGCGCAAAGGGGTGGAAGCGCGCCGCACCCGCAGCCAAAGTCGCATTGTGCGGCTGGAGCAATTGCGCCAACAGCGCGCCCAACGCCGTGAAGTGCAGGGCCGGGTGAACATGGGCCTGTCCAGCGGCGCACCCAGCGGAAAAATCGTGGCTGAACTGGAAGGCGTGAGCAAGTGGTTCGTGGGCCCCAATGGCGAGCGCAAAACCGTGGTGCGAGATTTCAGCGCCACCATGCTGCGTGGCGACAAAGTGGGTCTGATGGGCCCCAATGGCGCGGGCAAAACCACCCTGCTCAAGCTGATCTTGGGGGAAATCGGCCCCGACAGCGGCAAAGTGCGCCAAGGCACCAAAATTCAGGTCGCGTATTTCGACCAAATGCGCCAAGCCCTGGACTTGAACGCGAGCCTTGAAGACTTCATCAGCCCGGGCAGCGAATGGATTGAAATTGGCAACCAGCGCAAGCACGTCAAAAGCTACTTGCAAGACTTTCTTTTTTCGCCTGGCAGAGCGCACTCACCCATCCGGTCACTGTCGGGCGGCGAGCGCAATCGCTTGCTGCTGGCGCGTTTGTTCGCCAGACCCGCCAACGTGTTGGTGTTGGATGAACCGACCAATGACCTGGACATTGACACCTTGGAGTTGCTGGAGGAGTTGTTGCAAAACTACGATGGCACGGTGTTCATCGTGAGCCACGACCGCACGTTTTTGGATGAGGTGGTCACCAATACCTTGGTCTACGAAGGCGACGGCCATTGGCGTGAATACGTGGGTGGCGTGCAAGACTGGCTGCAGCAATCACGCCGGGCCATGGCCCTCAACGCGGGCTCCTACGTGGAGCCGATCGCCACTCAACCCACCATGGCATCTGCGTCGCCAACCCGAGAAGCAACCTCCACCCCGCCGGCCAAAAAAACCAAACTCAGCTTCAAAGAGCAGCGCGAGTTGGATGCTTTGCCCGCCTTGATCGACGCATTGGAACGTGAACAAAACGAGCTGACTCAGCTTTTGGCCGATGGCCAGTTGTTCATCCAGGACCATGTCAAAGCAGCCCAACTGGGGTCGCGCATCGAGGTGATTGAGTCGGAGTTGATGCAGGCTCTGCAACGCTGGGACACCCTGGGCAGCCGATGATTTTGAGCAACCCATCCACACCCGCATGGGGGCGCCATGGGTAACTCCGAATGGGCGGCTTTGCTGGCGATGTGCACGGCGGTCAGCTTTTCCCCTGGCCCCAACACCACTTTATCGACAGCGCTGGCGGCCAACCACGGCCTGCGCCGGGCCTTGCGTTTTTGTGTCGCTGTGCCCGTGGGCTGGGCATTGCTTTTGGTGCTGTGCGGCGCTGGCTTGGGCCTGCTGATCATTGACAACCCACCTGTTCGCGGGGCCATCCAATGGGCTGGCGCGGCATATATGCTTTGGTTGGCCTTCAAACTCAGCCGAACACAACATTTGGGAACGGTTGACGCATCGCGATTGAGCGTGGGGTTTTGGCAAGGCGTGGGGCTTCAATTTCTCAACATCAAAGCCTGGATGTTGGCCATCACCTTGACCGGCGGTTGGGTCATCCATGCCAATGGACAAGCGGCCACCAACCCCACTGAGCGTTTGGTGCAAGTGGTTGGCGTGGGCATGGCATTTGCCTTTTGCAGCAACTTCACTTATGCGTGCATCGGATCGGTGTTGCGGCAATGGCTGGAAAAGGGCCACCGCCTCATTGGGTTCAACCGGGGCATGGCCCTGCTGTTGGTCATCACCGCAGGTTGGATTTTGCGGGCATGATGGATCCCTCCTTTGCAAACAAGAGTTCAGCCATGCAACGCCATTTCGCCCAAGTAGACGTCTTCACAGCCACCCCCTACCTGGGCAACCCCGTGGCGGTGGTGTTGGATGGCACAGGCTTATCGACCGAAGCCATGCAGGCCTTCACCGACTGGACCCACTTATCTGAAGCCACCTTTGTCTTGCCCCCCACCCAACCAGGGGCTGACTATGCGCTGCGCATTTTTTGCCCGGGCCGCGAGCTGCCCTTCGCTGGACACCCCACCTTGGGCAGTTGCCATGCTTGGTTGGACGCGGGCGGTGTGCCCCAGGGCACAGAGGTGGTGCAGGAATGTGCCGTCGGCTTGGTGCGCATTCGGCGCGACGGTCAGCGGCTGGCCTTTGCCGCACCCCCGCTGCGGCGCAGCGGCCCATTGCCGGAAGATGAGGTGCTGCGCATTGCGCAGGGCTTGGGTTTGGCCAGAAAAGACATCTTGCACCACGCTTGGTGCGACAACGGGCCCCAGTGGCGCGGTGTCATGCTGGCCAGTGCCCAGCAAGTGCTGGCCCTCCAACCCAACGCCCAGATTTTGGCGGGCATGGAGGTTGGGGTGGTGGCACCCTTGGATCAAGCGTCTCAGCAGAGCACGAACGGTCCAGCAGAGGCGTTCGAGGTCAGGGCATTTTTCCCAGGCCATGGGGGCTTGACCGAGGACCCGGTCACCGGAAGCCTGAATGCCGCCTTGGGCCAATGGCTGATCGGCGCAGGCCTGGCGCCCTCCCACTACGTGGCGCGCCAAGGCACGGCCTTGGGCCGCGCAGGACGGGTGCATGTGCAATCCGATGCGCTAGGCCAAGTGTGGGTGGGCGGTGAATCGGTGGTCTGCATCCAAGGGCGAGTGACACTCTGATCGTCCCCGTGGCCTGACCAGGCGTCTCTCAAGAGACGTCCCCAGCAAGACCGATTCGCGACAATGCCCGCCATGGGAACTTTGTACTTGGTGCGCCACGGCCAGGCCTCGTTTGGCGCCGACGACTATGACCAACTGTCCGAACTCGGCCAGCGCCAAAGTCGCCGGTTGGGCGCTTATTTTCGAGAGCGCGGGGTGACGTTTGAGGCGGTCATCACCGGCAGCTTGAAGCGGCAACAGCAAACTTGGCGGGGCATTGCCCAAGGCATGAACCAAGCCGAGCTGCAGCATTTGGTGTGGCCCGGCTTGAACGAATACGACAGCCATGCGGTGATTCACGCCATCCACCCCGAGCCCTTGGCCAAGCCCGACACCCCTGAGCTTTACAAACACCACTTTGGTTTGTTGCGCCAAGGCTTGCAAGCCTGGATGCGCGGCCAAGCCCAACCCCAAGGCATGCCGTCTTACCCCGACTTTGTCCACGGCGTCACGTCCGCCTTGGCGCATGTCCAAGCCCAGCACAGCGGCGATGTGTTGCTGGTGTCCAGTGGCGGGCCCATCGCCACAGCGGTGGGCCATGTCTTGCAAACGCCCCCAGAAGTGACGATTGAAATCAATATGCGCATCCGCAATACCGCGGTGAGTGAGATGCACTACACGCCCAAGCGTTTGTCATTGGTCAGCCACAACACCATCAACCACCTGGATGGCCTGACCCACCAAGGCTGGGTCACTTACACCTGAAGCGTGGCCCATTGGCCCAATCACAGCGGGGGGTATTCAATCACCTCGCGCAGCAGGCGCGCCAACTGCAAACCTGCAGCCTGCACCAAGGCTTGACCATCTTCGGCCTTGGCCGATGTGGCATTGCCCACTGCCCCACGGGGGTTGTAGTCTTGCATGTGCCAGCCTTGTTTGGCGCTGCGCCCGTCGCCCAAGATGGGGTAATGCGCGGCCTTGTTCTGTGCCGCTGATGAAAAGTTTTGGGCCTGGTCCATCCGCACACCTTGGGGCGCCAAGGCCAACATCATGGCCGTCTCGATGGCACCTGCATGGGCGCCGAAGCGGTGTTCCTCGGCGCTGAACAAGCCCATCACCGCTTCTCCCAACGGCAATTGGTACCAACTGGTGCCAAACACCAAAAGGCCATGGTGGGCGCGCAACTCGCGGGCCACCACATCCATCAACCCGCCATTTCCCCCATGGGCGTTGAACAAGACCATTTTTTTCAAGCCCGCACGGGCCACACCAGCGCCGATGTCACACCACAGTTCGATCAAGGTGGCCGGGGCCACGCTGAGGGTGCCCGCAAACGCCGTGTGCTCGGTGCTCAGACCCAGGTTCTGGGTGGGCAAAAACAGCACTGGATCAGCGCTGGTCAAGTGGTTGAGCGAGGCCGCCACCACGCCATCCACCAGGGTGGTGTCCACATTCAAGGGCAAATGAGGGCCATGCTGTTCGGTGGCACCCAAGGGCAAAACGGCCACAGCCCGTGCGACGTCGAGTTGTGCAAAGTCGGTGGTGGTGAGTTGGGCCCAGAAATGAGATTGGATGTCCATCCCTGCATCTTAAGGACTTTGCGACAAAGCGGGCCGCGCTGACTTGTTTTAGACCATTCGCTACCATCAGCACCCCATGCTCTGCTTTATCCACCTTCGCAATGGCTTGTCCGCCTTGGCTCTGGCCTTGGGCTTTGTGGGCGGCCTTTGGGCACAAAGCAACCCAGCGGTGGTGACCACGCCCCAAGTGCGTGCGGAATTGATGGTCTGGGCCCCCCAAGGCCTGGGGCCCGGTCAAACCATGTGGTTGGGTTTGCACATCCAACATCAAAAAGATTGGCACACCTACTGGAAAAACCCGGGGGACTCTGGCTTGCCCACCCAATTGCAGTGGCAAGCGCCCGCGGGTTGGACGGTTGGCGATACCCATTGGCCCATCCCGCAAAAAATCCGAGTGGGAGAGATGACCAACTATGGCTTCGAAGGCCAGGTTTTGTTGGCCGCGCCTGTGACCCTGAACGCATCGGCCCGTCTGTCTGAACCGTCCGAAGTGGTGTTGCAAGCCAACTGGCTGGTGTGCCGTCAAGAATGCATCCCGCAAGAAGGCCGCTTTGTGTTGCGCATCGCCAGCCAAAGCAGCCAAGCGGTGCACGGCCCCCTGTTTGAAGCCTTGTTGCGCCAACAACCGCAGGTGCTGCCACTGGGTGCCTCCAATGCGCAAGTGCACCCAGACCGATTGGCGCTGACGGTTGCGGGCCTGCCGCGTGCCCTGTGGGGCCAAAAACCTGCGGTGTTTGTCGAGTTGCCCGAAGTGACCGACCATGCCGGCGAAACCCACCCCCGCAGCCAAAGCCAATGGCGTGATGACCAATTACAAATCGGTTTGCCCCTGCACCCCATGCGCAGCACCCAGCCTGATCAGCTGCCTGTGTTGTTGGTTTTCAACACCGGATCTGAGTCCACGGCCTGGCGGGTAAACCTGCCCGTGCGAGGCGACTGGCCTGCGCTGCCCCAACCTGGCGCCAGCACCCATGGCTTGCCGTCAGCACTGCCACCCATCCCCACGAACGCCAGCAACAACCCAAACGATGCGACATGGGGTGCCAGTTTTTGGTTGGCCTTGATCACCGCCCTTTTGGGCGGCTTGGTGCTCAACCTGATGCCCTGCGTGTTACCGGTTTTGGCCATCAAGGTGGTTGCTTTGGGTTTGCCGGGGCAAAGCGCTCGGCAACGGCGTTGGGATGGGCTGGCCTACAGCGCGGGGGTGGTGCTCACTTTTGTCGCCCTGGGTGCAGCGGTGTTGATGTTTCGCTCGGCCGGTGAGCAACTAGGCTGGGGATTTCAGTTGCAGTCCCCGCTGTTTGTCAGCGCCCTGGCCTTGCTGTTCACCACCCTCGCGCTGAATTTGATGGGCTTGTTTGAATGGGGGAACATCTGGCCCGCCGCTTGGGGTGGTTGGCAATCGCGCCATTCAAGCATCAATGCATTTGCCTCAGGGGTGCTGGCAGTGGGGCTGGCTTCTCCCTGCACGGCACCCTTTGTGGGGGTGTCCATGGGTTGGGCCCTGAGCCAAACCTGGCCGAGCGCCTTGGCGGTTTTAGCGGCCATGGGCCTGGGCATGGCCCTGCCCTATGCGCTGCTCAGCCATTGGCCCGCGCTGGGCCAGTTTTTGCCCCGGCCAGGCGCGTGGATGGGTGTGTTCAAAACGCTGATGGCTTTCCCCTTGTGGGTGACAGTGGTATGGCTGTTGTGGGTTTTGGGCCAACAAACCAGTTTGGACGCGGCCATGGCCATGCTGCTTGTCTTGTTGGCCGTGAGCGCTTTGATCTGGGCCTGGCACTTGCCCCAGTCCATGCGCCGTTGGCTTGGACCTGTGGCGCTGCTGGCATGTGTGGGCAGCGCAGGGCTCGCATGGCCCCGCTTGAATGCGCCTGAAGCGGCGAGTCGAGCGGCGGAATCGGTTTGGCAAAGCTGGTCACCGGCCGCCGTGGAAGCACAGTTGAACCAGGGCCGGGCAGTCTTTGTTGATTTCACCGCCGCTTGGTGCGTGACTTGTCAACTCAACAAACAAACCACGCTCAACCAGCCCGAGGTTTTGCGCGGTTTTGCGCAGAGCCAGACCACCCTGATGCGGGCAGATTGGACGCGACGTGACCCGGCCATCACCCGCGCCTTG
>JBEDFU010000143.1:0-6662 GCA_041174965.1 Pseudomonadota bacterium | reverse complement strand
GTGCACGAATAGTCACTTCAGTGCCTTCGGGCTCATTAGCTCCGGGACCTGCGGTGAATGTCCAGGCGTTCTGTGTGGCAAGTTCCGAATAGACGATGCAGTTGTGTCTCTCCAGATCCTGCGGGACCTTGGGTGCTTTGAGCCCTTTGGGCAAGGAACGCAAGTACTCGCGACTGGCGATGAGAACACGCTGGGTGGTGCCGATGCGCCTGGCCACCAGCGAGCTGTCGGCCAGTTCGCCAATCCGCACCGCCACATCGATGCCTTCTTCCACCAGATCCACGAAGCCATCGTTGAGCCGCAGGTCGATTTTCACGTTCGGGTGCGCCGCCAGGAAGCTTTTGATCAGGGGCAGCAATTTGAGGCGACCGTAGCCGACGGATGCGGCCACGCGCAGCCAACCATTCAACTTTTGCTCCCCTTCATGCAAAGCCATTTCGGCCTCTGCAATCTCGGCCACCAGGCGCCGTGCCTGTGTGAAGTAGCGCTCACCAGCCTCGGTCAAGGCCAAAGAGCGGGTGGTGCGGCTCAGCAACTTGGCCCCCAGTTCACGCTCCAGCGCTGCCACCTGTTTGCTCACATGGCTTTGTGTCGTCTTCTTCTCGCGTGCCACAGCTGAGAAGCTGCCACTTTCCACCACACGTATGAAGGTGTTCATGGACTGCAGTTTGTCCATCGGCCGCTCCTTTTATTCCAATATGGACTAAATATAAGTCCAAACCATCATCTAGTGCATATTTTGAGAGGGAGTCAGACTCGCATCATCACAAATCAACCAGGTGCATCCCATGAACGCAGGTACCTTGTCCATGCCGCAAACATCCGGTAACGACCAACGCAAATTCGTTCAAGGCATAGCTGTAGGCTTGCTGGCGGCCAGCATTGGAGCCCTCTACACCGTGTTTGCGCGCTGGGGCATCTCGCGCGGCTTGTCCTCACCCGACTTGACCGTGTTGCGTTTCGGTGTGGCGGGTGTACTGATGCTGCCCGTGCTGGCTATGGCCTATTGGCGTGACTGCGCTCAGTTCACCACGCGCTGGAGGATCTGGCTGCTGATTGCGTTGCTGGCAGGGACACCCTTTGGCCTCTTGATGTTCGGCGCTCTTCAGTTTGCACCACCCAGTCACGCAGCGGTTTTCCCATTCACCGCGATGAGCGTGATGGGGATGGTGTTGGGGTCTGTCGTGTTGGGAGACCGCATGACGTCCAGACGCGTGACAGGCATCGCAGTGGTGTTGCTGGGCTTGGTGTTGGTCTCTGGGATAGAACTGTCCAGCTTGACGCTGCGGGCCGCATGGGGCGATGCCATGTTCCTGGCTGCCGGCACACTCTGGGCAGGGTTCGGCATTGTTCTACGCAAACACCGTTTGGACCCATTGTTGGCTACAGCGGTCATTTCGATCAGTGCATTGCTCACGTATGTGCCTGCTTATGTGCTCCTCACCAGCGGCGAGCAACTGATGGCGGTGGCACCACACGTGCTCTGGGTAGAAGTGCTGGTGCAGGGCGTGATCGCTGGCGCTGGGACTCTGTACACGTATTCCAAGATGGTGTCCCTGCTCGGGCCATCTCGTGCTGCCGTCTTCCCAGCGCTGGCGCCCGGTTTGGCCGCTTTGATGGCTTGGCCAGTCTTGGGGCATGTCCCGGGCATCTTCGAAACGTTGGGACTGCTGATGGTGATGACCGGTCTGATCGTGGCAGTCACCACAGCAGTTCCTTCTTTGGGGAAAAAACTGAATTGACTGCAATGCGCTGTCGGCAGCCCATGAGGTCAGGTCAGTTCGAATCGACGACCCCACCAAAAAATGGTCGCAGAAAAGATAGCGAGTTAGTTAAACAATCTCTTCTGCCCCGCCAAGCAAACTTTCTTCAAAGTTTCAATTTTTCAATCCCCATCGGCAAGCTGTTGATCTGATTGGGTTTTCGCCCATCAGCTCCTGACTTTCGATTGAAGAAAGTGGCCTCACGCAGGGCCACCATGGAGATTGAGACTCTGTTCTGCTCAGCACCTCCTGACTGAGCGAGTTCGAAAAACTCAACAAGAACATAGACTTACGCCCATTTCGAAACTCGCTCGTCGCCGTACTTTGCCGAAAAAGTCAGGAGCTTTTGCGGGAACGCAGCAACCATGCGGGTTTGCAGCGGCGGGGATTCGAACTTTTACCGGGTTGGACCCCAAGAAGTGCAAACGACCAGTGTCGGCCAGAAGCGGAAATTGAAAGACTTCTTTGAGGCAGTCGTTTGTAGCCTATGTCAAACCTGAACATTTGGCCGCCTCAATGTCGAGACCAGAGCGATAGCGATGTCGTGTAAAACTACCTAACAAAAGTCAGCCCTTGATCAGCCATTGTCGCTATTCATCCGCCACGACCTAAGGCTCTGGAAAGGGTAGACGGACTAGCATAGCCAGTTCGTGTAGCAATTTGTTTGAGCCCAATGCCTGTCTGCATCAGTTGCCGTGCAATGGCCAAACGCAAATTTTCCAGATATTTTCCAGGTGACACCTGCATCACGTCTTTAAAGTAATTGGCAAACGATGTCCGCGACATACCTGCCAAGTTAGCCAAAATTTCCAAGGTCCAAGGGTGAGCAGGCTTAGTGTGCATGGCCACCAAACTTCTGGCAATTCGTGGATCTGACAATGCAACAAACAGTCCTGAGTCTTGCTGAGGTCGAGATGTCAGGTGGCGCATCAAACTGATCAGCAAAATATCGCCTGCCCGGTTCATAAAAAGCGGTTGGCCACAACGACTAGTCTGCATTTCATTGGCAATCAATGTCATGACTTGCACGAGAGATGGATCGGCGTCCTTCATATTGATTGAGATTGGCTGAGACAGCTCAGCTAATAAGCCCGGTCCCATGGGGCCATCAAAAACAACTTCAAAACTCATCAAGCAATGCTGATCGGGTTCGAGGGTCTTTGAGAGCGAGTGTTCCGCAGGGCAAGCCAACAAAGACAAGGCGTCCAGATGAGTGGCTGATGAGCTATCCAAGGAAAGCTCAGGTGTCCCTGTCTTGATGATGTTTAGCGAAAACCCGTTCGCTTTTGAGGTCAGCGTAACTTTTGGGCTGAGTCCTTCTAGCAAGGCAGTGAGTCGATCTAAGCGAGGGGCGTCCATTTGTACGAATAGCAAATTTATATGTACGAATTGTTGCATCAAGTACAAGACAATGCAAGGAATTGAGAGTGCATCTACCGAATCAGGATCTATGTTTTCAAAAATTGCATCTATCACGCTCCCCATTTTTTCCCTGGTGTTGGTTGGCTTTCTGTACAGCCGCCGAGCTAAACCAGACCTAGGGGGGGCCAACAAACTGGTTGTAGACGTGGCACTTCCTGTGTTGATTTTTATTTCGCTGTCTGCCAAATCGTTTGACCCGATTTCAGCCCTGTCCTTTACTGGGGCTTCCATCCTATTGATTATTCTGAGCGGAGTGATCGCTTGGCCATTGGCGAAATTTTCAGGCGCAACACAGCAAGCATTCTTGCCCTGTGTCATGTTCACCAATGTTGGACCGATTGGCATCCCTTTGATTGCCTTGGCTTATGGATCGGAAGGAATGGCAACAGCAGTGGTCCTGTTAGTGATCTCTAACATTCTGCATTTCACGCTGGGCGCTGGCGTGATGAGCGGCAAAGTTGACTGGCGCATGGTGTATGCCAACCCACTGGTCTGGGCAACGGTGCTGGGTGTGGCCAGCTCGCAACTGCAGTTGTCTCTACCTGATTGGTTTCAAACATCCTGCACCATGATTGGCAGTGTGCTGGTTCCGATGATGTTGATGTCCCTAGGAGCCAGGCTTGCCAGCAGCCAAGTTGCAGACGCTTGGGTGGGCGTTCAGTCAGGTGTTCTGATCCTGATACTCAGAGTCGCGGCTGTCTTTTTGACCCTTTGGCTGATTCCCTTGCAAGGGCTGGAGCGCGGAGCTTTGATTTTGTTTGCATGCTTGCCACCCGCAGTCTTCAATTTCTTGCTCGCTGACAAATTTCAGGTGGAACCCAACAAAGTGGCTTCCACCGTCATCGTCGGACACTTGTTGAGCCTGGCGTTTCTGCCGCTCGGTATTTGGCTGGCATTCATTTAAATCATCCACACGCACAAAGGCATCCGTCATGATCAAGTTTTATTTCCATCCTTCGCCCAACCCTTTGAAGATTGCGTTGTATCTGGAAGAAACCGGTGAGCCCTACGAACTCATTCCGGTGGACACGCGCAAAGGTGAGCAGCACGCTGATGCCTTCAAGACCATCAACCCCAACGCCAAGACGCCGGCCATGCTGGACGACGACATTCGAGTTTTTGACAGCAATGCCATGCTGCTCTATTTGGCTGAAAAGCTGGGTAAGTTTGTGCCTGCAAATACGCCAAGCAACAAAGCTGAGATGTATTCATGGCTGATGTTTGTGGCCACAGGTATCGGCCCTTACTGTGGTCAAGCCGTTCACTTCAAACACTTTGCGCCAGAGCCTAAAGAATACGCAGTGAATCGCTATGACTTTGAAGCCTGGCGTCATTGGCACCTGATCAATGACCGCTTGGCAAATCAGCCCTACATGATGGGCGATGAGTACACCATTGTCGACATGTCGGTTTGGGGCTGGGCGCGTGTTGCACCATTTGTTCTGGGCGCTGATGCTTGGGTCAAACTGCCTCACGTCAAACGCTTGCTTGACGAAATCAACGCACGCCCAGCGGCTCAACGCGCTGAAGCCTTGAAGACCAAGTTTGCTTTCAAAACCGAAGTGGATGAGGACGCACGAAAAATGCTGTTCCCCTCCAACGAGCGTCTCAAAACCGCAGGGGCATGAAGCATGATTGACTTTTACTACTGGACCACGCCAAACGGCCATAAGGTCACGCTGTTCTTGGAAGAGTCTGGCCTTGACTACAACATCAAACCCATCAACATCAGCAAGGGCGAACAATTTGTTCCCGCCTTTTTGAAGATTTCTCCCAACAATCGCATACCTGCGATCGTCGATCACTCACCAGTGGGCGGGGGTGAACCCATTGGTATTTTTGAGTCAGGTGCCATTCTTTTGTACTTGGCAGACAAGACTCAACAGTTTATTCCTCAAGATTTGCGTGGTCGAAATGAATGCTTGCAATGGCTGTTTTGGCAGATGGGCGGCTTAGGCCCCATGGCGGGTCAAAACCATCATTTTGTGCAGTACGCGCCTGAGCAATTGCCTTACGCCATCGATCGGTACGTCAAAGAGACTTCCCGCTTGTATGGCGTCTTGAATAAGCATCTGTCAGATGGCCGTGAGTACATATGCGGCGACTACTCGATCGCTGACATGGCCGCCTATCCTTGGGTCGTGCCGCATGAGCGTCAGCGCCAGGAAATGAGTCAATTCCCAGCCCTTGCGTCATGGTTTGAACGGATTAAGCACCGTCCAGGAACACAGCGAGCTTATGAGATTGCCAAGTCAATCAACACAGCACCTACCGTCGACCAAAACGCCAAGTCAATTTTGTTTGGCCAAGATGCCAAGACAGTGGTTTGATCCCAATCGAGAAAAATCTCATGAAAATAAAAGCTGTTGTATTTGATGCCTATGGCACATTATTTGACGTCTACTCCATCCAAGTTCTGGCTGAAGATTTTTACCCCGGTAAAGGAGCTGATATCGCGGTGAAGTGGCGCGACAAGCAAATTGAATACACACGGTTGATCACTCAGTCAGACCCGCACAACGCATCAGGTAGTCAATACTTCCGTCCATTTTGGGAACTGACGCGCTTGTCATTGGAGTACACGCTAGACAGACTCAAACTTAGCCGGGACTCGGGTCAGGTTGAAAAACTGATGCAGCAATATGCGCACCTCACGCCCTTTGCAGAAAATTTGGCGGTGCTTCAAAAAATAAAAGCCATGGGTCTCACAACAGCCATTCTTTCAAATGGCAGCGTGGATATGCTGAATTCAGCTGTCAAGAGCGCAGGGATGGAGGATGTTTTAGATCATCTCATTTCTGTCGATTCGATTCGTCTTTTCAAGACTTCTCCTGAGAGCTACGGATTGGTTCAACAAGTCATTCCGGTCAACAAAGATGAAGTGCTTTTTGTATCCAGCAATGCATGGGATGCGTTGGGTGCGACTTGGTTTGGCTTTACAACGCATTGGGTTAATCGACAAGGTTTGCCGTATGAAGCTCTATCTCCGCATCCGCATTTTTCAGGAACCGATCTCAATTCAGTTTTGGACTCTCTTAGTTAGGTGACTTTTTTACGATCAAGAAAGCATCTGGGAACCGAATTGCTCGCTCCTAAATGTCCGCTTTGGGTCGAAAGCCGACCGCTGCGGGGCAGTTCGAATCCCCGACCCCACCAAAAAACAATGCTTTTTGACCTGAGCAAGTTATTTATACAATCCCTTTTGGGCCGCCAGACGATTCTTTCAAATCTTCAATGCTTCAAATCCCCGCTTGTAACTCATTGACCTGATTGATATTTTTCGATTCGATTGCGGCGTGATTTTGAAGAAACGGCCTTAGCAGAGGGCCTTCCCCCAGATTGAGACGGTGTTCTGCTCAGAACCACTTGACTGAGCGAGTTCGAAAACCTTTTTTTGATCCGTACCGATTGACCGCTGTTTGCCGTGATGCCGGGGACCAGCGCAGGCTTTTGTTTCCTCAAGCCACACCGAGAAAT
>JBEDFU010000142.1:0-8514 GCA_041174965.1 Pseudomonadota bacterium | reverse complement strand
TCGGTGAAGGTCCATGCCGACGCGCGCATGTTTGCGGGTTGTTTTGAAGCCGGTCAAAGCGCCCGCATGGTGTTGGACCCGGCGCGCAAAGCGTATGTGCAGGTGGTTCGCGGGTCGGTGCATGCCAACGGCAACGCCTTGTCTTGTGGCGACGCCTTGTTGATGCAAGGTGAGGGTGGCTTGGCGCTGGACCGAGCTGAAGGTGCCGAAGTGTTGGTGTTTGATTTGCAATCTTGATTTTTAACCTTGAAAGGGAGATAGACCATGACGAAAACAGCAGTGATTTTCCATTCCGGCTACGGCCATGCCCAGCGCGTGGCGCAATTTGTGGCCGATGGGGCCCAGGCCCAACTCATCGCCATTGATGCCGATGGCAACATCAGCGAGGCCGATTGGGCCACGCTGGATGCGGCCGATGCGATTGTGTTTGGCTCACCCACTTACATGGGCATGGTGTCGTGGCAATTCAAAAAATTTGCCGATGCCAGCTCCAAGCGTTGGTTCAGCGGGGCTTGGAAGGACAAAGTGGCCGGTGGCTTCACCATTTCTGGCAGCCCCAGCGGTGACAAGCTGTCGACCATCCAGTACTTCATCACCTTGGCCATGCAGCACGGCATGGTGTGGGTCGGCCAACCCGCGATGAACGACGGCAACATCAACCGCATTGGTTCCAATTCCGGCGTGATGGCGCAAGTCGGTCCCACCAGCCCAGCGGCCGACATCCCCCAAGGTGATTTGGACACCGCCAAGGCCTATGGCGAGCGTGTGCGGCTTTTGGCCCAGCGCATGGGCGCTTGATCGCTGAAGCCCTCAAGACTTTAAGCCCCAAGCAATGCCCGCTCACCGACTGGGTGGGCGGGCATTTCTACACGTCTGGCGCACTCAACCTTGTTTGGCACTCAGGTCGGGTGCCAGGGCGACACGCTCGTCGAACACAAAGCAGTCGCCTTCAAAATGAGCGCCGCCGGTGTCTTCAAAGTATTGCAAGATACCGCCGTCGAGTTGGTACACATCTGGCAGACCCAGCTCGCGCAGGAAGATGGCGGCTTTTTCACAGCGGATGCCGCCGGTGCAATAGCTGACCACGGTTTTGCCTTGCAGCTCACCCAAGTGGTCTTGAGCGGCCTGCGGAAACTCGCTGAATTTCGCCAAGCCCCAGTCCAGGGCACCGGCAAATTTGCCATGTCCCACCTCAAACGCATTGCGGGTGTCGAGCATCACCACTGCTCGGCCTTGGTCGTCATGCCCCTGGGCCAGCCAGCGCTGCAAGTCGGTGGGTGAAACCGCCGGCGCTCTCCCTTCAGCTGGCGCGATGGTGGGGTGGTTCATGCGGATGATTTCGCGCTTGACCTTGACCAGCAGCTTGCCAAAGGGCTGCTCGGCGGACCAGCTTCTTTTGCCACCCAGGCCCGCCATGCCCTCTTGCGCACGCAACCATTGCATGAAACCGTCCACTGGCGCTTCAGGGCCAGCTAGAAACAGATTGATGCCCTCGGGGGCCAGCAAGATGGTGCCTTTGAGTTGCCGGGCATCTGCTTGGTCGCGACACCGCTCACGCCAAACCTCGGGCGCCGCCAATGGCGTGAATAAATAAGCGGAGATGTTCAAGATGGGGTTCACCGGTCCATTTTAGGGAGGCCGGGTGACTGGCGGGTCGGGGTGTGCGTGTTCAGGCGGGTGTCGCCGACTGGACCTCGACGGGCCATGGCCCGCGCAGGAGGGCAGACCACTCTTGGGGCCTTACCTACAATGCCCGCATGTTTGTTCATCTGCGTTTGCACACCGAGTTTTCCATCGTCGACGGGACCAACCGCGTCGATGATGTGGTGAAAGCCGCTGCCGCCGATGGCCAACCTGCGCTGGCCATCACCGATTTGAACAATTTGTTTGGCGCCATCAAGTTTTACAAGGCGGCGCAGGCCAAAGGCGTCAAGCCATTGATCGGTGCTGACGTTTGGGTGCAAGCCACGGGGCGCGAAGACGCCCCCTTGGCCCGCTTGCTGCTCTTGGTGCAAAACCAGCAAGGTTATTTGAATCTTTGCGAATTGCTGTCCCGGGCGTGGACCCACGAACCCATCAAGGGCCAAGCGGTGATGCGCTTGGCTTGGTTGCAAGAGCGTTCAGCGGGCTTGTTGGCTTTGTCGGGCGCGCAAATGGGCGACGTGGGCCAAGCCTTGGTGCAAGGCGACCGCCAGCGCGCCAGCGACATGGCCTTGCAATGGGCGGCGGTGTTTCCGCACCGCTTTTATTTGGAGCTGCAACGCTGTGGCCGCCCGGATGATGAGTTGCATGTGCGCGAAGCGGTGCAACTGGCCGCCCGCTTGAAGCTGCCGGTGGTGGCCACCCATGCGGTGCAGTATTTGCAGCCTGATGACCACGAGGCCCACGAGGCACGGGTGTGCATTTCCGAAGGTGAAATTTTGGGCAACCAGCGCCGGGTGCGCCGTTTCACCCGCGAGCAGTATTTCAAGTCCAGCGCCCAAATGAAAGAGGCCTTTGCCGATGTGCCATCGGCCTTGGCCAATGCGGTGGAGATCGCCAAACGCTGCAGCATCACCCTCGATTTGGGCAAACCCCGCTTGCCCGTTTACCCAACGCCCGATGGCATGGCCGAAGAGGCGTATTTCCGCCAGGCTTCGGAGAGCGGCTTGCAGGCCCGATTGGAGCGCTTGTTTCCGGACCTGGCACAGCGCCAAAGCCAACGCGCGCCCTATGACGAGCGCTTGGCGTTTGAGATCACCACCATCGTCAAAATGGGTTTCCCAGGCTACTTTTTGATCGTGAGCGACTTCATCAACTGGGCCAAAAACAATGGCTGCCCGGTGGGGCCGGGGCGGGGCTCTGGGGCTGGCTCTTTGGTGGCCTATGCACTCAACATCACCGACTTGGACCCGCTGCAATACAAACTGCTGTTTGAGCGTTTTTTGAACCCCGACCGGGTGTCCATGCCCGACTTTGATATCGACTTTTGCCAACTCAACCGAGACCGGGTGATCGACTACGTCAAAGGCAAATATGGGCGCGATGCGGTGAGTCAGATCGCCACCTTTGGCACCATGGCGGCGCGCGCCGCCATCCGCGACGTGGGCCGGGTGCTCGACATGAGTTACACCTTTTGCGATGGCATCTCCAAGCTCATCCCCAACAAGCCCGGGCAGCACATCACCATCGCCGGTGCGCTCGAGGTTGAGCCGGTCTTGGCCGAGCGCTTGGCCAAAGAAGACGAGGTCAAAACCTTGTTGGCCTTGGCCCAAAAACTCGAGGGCTTGACCCGCAACGTGGGCATGCACGCGGGTGGGGTGTTGATTGCGCCGGGCCAATTGACCGACTTTTGCCCCCTCTACCAACAACCCGGCAGCCAAGCCGCGGTGTCGCAGTTTGACAAAGACGACGTTGAGGCCGCTGGTTTGGTGAAGTTCGACTTTTTGGGCCTGGCCACGTTGACCATTTTGGAGTTGGCGCGCAGCATGATCGTGCAGCGCAACCCGGCCAAAAGCGACTTCGCTTACGAAGACATTGCGCTCGACGACGCCGCCACCTACAAGTTGTTTTCAGACGGCAAAACCGAGGCCGTTTTCCAGTTTGAAAGCCGCGGCATGCAAGGCATGCTGCGCGACGCCCGGCCCACGCGCCTGGAAGACTTGATTGCCCTGAACGCCTTGTACCGGCCCGGCCCGATGGACCTGATCCCGAGTTTTGTGGCGCGCAAGCATGGGCGTGAGGAGGTGGCCTATCCCCACCCCCTGGTCGAGGCGGTGCTGAGCGAAACCTACGGCATCATGGTCTACCAAGAGCAGGTGATGCAGACCGCGCAAATATTGGGCGGTTACTCCCTGGGTGGCGCCGATTTGTTGCGCCGTGCCATGGGCAAGAAAAAGGCCGAAGAAATGGCGCAACACCGCCAAATTTTTGCCGACGGTGCGGCCAAAAACGGCATTCCCGAGCCCAAAGCCAACGAAATTTTCGACCTGATGGAGAGCTTTGCGGGCTACGGCTTCAACAAGTCGCATGCCGCCGCCTATTCGCTGTTGGCCTATCACACGGCCTGGCTCAAGGTGCATCACACGGTGGAGTTTTTCTGCGCCAACATGACGGTGGAGATGGACAACACCGACAAACTCAAGGTGTTGTTTGAAGACGCCGTCAAGATGGGGCTGAACTTTGAGCCACCGCACATCAACCGCGGTGGGCATCGGTTTGAGCCGGTCTCCAACACGGTGATCCGTTATGGCTTGGGGGCGGTGCGCGGTACCGGCCAGCAAGCCATCGAGGCCATCGTGGCGGCACGCCAAGCCGGTGGCGAATTCACCAGCTTGTTTGACTTTTGTGTGCGCATCGACCGCACCCGTGTGAACAAGCGCAGCGTCGAGGCTTTGATCAAGGCGGGCGCATTTGACGACCTCGATCTGAACCGCGCCAGCTTGGTGGCCAGCATTGACCGTGCCTTTGACTTTGCCGCCAGCGTCCAAGCCAATGCCCACCAAGGCGGCTTGTTTGACAGCGCGGACTCGCAAGCGCTGGGCTCCAGCACCCGTGAGCCTGACATGGTGGCCGTCACCCCTTGGGGCGTCAAACAGCGCTTGAGCGAAGAAAAGGTGGCCCTGGGTTTCTTTTTGTCGGGCCACTTGTTTGACGAAGTGCAAGCCGAGGTGCGCCAGTTTGTCAAACGCCGCATGGATGAAGTCAGTGACAGCCGCGAGCCGCAAATCTTGTGCGGCATCGTCAGCGACTTTCGCACCATCAATGGCCAGCGTGGCAAGGTGGCCTTGTTCAAGCTCGATGACAAGTCGGCCGTCATGGAGGCCAGCATGGACGATGCCCTGTACCAGGCCAGCCGCCAATGGGTGAAAGACGACGAGTTCATCGTGGTGTTGACCAAGGTGCAACCCGACCGCTTTTCTGGCGGCTTGCGCTTGAATGTGCAACAGGTGTGGGGGTTGCCGCAGGCCCGCTGCCGTTTTGGCAAATACCTGCGCGTGGTGGTGAATGGCAAGGAGCCCGATATCGAGCGTTTGGTGCGCGACCACCCACCGCAAAAAGTGATCACCGACGAGGGCGAATTTTTGCGCGCCTTGCCGGTGCGCTTGCGCTTATTGCGTGAGCGGGCGCAGGCCGACATCGAGCTCGGTGAGGCCGCTCGGTTCTTCCCCAGCGATGGGGCCTTGGCCAGTTGGACCGCCCAAGCCCATCAAGGCATGGCCAGCATTGTTTACGATTGAGCCATGTTTTCCACCCTGCCGATGATCATGACCTGGACGCGCATTGTCGCGATCCCCTTGATTTTGTTGGTGTTTTATCTGCCCATCACGCTGCCCGTGGCGAATTTGATCGCCACCGTCATGTTTGTGGTGTTTGCCTTGACCGATTGGCTGGATGGTTACCTGGCCCGCAAGCTCAACCAAACCTCGGCTTTTGGGGCATTTTTGGACCCGGTGGCCGATAAATTTTTGGTCTGTGCTTGCCTGTTGGTGCTGGTGCATTTGGGGCGTGCCGATGTGTTTGTGGCCTTGATCATCATCGGTCGTGAAATCGCCATCTCATCGTTGCGCGAATGGATGGCCCAGATGGGGGCTTCCAAAAGCGTGGCGGTGCACATGTTGGGCAAAGTCAAAACCACGGTGCAAATGGTGGCCATCCCCTTTTTGTTTTACGACGGACGGATCGCAGGCTTGATCGACACCCGCTTGGTGGGGCAGGTGATGATTTGGGTGGCGGCGGTGCTGACTGTCTGGTCCATGATGTATTACCTGAAGAAAGCCTTGCCCATCATTCGGGCGCATGGCAACTGATGCAAGACCCCAGCACCCAACCGTGGGTGAAATTCATGCCCGTGGTGTTTGTGATGATTTGGAGCACCGGCTTCATCGTTGCCCGGTTTGGCATGCCGCATGCACCGCCCATGGGCTTTTTGGCGTGGCGCTACGCTTTGTGCATCGCCTGCTTTTTGGCCTGGATTGCTTGGTCCGGCGTGGCCTGGCCGCAAGACAGCGCGCAGTGGCGCCACCTGGCCATCACCGGCTTGCTGATGCATGCAGGCTATTTGGGAGGCGTTTGGTTGGCGGTCAAAGCAGGCATGGGTGCGGGCTTATCGGCCTTGGTGGTGGGTTTACAACCGGTGCTCACCGCTGTGTGGTTGGCCCACCGCGGCAGTCGGGTGGGGCGGGCCCAATGGCTGGGCTTGGCCTTGGGCCTGGCGGGCTTGGTGTTGGTGGTGTGGCAAAAATTGCAACTCACCGCTGAGGTCAGCGCCTGGACCTTGGGCCTGACCGTCACCTCATTGCTGTGCATCACCACCGGCACCCTGTACCAAAAGCGCCATGTGGCCCCTTGCGATGTGCGCACCGCCAGCGCCGTTCAACTGATGGCCGCTTTGCTGGTCACCCTGCCGTTGGCGGCGATGGAGACCGAAGCCATCGACTGGGTTCCCCAATTGGTGGGCGCATTGGCGTGGTCAGTGTTGGCCTTGAGTTTGGGGGCCAGCTCCTTGCTCTACATGATGATCCAGCGGGGCGCTGCGGCGGCGGTCACCAGCTTGATGTACCTGGTGCCGCCCAGCACAGCCTTTTTGGCTTGGCTGCTGTTTGATGAAGCTGTCACCGGCATGACCATTGTGGGCACCTTGTGCACCGTTTTGGGGGTGGCCTTGGTGGTCAAATACCCGGCGGCGCCACCCGTGCCACGGGCTGAGGCATAACCTGTACCTGGCTGGCTTGGCGACCAAAGTGGGGCGCTTTTTGTTGCTTGTTCACCTGTCATTGGATTCAAAGGGAGTTTTGTCATGACCACACACCGCATCGCTGTCATCGCCGGGGACGGCATTGGCAAAGAAGTCATGCCCGAAGGTTTGCGGGTGTTGGAAGCCACAGCCCGGCGTTTTGGCATTGGCTTGCAGTTTGACCACTTTGATTTTTCCAGCTGGGACTACTTTGAGCGCCATGGCCAAATGCTGCCCGACAACTGGAAGGACCTGATTGGCGGCCATGACGCGATTTACTTTGGCGCCGTGGGTTGGCCCGACAAAATTGCCGACCATGTGTCTTTGTGGGGCTCGTTGTTGTTGTTTCGGCGCGAGTTTGACCAGTACATCAATTTGCGCCCAGCGCGCTTGATGCCCGGCATCATTGCGCCGGTGGTTCGGCGCGACGGCAGTGCCCGTGCGCCCGGCGAGATCGACATGTACATCGTGCGCGAGAACACCGAAGGTGAGTACTCCAGCGTGGGTGGGCGCATGTACCCGGGCACCGAGCGCGAAATCGTCATGCAAGAGAGCATCATGTCGCGCATTGGGGTGGACCGGGTGCTGAAGTTTGCGTTTGAGCTGGCCCAATCACGACCGAAAAAACACCTCACCAGCGCCACCAAGTCCAACGGCATTGCCATCACCATGCCGTATTGGGACGAGCGGGTGGTTGAGATGGCCAAACACTATCCAGACATCCATTGGGACAAGTTTCACATCGACATCTTGACCGCGCACTTTGTGCAACGCCCCGAGTTTTTTGATGTGGTGGTGGCCAGCAACTTGTTTGGCGACATCCTCAGCGACTTGGGCCCGGCTTGTACCGGCACCATCGGCATCGCCCCCAGCGCCAATTTGGACCCGGAGCGGCGCTACCCCTCTTTGTTTGAGCCGGTGCATGGGTCGGCCCCCGACATTGCCGGGCGCCACATCGCCAACCCCATTGGCCAAATTTGGTGCGGCGCCATGATGCTGGAGTTCTTGGGCCACAAGGCTGCCCATGACGCCATCTTGCGAGCCATTGAAGCGGTCTTGGCCCCGGGCAGTGGTGCCCCACGCACGCCTGACTTGGGCGGCAAAGCCAGCACCAGTGACCTGGGTCAAGCCATCGCCCAGGCGATTGGCAATGCTTAAGTATCCAGGCTGATCAAATTTTCTTGTTCTTGCTTGGCGAATTGAAAAACCTGCTTAGAATCCGCCCTCCTCAGACGTCTTGCCAGTGGATTGACCCCTTTGTGGGCCTCGGCCCGCTGTGACAAGCCAACGCTGAGCCCCGCTGCCAAGCCCCAGGACAACCGAAGGACCGGAGGATGGCGCTGAGGGCATGAATTCGCCACCATGGCATAGACCACCCATAAGGAAGACCCTGTGAACAAATCCGACCTCATCGACCATATCGCCCTCAAAGCCGATATTTCCAAAGCCAGTGCCACCCGGGCCCTGGAGTCCGCCTTGGCTGCGGTGCAGGAAGCTTTGCAAAAAGGCGATTCGGTCTCCTTGGTGGGCTTTGGCACGTTTGAGGTCGGCCATCGCGAAGCCAGAATCGGGCGCAACCCGCGCACTGGCGCTGAGATTAAAATCGCGCCTGCCAAGGTGCCAAAGTTTCGTCCGGGCAAGGCGTTGAAAGACGCTTTGAACTGAAGAACAGGTGGGGTGCTTAGCTCAGTTGGTAGAGCGGCGCCCTTACAAGGCGTAGGTCGGCGGTTCGAGACCGTCAGCACCCACCACCACCCACACCATCAAAGGCGAACGGTGTTCGCCTTTTTTCTTGACCC
>JBEDFU010000141.1:0-2557 GCA_041174965.1 Pseudomonadota bacterium | reverse complement strand
CAACGCATTCCTGTCCAGTTGGAATGCGCGTTTCCCGATCAAACCCTGAGCAATCTTTGTCTGGTGTGACTGCATCAACCAATCCACCGGATGCGCTGATTTACCGCAGCAAACGCAAATTAAAGCCCGTCTCATTAACTTAACATAATACACATCGTAGCTTGTTAATAATGGGCCAAGCTGGCAGCTTCCTTAGGGTCAATGGTCAATGGATGTGAGATGCCAAGCCATCCATCTGTACATGCATCAATCGGTCCAGAGCAATAAAGCATCACGTCCTTGGACCATCAATTGGGCCTGGGCACCAAAAGGCAAACACACTTTGGTGGCGACATGGCCATGCGGCAAACCGGTGAGCACCGGTACCTTGAGCTGCTGGCGCAAACGGTCCACGACCGTGTTGATTTGAAACCCGGCATCGTGGCTGGACAAGGCATAGTGCGTGAAGGCGCCCAACACAATGGCTTTTTGGCGGGCCAAAATGCCGGCATGCAACCACTGGGTCAGCATGCGCTCGATGCGGTATGGGTGCTCTGCCAAATCCTCCAAATACAAAATGCCACCGCGAATGTCTGGGAAATATGGGGTGCCGATCATGCTGGTCAGCACCGATAAGTTTCCACCCCAGAGCGTGGCTTTTTTGGCCCAAACACCATCTGGGCGGTGGGACATGGCGCGGGTGTCACGAAGCGGCAGGCGCCAGCCCGCCCCTTCGTTTTGCCCCAAAGCCAGGTCTTGAAAGGTGTCTTGCATGATGTCGTCGAGTTCATCACGCCCCCAATCGGCCACCACATCGGGGCCCGACCAGGTGGGGGTCGATTGGCGCGCATAAAGCGCCGCTTGAAAAGCGGAGAAATCACTGAACCCCACAAACTGGGTGCCCTGCGCCACGGCTTTGGCGATGGCTTTATGGGGCAGCTGCGGCAATAAGCGGGTCAAACCATAACCGCCCCGCGAAATGATGGCGATGTCTGCACCGCTGACAGAAGCACGCGTGATGGCGGCCAAACGGGTTTCGTCATCCCCAGCGAAGCGCTGGTGGGCGGACAGCGCCGCCGCATCGACTTCAACCTCGTGCCCCAAGGCTTTCAAGCGCGAAACCCCACGCCGAAAAGCCGCTTTGTCGCGCACAGCGCTGGATGGGGAAAACACATAGATGTGGGCCATGGCTCAACGCTCCTGACGAGAAAAATGCGCCACGGCGCGTTCAGCAATGGCTTGACCGTGCTCTTGTACAAAATGCCCGGCTTGCGGCAACAGCCACAAAGGCGGCGCTTGGCGAATGGTTTGCTGCAAAGACTGCATCACCGGCACGCCTAGCACCGGGTCTTGCTCGCCCACCACCAGCAAGCTGCGGCCCGTCCATTGCTCACGCCAAAAAGCCTCGGCTTGGCGCGACATCTCAGCGCCCTCGTCTTGCGCTTGTTCCGGGACCAAATTGGGAAAGGCGCGCAAAGCGGCCCGGTGCCCGGCATCGGGAAAAGGCGCTTGGTAAGCGGCGCATTCGGCCGGGCTCAGGTGGGGGTTGCCACGGCCCATCAAGCGGCCCACGTCATACAAAGGTTTATCGTTGCACATCTGGCGCCAAGCCACAAAACCGGCACTCAAGGGCTGCGTACCAGTGGCCAAGGTGGTGTTCATCGCCAGCAAGCCTTGGTAGCGTTCGGGCTGCGCCATGGGCAAAGTCAGCCCCAAAATGCCGCCCCAGTCTTGCACGACCAACACCACCCGCTGTAAATCCAACTGTTCGACCACATCCAGCAAGACCTGCCGATGCCAATCGAAACGGTGCTGTGATGTCTTTTTGGGCTTGTCGCTGCGACCAAAACCCGGCATATCGGGTGCCACCACGCGGTGCCCAGCGGACAAAAACACCGGGATCATTTTGCGGTAGAGATAACTCCACGCGGGGTTGCCATGCAAACATAACCAGGTGATGTCGGCATCTTGGGGACCCAAATCCAGGCAATGCATGCGCAAGCCATTCAGCACGGGCATGTCAGGCAAATAAGTAGCGGGCCATGGGTAGCCGGGCAAATCAGCGAATGACGCATCTGGTGTGCGCACGGCGTCGTCGCGCAGAGGGGTGTGGGGCTTGTCCAGTTGCTGCATGATTCGTTTCTCGCGAAAGAATGACTGCATCAATTCGCCGCAGGCCTGAGCCATCACACCGCCTGTGACCGATGGCGCATGCATGCCGGGCAACTCAAACAAACGCGTGACCGAGGTCACAGCCCCGGTTTTGGGCTCTGCCGCGCCATAAACCACACGTGCCAAACGCGCATGGGCCATCGCACCGCAACACATGGCACAAGGCTCCAAGGTCACATACAAAGTGCAGTCTTCCAGGCGGTAGTTGCCCAAGGTTTGTGCCGCTTGGCGCAAAGCATTGATTTCGGCGTGGGCGCTCGGGTCATGGTCGCCGATGGGGCTGTTGTGCCCTGCCCCCACCACCCTGCCCTGGTGCACCACCACTGCGCCCACCGGCACTTCACCCACGCGTTGCGCCGCTTGGGCTTGCGCCAAGCGGCACAAACCTTGGGCAACTACCGCCTGG
>JBEDFU010000140.1:0-7534 GCA_041174965.1 Pseudomonadota bacterium | reverse complement strand
CACATCGCCCATGCGGGTCAAGTGAGCGGGTGTCATCTCAGCAAAAAAGCGCTCAATGTCTGCCAGGTCCGTGGACGGCACGTCATCTGCCATGGGGGTGGTGGGTGTGCTCATGGGCGAGGGCGGGTCATGCGGGCCACCAGCGGGAAGTACCACGCATACGGCAAGATGCGCATCAGCTTCATCCAGCGGGTGAAGCGCTTGGGAAAGTGGATTTCAAAGTCGCCGCGCTGCCAGCCTAGCAACATGCATTGGGCGGCGTCGGCGGGTTGCATCAGGGCCGGCATGTGGAAGTCGTTTTGCGCCGTCAGCGGGGTTTGCACAAAGCCGGGATTGACCACGCTGACCCCCAAGCCCGCCGGGTGCAGATCGAAATACAAGGCCTCGGCCAAATGGGTGAGGGCGGCTTTGGTTGGCCCATAGGCCAGGCTTTTGGGCAGGCCCCGGTAACCGGCCACGCTCGACACCAGGCTCACATGCCCATGCCCTTGCGCCAACAAGCGCGGCAGTAAAACGTCGAGCACGCGCAGCGCGCCGGTGTAGTTCACATCTTGGTGGCGCAGCATGTCGGGCAGATCAAAGGCGGTGGCCTCGTGGGCTTGGTAGTGGCCGGCGCAATACACCACCCAATCCAGGCCTTGTTCGCCCCAGGCGGCGCTGGCGGCTTGGGCCACGCTATCGGCATCGGTCACGTCCAACGCCAGGGCGCGCGCGCCGGGGTGTTGGGCCACAAACCCGTCCAGGGCGGCGGCTTTGCGCGCCGACACACACACGCTGGCCCCAGCCTGGTGCAAGGCCTGGGCACAGGCCAGGCCAATGCCGCTGGAGGCGCCAATCAACCACACCCGTTGACCGCGCCAAGATGTCAACGTGGGGTTCAAAGCCATGTGCGCTCCGTGGCGATGTCCATGCCGCAAAGCTTGATGCAGTTGTCGATACCGCTGCTGCACACATGGGTGCTGATGCGGCCCATGCCGAAGGGGCAGGTGCCAGCCACTGCATCCCTGCGCTGGGGGGCAGGTGTCATGCCCCGCCCCGCTTGGTGAACGACAAGGTGACATCGCCCAGGTGAACGCCCCATTTGCTCATGCGCGCTTTGTTCAACATCACGCGCTCGTCCATCAGGTACATCCAATCGTCGAACTGCACCTCCCACACCCGGCCATCGACCGGCAAGGCCAGGGTGTAGCCCCATTGAAACGCATTGCCTTGGGTTTGGCCCTGGGCTTCGCCGATCACATCGTCGGCGCGACCGCTGTAGCGCCCCTGGCCCCAATGGCGCAAGCGCCAGACGCGCCTTTGGCGGGTGCCGTCGCTGTAAATGAATTGCTCGTCGAGCACGCCTTCCTCGCCACTCCAGCGGCAGTCCATCACCACAGTGAAGCGCTTGACCACTTTGCCGTTGCGATCGGTGAAGATGCCCCAGGCATCGACCATGCCGTTGAAATACTGGCGCAGGTCCAGGCGCGGCAACTCTTGGGCCAGCTCTTCGATGCGCGGCCCCGCACAACCGGCCAAAGTGGCCAAGGCGCTGGCAGGGGCTGCGATCAGCAGTGAACGTCGCTTCATGGGGGGCTCTCCGTCGGGGAATGGGTGGGCAGGCTTTGCCGTTGAAGCCACAGGCAAACAGCGGCAGCGGCTTTGAGCAGGCAAGGCATTAGGCCATAAGCACAACTGAGCGTCCACAAACCCGCTTCGTCGGTTTGGCCCGGCGTGTAGCCCCACCACTGCAAGGCGGGCAAAGTGAGTCCTGCGGCCAAGGCCAGGTTGAGTTTGGTCGCGACCTGCCACCAACCCCAGTACACACCGGGCTGGCTGTGGCAGCGGCCCAGCCGCTCGACCACGCCGGTGAGCAAGGCCCCTGGGGCAATCACGTCGGCACCCAAGGCCAGGCCCGACAGGGTGCAGACCACCGCAAACGCCCAGGTGTCGCCCGTGCCCAAGCCCAGGGTCCAAACGAACACCGCCATGGCCAGCCCCATGCCCAGCAACCAACATGTCACCAGGCCCCAGCGGCGCACGGCGGCCAACCACAGCGGCACAGACACGGCGGCGGCGCAAAAATACAAAGCCAAAAACACACCCGCCTGGCCGGGGGCGGCTTGCAACCGGTCTTGTACAAAAAACAGCACCAAGGTGGCGGGGATGGCGCTGGCGATGCCGTTGAGCACAAACACCGCCAGCAAGCCGCGAAACAGGGGCTGGCCCATGGGTCCCGCCAGGCCCAGCCCAACGGTGTGGCGGCTGTCTGTGCTTGCGCTGTCTTCGGGTGCGGCGCTGGTGTCAAGGCGCGGGGGCGTTGGGGCATGGTGCCAGGCCCACAAGGCCAGCGCCAAACTCAGGGCCAAGGCCCAAACCATGGCAGCCACGCCTGCGCCCGCGCTCAAGGCGCTGGCACTGATCACGCCCAACAGCCCCAGGCCTTCGCGCCAGCCCACCACGCGGGCGCGCTGTGCCTCGTCGCCACCATGGCGGGTGCCCCAGGATTGGTGCGCCAGGCTCAAGCAACTCAGGCCCAAGCAGCAGGCCACCAAGGCCAAGCCCGCCACCGCCATCAAGCCTTGTGGCGAGGCGGGGCTGGGCAGCAACAGGTGTGGAAAAAACAGCACCCCCACGCCCACCAGCAGCAAGAGTGCGCAACGGCGCGACCAGGCCAGCACTTCGCGGCTGTGGCGCGCAAACCAGCCATCGGTGCAGCGGCCCAGCCAGGGGTCGATCAAAGCGTCGCCCAAGCGCGCGGCCAGCAACAAGCTGCCAATCCAGGCCAGGGGCAACTGATAGGTGAGGGCATAGTGGTGGGGCAGCACCACATACAAGGGCAGGGCGACAAAGGCCAGCGGAAACCCCATCGCCCCCAGGCGCAGCAATGCTGGCCAGCGCAGCGCCGGGGCGGCGGTGTTCATGGCCGGTTCAGGCCCAACAGGTGTTGGCGCAACTCGGGTGCGGAGGTGCTGGGGTCCAGCCAAATGCCCATGAAAACCCGCGCCAGCAAGGTGTCGGGGGTGGCGCCCAGGGCGCGCAACTCGGTACCCTCATGCCACATTTGCAGGCCTTGGGTGGGGTGGTACACCCCGATCAAGCGCTCGCCCTCGCGCACATCGCTGAGCAGGGTTTGCAACTGCGCCAGCCAGGCCGCAGCGGCGCCCTCGGGCATTAAGGGGTGGCGGCGCATCTCCTCGATGCTGCGCTGGGCAATCGACGGCCCTTGCAAGGCGCGTTGGTAGCGCAGCGACAGCACCACCGGCTGTTGCGGCCACCCCTGGGCGGGATCGCCCAGGCCGGGACCCACCCACAGCTGGGCCTGGTACACCGCAAAACCAAAGTAGCGAAAGTCGGCTTGGCCCAACAACTTGGGGGCGCCCAACCAGCGCGCCAGCCCGGCGGACAAAGCCGCGCTGGGGGCCAAACCACGGTCTGCGCTGGCGCTGGATGGGCGTGGCCCTGATGGGCTGGGCGGGCCTGCTTGCACGGGTGCAAGCGCACACCCTGCGGCGCACAGGGCGGCCCAAGCCAAGGCTCGGCGCCGCCCGTTCATGGCTTGAGCAAGGTGTACTGCACCACGTCGGTGTTGGCTTCCATGAAGGCGGCTTCGCAGTACGCCAAGTAAAACTGCCAAATGCGCACAAAGCGCTCGTCAAAGCCCAAGGCCAGCACCTGCGACTTGACCTGCATGAAGCGCTCGCGCCACATGCGCAAGGTGTGGGCATAGTCCACACCAAACGCAAACTCGTCGACCACCCGCAGGCCCGCCGCTTGGGCTTGTTGGCGAAACGCGCTGGGAGACGGCAAGCAACCACCAGGGAAGATGTATTGCTGGATGAAGTCGGTGCCGCGCACATAGCGATCAAAGTAGCTGTCGGCGATCACAATGCTTTGGATGCAGGCGCGGCCGCCGGGTTTGAGCAAACGCGCCACGGTTTCAAAATAGGTGGGCCAGTAGGCTTGGCCCACCGCCTCGATCATCTCGATCGAGCAAATGGCATCGAAGGGGGCGTCGTTGATGTCGCGGTAGTCTTGCAAGCGAAATTGCGCCTGCGCCCCCAAACCCTGATCACCCAGGCGCTTTTGGGCATGCGCGAGTTGTTGCTCGCTGAGGGTGACGCCGGTGAAATCCACGCCCCATTCGCGGGTGGATATTTCGGCCAGTGCGCCCCAGCCGCAGCCGATTTCGAGCAAGCGTTGGTTGTGTCCCGGTGTGAGGTTGACCATGCGCAGCGCCCGGCGCACTTTGGCGTCTTGCGCTTGGGCCATGGGCAGCATGGGGTTGCCATCGAACCAGGCCGACGAGTAGTTCATGGTCTCGTCCAACCACAGGCTGTAGAAGGCATTGCCCAGGTCGTAGTGGGCATGGATGTTTTTGCGGCTGTTGGTGCGCGTGTTGCGGTTGAGCCAATGGCGCAAGCGGTGCGCCAACTGGCCCCACCAGCGGCCGTAAATCACGGCCTCCAGCGCGTTGCGGTTGGCAATGAACACGCGCAACAGGGCGCACAAATCGGGGGTTTCCCATTCGCCGGCGATGAACGACTCCGCAAAGCCAATGTCGCCGCTGCGCATGGCGGCGGCAAACACCCCCCAGTCGTGCACCACCAGGCTGGCGCTGGGGTGTTCGCTGTGGCCGTACACCGACTCGCTGCCATCGGGCAGGCGCAGGTGCAAGCGGCCGTGTTGGAGTTTTTGCAGCAAGGGCAACACCCGGCGTGAGGCCAAGGGCATGTCGGTGGGCAGGCGGTGCTGCGGCGCGGTGGAGGTGTTCATCGTTTCAGCTCAGCTCAACGGGTGACAAATTCAGACGGGCGATGCGGTTTGGGCACATACGGGATGCGCTGCCACCACAGCTTCAAGGCCTGCCAGTGGATGCGGGTGATCACGCCCCAGGTCATCAAGGGGTAGCGCCACACGGCGCGCCGAAGGCTGTGCGCGCTCACCGGCACCAGGTCCCCGCTGACGCTGGTTTGCAGCAGCGGGCCTGATGCGTCGTCGTGGTCGATGCGCACCACGGTGCGCTCGCCCGCATCGCGCTGGGTGCGCATGAAGCGAAAACGGTAAACGCCTTCGATGTGGCAAAACGGCGACACATGAAACACCTTGGACGCGGTGTGCTCCACCCCCCACTGCGGCGTGGGCAGCAAATAGCAATGGCGCTCGCCAAAGGTGTTGTTCACTTCCACCACGATGGCACGCAGGCTGTGGTCACGGCGGTGGCAATACCAAAAACTCACGGGCTTGAAGGCATAGCCCAGCACCCTGGGGTAGCAGTGCAGCCAGACCTCGCCATCGGCGTCGTCGATGCCTTCGCGCGCCAGCAATTCGAGCAGCCAGGCCAAGGACCCGCCATCAGCGGCGCTGCGGCCGTCGCCGTGGTCGGCGTCGTGAAAGCTCAGCGCGGCGCGCCGGTTCAGCGCCAAAGCACCACCGCCATGGGCTTGCAGATGCCGCATGGGCAGCATCAAAAAGTAAGTGGGGTAGGCAAAGGCATGGGCTTGGGGCTTCAAGCGCGCATGGCGCACCTGGCCAAACCCCAGCAGAGGCCCGATCGGCGCGCGGGGCATCCAGGCGTGGCTCATGAACGGTGCCCGGCCATGCCCGTGTTCAAGATGCCGCGCGCCGCGGCTTGCCCGGCGCGCAAGCCGTCTTCGTGAAAGCCATAACCCAGCCATGCACCGGCATACCAGGTGCGTTGTTGGCCTTGCAAGGCCGCCATGTGGCGCTGCGCCGCGATGGCGGCCAGGTCAAACACCGGGTGGTCGTAGGCGTAACGGCCCAGCACCTGGGAGGGGTCGATCTCGCGCAAGGGGTTGAGCGAGACGATCACCGCTTGGTCAAACGGCAAGGGCTGCAATTGGTTGATCCAGTAGTGCAAGCACACCTGTTGCTGTTCGCGCGCGGTCTCGGTGCTGCGCTCATAGTTCCAGGCCGCCCAGGCCAGTTTGCGCTGGGGCATCACCGAGGCATCGGTGTGCAACACTGCTTCATTGGGCTGGCTGCGAATGGCCGCCAAGGTGGTGGCTTCTTCCAAGCTGGGTTGGGCCAGCAAGGCCAGGGCTTGGTCGGCATGGCAGGCCAGCACCACATGGTCAAAGGCTTCGGGGCCGTTGTCGGTGAACACCCGCACCCCCGCCGCGGTGCGCTCGATGCGCCGCACCGGTGTGCGCAAGCGCTTGTCGTCGATGCGCTCGGTGATGCGCGCCACATATTGGCGCGCCCCGCCGCGCACGGTGTGCCAGCGCGGGCGGTTGTTGACCTGGATCAGGCCATGGTTGTGGCAAAAGCGGATCAAGGTGGCCACCGGAAAGCGCAGCATTTGATCGGTGGGGCAGCTCCAAATGCAGCCCAACATCGGCAGCAAATACCAGTCGCGAAACACCGGGCCAAACTGGTGCGCAGCCAAAAAATCTTCCAAGGGTTGTTGCAACTCGGCATCTTTGCCTTGCTCGGCCAGGCTGCTGGCCAGGGTGTTGAAGCGCAGCACATCGCGCAACATGGCCCAAAAGCGCGGGCGCAGCAAGTTGCTGCGCTGGGCAAACACGGTGTTGAGGGTGGCCCCGTTCCACTCCAAACCGGGCGACCCATCGGGGCGCGGCACTTGCACCGAAAACGACATGTCCGACGCCGCGCTGGGCACGCCCAAATCGGCCAGCAAGGCGATCAGCCCCGGGTAGGTGCGCTCGTTGAACACCAAAAACCCGGTGTCCACGCCGTGGGTGGTCGGCTGGCCGCCGCTGGGCAAGGTGACGTCCACGGTGTGGGTGTGTCCGCCAAAGTAGTCACCCGCCTCCAACAGGCTGATCTGGGCATGGCCATGCAAGGCGTGGGCCGCAGCCAAACCGGCAATGCCTGAACCAACAATGGCAATTTTCATTCGGTGTTCAAAAAGAAAGTTCGATCGGGCACATGGGCCCGCAGTGTAAGGATTTTGACAAAAAGTGTCAGGGTAACTTGACGTTCAGTTGCTTTTCCACTTCGGCAACAAAGCTTTTGTCTTGGGGGCTGGTCATGCTGCTGAAGGCGACCGCATGGGTGCCATCGCGGGCGATCACATATTTATAGAAGTTCCAGCGCGGGCGGGTGCCGGTCAGCTCGGCGAGTTGTTTGAACAAAGGCACGGCTTGGTTGCCGGTGACGCTGGTTTTGGTGAACATGGGGAACTTCACCCCGAAGGTGTTTTCGCAAAAGTCGGCGATCTTTTGGTTCGAATCCGGTTCTTGGGAAAAGTCGTTGGAGGGAAAGCCCAGCACCACCAAACCGCGCCCTTTGTAGCGGGCATACAAATCTTCCAAGCCCTTGTACTGCGGGGTGAAGCCGCAAAAACTGGCGGTGTTGACCACCACCACCACCTGGCCGGTGTATTGGCACAGGGATTGGGGCTTTTCGTCTTGCAGCCGATCGTGGGTGTGGCGCAGCAGGCGCGGGCAGGCAGCGCCTGCGGGTCCGCTGGCCGAGGCTGGCGCCGGGGCACTGGCGCCGACCGGGCCCGTGGTTTGCGCCACCGCAGCGCCCAGCCCGGCCCAACACCCGGCCGCGCACAGCCACAGGG
>JBEDFU010000139.1:0-3296 GCA_041174965.1 Pseudomonadota bacterium | reverse complement strand
GTTGTGGAATGGGTTGATTACCGGTGGCAGTACGTCAGTCCTGCCATATATTCCCCCCGGTCAACTTCGGCTGGAAGCTTGGGCGAAATTTCCACCTTCCCCGCCCCCTCCTCCTGCACCGACCAAAAAGTGCGTTGTCCAGTTGCAGTACGCGCCATCGCGGTCGCGCTTGTGAAGGTTTGAATTCGCATGCCCGCCACCTCACCCACCTTGGCCCATTTGCGCGCGACGCCGGTGCATGAAGGTTTGCGGTTTTCAGCGGCCGATTTGGAAAAAATGCCTTTGATGGGCATGGGTCATCACTTGCAGTTTCGCCAGGTGTGGCTGGACATCCATGAAGAGGCTTTGGCCCAACACCCGATTTCACAAAACGAGTTTTTGGTGTTGCTGGCCACCGAGGCCAGCCAACCGCCTTCTGACGCCAGCCAAGCGGTGAACATGCTGGTGCAGCAGTTGGTGGTGGTGCGGGTGGAAGACTGGGAGGTGGCGCACCCACCACTGCCCAACGGCCATACCCATGTGCTGCGTTGCGCCATCTTGGGCAGCTTCAACCAAGCCCCTAACCCCGAGGCACCCTGGGGCTTCACCAGCCAAATCAGTTTGCACAAACCCGCCTCGGCATTTCGGGTGTACGCACCGTCGCCCAAGGTCTTGCAAGGCTTGGTGAATGGCACGCTGCCGCCGCAAGGGCTGATGGACTTTGGCCGTTTGCGCTACAACGAACAAAGCGATTGGGGCCAGCAGCCCATCTACACCCGCATCAACATGAAAGACATGGTGACCAAACGCACCGCCATGCTGGGCAAAACCCGGTTGGGCAAATCGAATGTGGTCAAACTCATTGCGCAAGGCATGTTGGACTACACCGCCACCACCCAAAACGTGGGGCAGTTGCTGTTCGATGTGAGCGGCGAGTACTCCAACACCAACCCGCCCGAAGGCGAAATCACCTTGGCCTCGCACAACCGAGGGCGCTGCATCGCGTATTTTTTGACTGAGCGCCAAGGCAATGCCGATGGTCGTTTGCTGCGGTTTAATTTTTTCCAAACGCCGGCACAGACCCTGGACGTGATGCGGGAGTTGCTGCCCCCAGTGGTCGCTGAATCGGAGTCGGTGCGCGGTGTGTTGACCTGCCGCATGGCCGACCTGGCACCGGTGCCCCATGAATCGGAAGCCACCCGGCTCAAACACCTGCGCAAGGTGATGCTGCTGTGGGCGGTGCTGGACGCGGCAGGCTTTGCTTACCACCCCGAGCAACTCAAGTCCTGGTTGGACAGCCTGGGCTTTGCGACACCCTACAACCCAGGTTTTTCGATGGGCTTGCGCCAAGCGGCCTACCAGGCCATTCACAACCACCCGGCTCCGGCGGTGCCCAACACCATGGCCAGCCTGATGTTCGAAATGAACACGCTGGCGCGTTTTCGCCTCACCTATGCCAACGACCCGCATTTGACGGTGCAAGGCCGCCCGGTGTTTGACAACGAAGAAAACATTTTGATGCGCTTTTTGTGCGCCGAGGGTGGCCAAGGGCCTTACCAGTTGCGCAGTTGCTTGCCTTATCACAGCCCAATAGCAGAGGACTTCACGCAGCACATTTTGTCCGCGCTGGACGAGGGGCGCACGGTGATCGTTGACCTGAGCAATGCCCCCGACCGGGTGGTGCGCTACTTTGCGCAAAAAATGTGCTTGGCCATTTTTGCCGAGCAAGAGCACAAGTTCAACCTGAACAGCTTGGCGGGGCGCTACATCCAAATTTATTTTGAAGAAGCCCACGACATTTTTCCGATCCAGGGGTCGCTGATGACCAACGTGTATTCGCGCTTTGCCAAAGAAGGCGCAAAGTTTCACATTGGCATTGCCTACGCCACCCAATCGCCCACCACCATCAACCCCGACTTGTTGGCGCAAACCGAAAACTTTTTCATCGGCCACATGTCCAGCCAAAAAGAGGTGGATTGCATTTGCGAATTGCAGGTGGCGTTTCAAGGTTGTGAGAACGCCATCCGCTTCAACCGCACACCGGGCTTGATGCAGGTGCTGACCCAATCGCACCGCTATGTGGTGCCCATGCAAGCCAATTTGTACGACGGGCGACAACTGCTGGTCGAATGATGCCCGCCGCAGGGCCCGTCAGACCATCTCCAACGCCATGGCCGTGGCTTCGCCGCCGCCAATGCACAAGGTGGCCAAACCTTTTTTCAAACCCTTGGCTTTCAGGGCATGGAGCAAGGTGACGATGATGCGCGCACCCGAAGCCCCAATGGGGTGACCCAAGGCACAAGCGCCGCCGTTGATGTTGACGATGTCGTGGGGCACTTGGAGCTCGTGCATCAGGGCCATGGGGACCACGGCAAAGGCTTCATTCACTTCCCACAAATCGACATCGCTCACCTTCCAACCGGCACGGGCCAAGGCTTGCTGGGTGGCGCCCACGGGTGCGGTGGTGAACCACTCGGGGGCTTGCGCAAACGTGGCGTGGCTGACCACACGGGCCAAGGGTGTGCAGCCCAATTTTTTGGCGGTGCTTTCGCGCATCATCACCAAAGCGGCAGCGCCATCGTTGATGGATGAACTGGATGCGGCGGTGATGGTGCCATCTTTTTTGAAAGCGGGCTTCAAGGTTTTGACTTTGTCCAGCTTGACCTTGCCAGGGCCTTCGTCGATGCCGATGACACGCTCACCGGCGCGGTCTTTGACGGTGACGGGGGTGATTTCAGCGGTGAAAGCGCCCGATGCCGTGGCGGCCTTGGCGCGCTCCACGCTGGTCATGGCAAAGTGGTCTTGGGCGTCGCGGCTGAAGTTGTATTTGGCGGCACAGTCTTCGCCGAAGGTGCCCATGGAGCGACCGGCTTCGTAAGCGTCTTCCAGGCCGTCGAGCATCATGTGGTCGTAAATTTTGTCGTGGCCCATGCGGTAACCGCCACGGCCTTTGAGCATCAAGTACGGCGCATTGGTCATGCTCTCCATGCCACCGGCAACCATCACGTCTTGGCTGCCAGCACTCAAAATATCGTGCGCAAACATGGCGGCCCGCATGCCCGAGCCGCACATTTTGGACAGGGTGACGGCACCAGCGCTTTGGGGCAAACCGCCTTTGAAAGCGGCTTGACGCGCAGGCGCTTGGCCTTGACCGGCCATCAAGCAGTTGCCGAACAACACCTCGGTGACAGATGCGGGTGCAATGCCTGCGCGTTGCACAGCGGCGGCAATGGCCGCGCCCCCCAGGTCGTGGGCGGCGAGGGCTGAAAAGTCGCCTTGGAAACTGCCCATGGGGGTGCGGGCGGCGCTGACGATGA
>JBEDFU010000138.1:0-5295 GCA_041174965.1 Pseudomonadota bacterium | reverse complement strand
GCCAGGTCATGTTGGGCGACACCGATGCCCAACAGTCCTCGCGCCATTGGCTGACCCTGCGCCCCGACACCCTGCCCAAAATCCGGACCTGGGATTTGCAGGCCGACCTGGTCATCAATGCCAAGCCACCCAAGGGCACCACCCATGTCGTGGTGGATACCGCCGGTGGGGTGGATGGCTGGCGTTTGAAAAACCTCATCTCCAAGGCCGACAAAGTTTTGGTGCCCTTGCAGTCCAGCGTGTTTGACATGTTCGCCACCCACGAGTTTTTGAAAAAACTGCGGGTCTTGGCCAAAGAACAGCAAACGGCCTTGGGCATCATTGGCATGCGGGTGGACCCGCGCACCATTTCAGCGGGCAAGTTGCGCGAGTTCACCGCCACCCTGGACATCCCGGTGATCAGCTACTTGCGCGACACCCAGTACTACGTGCACTTGGCCGCCCATGGTTTGTCGATGTTTGACATTGCCCCCTCCAAGGTCGACAAAGATTTGCTGCAATGGAAACCCATCTGCGACTGGCTGGATCAGTGACCGCACCTAAAAAACCCACTGGCCGCGTGCCCCTGGAGGCCATCCGGTCCATGACCATTCCGCGCTTGCCGGCCACCGTCTTGGCGGCCTTTGCGCAAATCGAAGACCTGACCTGCACCGTCTCGGACGCCATGGACAACCTGGGTTTGCGCGGGGCTGTGCCCGCGTCTGCCCTGGCGCCCAATTTGCCGCAGGCGCGTTTGGTGGGACAGGCGGTGACCGTGCGCAACATCGAACAACAAGAGTGCGACCACTTGAGCGCCTTGTCGGGTCGCGGGCGCATGGGCGAGCATGAGGGCTACAACTTGTCCGAACCTGGCGATGTGGTGGTGATCGAGGGCTTGACCGGCGTCTCTAACATGGGCGGGCAATCTGCCACCTTGGCGCACCGCTCGGGATGTGCGGGGGCCATCATTGAGGGGTCTTACCGCGACCCCAGCGCATCGCGCAACCTGGGCTTTCCCATTTGGTCGCGCGGGATCACCCCGATCACGGGCAAATGGCGCTTGCAAACCATTGAAATCAATGGTGAAGTCCGGATTGCGGGGCAGCGGGTGCAAGCCGGAGACCTGGTGCTGGCCGACGAGGCGGGCGTGGTCTTTGTGCCCTTTGCCCGTGCCGCAGAGGTGCTGGCCCAAGCGCAAAAAATCGACATGGGCGACAACCGGCAAAAGAAAGACATCGAGGCCGGTGTCGACATGGCGACCCTGGCAACCACGAAATACAAGTGATACTGCGGCCTGATATCAGGTCATAACACCATGGGGCGAAGGCCCGCCCCGCTCTCGGGTCAGCATCACAAAGGGGACACACCATGCATCAGTTTTTGCGCGTTGCAGTGAGCACAGCTTTCCTGTGGGTCACAGGGGTTCAGGCCCAAAGCGGCGACACCATCCGCATCATCGTGCCCTTTGCCGCGGGCGGGCCCGCCGACCAAATTGCCCGCACCATTGCCCAACCCTTGGCCGCCCAAATGGGCAAAACCGTGGTCATTGACAACCGCGGTGGCGCGGGTGGGGTGATTGGTGTGGGGGCTGCGGTCAAGTCACCGGCCGATGGCAACACCTTGTTGCTGACGACCTCGAGTTTGGTGATCACCGCAGGCATCACCCCCAACTTGCCCTACAACCCGCGCAAAGATGTCGAACCGCTTTATTTGCTCGGCGAGGTGCAAACCATGCTGGTGGTGCGCCCCGGCTTGGGGGTGAATACCTTGAATGAACTGGTGGCCAAGGCCAAGGGCCCCAACAAACTCAACTATGGATCCACCGGCGTGGGCGGCACCATGCACATTGGGGCCGAGTTGTTTGCCAAAGCCGCCAATGTGTCCATGGTCCACATCCCTTATCGGGGTGCGGCCCCGGCTTTGGTGGATTTGATGGGTGGCACCGTCGACTTGGTCAATGCCGATGTGCCGGTGTTGCGCCCTTACATACGCGACGGGCGCATCAAAGGCGTGGTGGTGTTTGACACCAAACGCTCGCCGCAGTTGCCCGACATCCCCACCGCTGCAGAGGCCGGCATGCCCGCTTTGCAAATGACCAATTGGTATGGCGTGCTGGTCCCTGCCGGCACCCCGCCCGAGACCAAAAAGAGGCTGGAGGCCGCTTTGCACCACGTGGTTCAGCAAGCCGATGTGGCGGCCAAGTTGGCCGATGCGGGGTTCAGCAACCCCAAGGACAGCACAGGTTTTGCAACCCGATTGCAAGCCGACTTTGAACGCTGGCTCCCCTGGCTCAAAGAGGCCCAAATCCGCGCCGATTGAGCGCCACAGCGGCCATGATTTACGAACACCGCACCTACACCGTCGCCCATGGTTTGATGGACGAATACCTGGTGCGCTACGAAACCCATGCATTGCCTTTGCAGCAAAAACACCTGGGTCGATTGGTGGGTTTCTTTGTCACCGACATTGGCCCGCTCAACCAAGTGCTGCATATTTGGGCCTACGACAGCTTGGCCCAGCGCGAGCAGTGCCGTGCGGCCATGGAGGCCGACCCAGCCTGGGAAGCCTTTAAGCACATCAATCGAGGCAGCTTTGTCCAGCAAGACGTGAAGATTTTGCGGCCGACCCGGTTCAGTCCTTTGCCTTGAATGGCTCTCTCGTGCAGTGACTCCCAGGTCAGGATGGATTTAGATGATCATTCTGCCTTGATGCCCGCTTCTCGCGCCACCTTGCCCAGGCGCGCCACCTCCGAGCGAATGAGTTGGCCAAAATCTTCGGGTGAGGGGCTGGCCACGAGTTCGATGCTGCGCTCAACAAAGCGCGCCACCAAATCGGGTTGGGCAAAGGCTTTGGCCACATCGGCGTGGATTTTTTGCACGATCTCTTTGGGCGTTCCGGCCGGGGCCAGCAGCATGTTGAGTGTCACGTCCTCATAGCCGGGGTATCCAGCCTCGGCCATGGTGGGGATGTCGGGGAACAGGGGCGAGCGGTGGGTGCTGGTCACCGCCAAAGCACGCACTTTGCCCGCGCGCACATGGCTGGCTGCGGTGCTGACCTGGTCAAAGATCAAGTTGGTTTGGCCGCTGATCACGTCGATCACGGCTTGCGAGTTGCCTTTGTAGAACACGTTCATCAACTTCACACCGGCGCGGCTGGCAAACACCTCGGTGGCGATGTGGCCGGTGGAGCCATTGCCGCTGCTGGCGCTGGATATTTCACCGGGCTTGGACTTGGCCAAGGCCACCAACTCGGCCACGGTGCGCGCGGGCACGCTGGGGCCAGCGACCAAGAACATCGGGGCTTTGCAGGTCAGGGTGATGGGCGTGAAATCTTTCACCGGGTCGTACCCCGCGTTGGCCGAAATCAAAGGCGCTGCAAAAAAGGTGCTGGAATGCGCCAACAAGGTGTAGCCATCTGGCGCGGCTTTGGCCACCAACTGCGTGCCCACAATGGATGCGGCGCTGGGGCGGTTTTCCACTACGACTGACTGGCCCCATGCTTTGCTCAACTCCTGGGCCACAGCGCGGGCCACGATGTCCACGTTGCCCCCTGCGGCCACGGGCACGATGATGCGCACCGGTTTGTTGGGGTAGCCGCTGGCGCCTTGCGCCCACACACAGGTGCTCAAAAGCAGACCGCCCAGCAGGGCGCAAAGTTGTTGAGGCATGTTTTTCATGGTGTCTCCTATGGGGTGGCCATCCCACTTAAAAACTGTACAAACGCGCCGGGTTGTCGACCAAGATGCGCGTCCATTGGGTGGGGGTGGTCCATTCACTCAATCGTTGCAAGGCGCGCGCATCGTTGATGGGGTGAAACGGTTCAATCGCTTCGCGCTGGCGCGGCACGCCTGGCCAAGCGCCAGGGTGGGGCCAGTCGGTGCCCCACAGCATGCGCTCGGCATTGGCGGCGATCAAGGCCTGGGCGATGGCGCGGGCGTCGTCGCAGTCAGGCAGGTCCGAAATGCGGTGCGCGGCTGAAAGCTTGACCCAGGCTTGGCCCGTTTGGACCAATGACAGCAAGGCCGCAAAGCCTGCTTGCGCCACACCTTTGGCCGCAGTGGCGCGGCCAAAATGGTCGATCACCACGGGGGTGGGCAGGGCCATCAAGGTGTCGTGCAGGGAGGCGATCACATCCAAGGTGGTGTAGGTTTGCACATGCCAACCCAAGGGGGCCACGCGCTCAGCGGCGGCTTGCATCAGGCGGCGTGCCACTTGGGGGTCGTGCAAACCGGCCGATTCCAAGTTGACCCGCACGCCACGCACGCCAGCGGCGTGCATGGCGCGAAGTTCGCTGTCGCTGGTGTGCTCGTCAATCACCGCCACGCCACGCGCGCCGTGGCCCAGGGCGTTCATGCGCTGCAAGGCGTCCACGGTGCAACGGTTGTCGCTGCCTTGCGGCGAGGCCTGCACCACCACCACCCGACCGATGCCCAAGCCTTGGTGCAAAGCCATCAGGTCTTCGATCGAAGCGGCACCCGGGGTGTAGGCGCGATCGGCCCACAGCGGAAAACGGTCAAAAGGGCCAAACACATGCACATGGCAATCGCAGGCCAGCGCAGGCATGGGGTGCGCTGCGGGATGGTCGTGAGTTTTTGTCGCCATTGAGCGCCTCAAGCCGGGGTTTGACCCAGGGCTTCGCGCACGCCGCGTGTCCACTGGTTGGCGGCAGCGCTCAAAAAGCCAATGTCGGTTTGGGTGGTCACATACAGGCAACCTTTGTGGATGGCCTTGACTTGGCGCTGCACGTCGCGGTTGCCACCAATGCCCGCAAACTTGCCATGCGCTTGGGCTGCGGCAATGGCGCGCTCTTGGGCAGCGATGATTTCGGGGTCGTCAAACTGACCGGGCTTGCCCATGTTGACCAGCAAGTCGTTAGAGCCCACATGGATCACGTCCACCCCGGGCACGGCCGCGATGGCCTCCACATTGCGCAGACCCTCCACGGTTTCGATCATGCACACCACCAAGGCGGCATCGTTCAAGGCGGGCACGCTCTGGGTCAGCGGCACAGCGGCGTAGTCAAAGTGCGGGTATCCACCGCACACCGAACGCTTGCCAATCGGGGCGAACTTGGCGGCGTTCACAGCGCGTTGCGCCTCTTCGGCGTTGTTGACATCGGGAAACACAATGCCCGTCACGCCGTTGTCCAGGTACACCGACACATTGGGGTCATCGACGCTGCGCACCCGCACCTGGGCGGCAATGCCGCAACCCAGCGCCACTTGGGCCATGTGGCCAATGGTTTCCAGGTTGAACAGCGAGTGCTGCACATCGATGAACACAAAGTCGTGCCCCGTGGCCTTGGCGATGCGAATGA
>JBEDFU010000137.1:0-4672 GCA_041174965.1 Pseudomonadota bacterium | reverse complement strand
ACATGCCGGAGAACTGGTTGCTGTTGTTGGGCGAGCGCAATGGTTTGCCCATGGCCTGCAGCCTGATTGGCTTGTCCGATGGGACTGATAGCCCTGGCGTGGCCTACGGCCGCTATTGGGGTGCGCTGGAGCGGGTGGACTGCCTGCACTTTGAGGCTTGTTACTACCAACCCTTGATCTGGTGCTTGCAACATGGGGTGCAGCGCTTTGAAGGCGGCGCCCAGGGTGAACACAAAATGGCCCGGGCCTTGATGCCGGTGATGACACACAGCGCCCATGGGGTGGCCGATACCCGCTTTGCCCAGGCCATTGGCCAGTTTTTAGAGCGCGAAGGTCGGGGCGTGGACAACTACATGGAGCACTTGGGCCAGCGCACGCCCTACAAACCAGCGAGCGATCTGGCCGCCATGGAGTAAATCCGGGGTCGGTTCAGGCCAAGCCGTGTTCTTTTTGGTAGTTGGCGATACCGTCCAACACCTCTTGGATGGCCGCTTGCGGGCCTTCCCAACCCAAAATTTTGACCCACTTGCCAGGCTCCAAGTCTTTGTAATGCTCAAAGAAATGGGCAATGGTTTTCAAGCGCATGGGGTTCATGTCTTCGGGTTTTTGCCATTGGGTGTAAATGGACAAGATTTTGTCGGTCGGGACGGCCAACACCTTGCCGTCCATGCCGGCCTCGTCTTCCATCTTCAAGATGCCGATGGGCCGACAAGTCACCACCACGCCGGGGATCAAGGGCACGGGGGTGATCACCAACACATCCACCGGGTCGCCATCGCCACTGATGGTTTTGGGCACATAGCCGTAGTTGGTGGGGTAATGCATCGACGTGCTCATGAAGCGGTCGACAAAAATCGCGCCCGTGGCCTTGTCCACCTCGTACTTCACCGGGTCGGCGTTCATGGGGATTTCAATGATGACGTTGAAAGCGTGGGGCAGTTGATCGCCAGGGGTGACGTTATCGAGTGACATGCAAGTTCCAAAACAAAAAAGTAAATCGGCGCAAAACGCACTATTCGGATTAACCCTTATTTTACTTTCACTGGACTTGCAAGCGACACGTCTAGGGTCAACCCTAGGCGCGCTTCGCTTACATTCCACGGGTTGGCCAATCGGACACCGAGGATTTCATCGGTCTGAGGAAGCAACACATCGGTCGTGGTCTGGCCATTGTGTTGGACCACCTCACTCAAGGGAAACTCTAAGGAGACTTTATGTCTGGCAACTCAGCGCTCATTTTTGCGCTCGCTTGCGGTGTCATTGCCGTGATTTACGGCTTTTGGGCCCGTGCTTCCATTTTGTCCATGGATGCTGGAAATGCCCGCATGCAAGAAATTGCATCGGCCATTCAACAAGGTGCCGCCGCTTATTTGGCGCGTCAGTACCGCACCATCACCATCGTGGGTGTGGTGTTGGCCATTTTGATCGGGGTCTTTTTGGGCTCGCAAACCGCCATTGGTTTTGTCATTGGCGCACTGCTGTCCGGGGCTTGTGGCTTCATCGGCATGAATGTGTCGGTCAAGGCCAATGTGCGCACCGCACAAGCGGCCACCCACGGCATCGGCCCGGCTTTGGACGTGGCCTTCAAAGGCGGTGCCATCACCGGCATGTTGGTGGTGGGCTTGGGCCTGCTGGGCGTGGGCGGCTTCTTTTGGTTTTTGGTGGGCAACGGCAACCTGACCCCCGATAAGAGCCTGGCCTCCTTGCTCAATCCCTTGATGGGATTTGCCTTTGGCTCTTCTTTGATCTCCATCTTCGCCCGTTTGGGTGGTGGCATCTTCACCAAAGGCGCTGACGTTGGCGCCGATTTGGTGGGCAAAGTCGAAGCCGGTATTCCCGAGGACGACCCGCGCAACCCCGCCGTGATCGCCGACAACGTGGGCGACAACGTCGGTGACTGCGCTGGCATGGCCGCTGACTTGTTCGAAACCTATGCGGTGACCTTGATTGCCACCATGGTCTTGGGTGCCTTGATGGTGGCGGCTGCCCCCATGCAAGCGGTGCTCTACCCCTTGGTGTTGGGCGGCGTGTCCATCATTGCCTCCATCATTGGTTGCTTTTTCGTCAAGGCCTCGCCCGGCATGAAAAACGTCATGCCCGCCCTGTACAAGGGTTTGGCCGTGGCTGGCGTGCTGTCGTTGGTGGCGTTTTATTTCGTCACCAAGGCCATCATGCCCGACGACGCCTTGGGTGCTGGCACCCAACTGCGCCTGTGGGGCGCTTGTGCGGTCGGTTTGCTGTTGACCGCTGCCTTGGTGTGGGTCACCGAGTACTACACCGGCACCCAATACCCGCCGGTCAAACACATTGCCCAAGCTTCCACCACCGGCCACGGCACCAACATCATTGCCGGCCTGGGCGTGTCCATGCGCTCCACCGCATGGCCGGTGCTGATGGTGTGTGCAGGCATTTTGTCGGCCTACCAACTGGGCGAGTTGTATGGCATTGCCATCGCCGCCACCGCCATGCTCAGCATGGCCGGCATCGTGGTGGCCTTGGACGCCTACGGCCCCATCACCGACAACGCTGGTGGCATTGCCGAAATGGCCGAGCTGCCCAAGTCTGTGCGTGACGTGACCGATCCCTTGGACGCGGTGGGCAACACCACCAAGGCCGTGACCAAAGGCTACGCCATCGGTTCGGCCGGTTTGGCCGCCCTGGTGCTGTTTGCCGATTACACCCACTCTTTGGAAAGCCGTGGTCTGGAAGTGGCTTTCAGCTTGAGTGATCCGAAGGTCATCGTGGGCCTGTTCATTGGTGGCTTGATCCCTTACCTGTTTGGTGCCATGGCCATGGAAGCGGTGGGCCGTGCCGCGGGTTCGGTGGTGGTTGAAGTGCGCCGCCAATTCGCTGACGGTGACATCATGGCCGGCAAACGCAAGCCCGACTACAGCGCGGCGGTGGACATGCTGACCACTGCGGCCATCAAGGAAATGGTGGTGCCGTCCCTGCTGCCCGTGGTGGTTCCTGTCATTGTGGGCCTGACCTTGGGCGCTGCCGCCTTGGGTGGTTTGCTCATGGGCACCATCGTGACCGGCCTGTTTGTGGCCATCTCCATGTGCACCGGCGGCGGCGCTTGGGACAACGCCAAAAAGTACATCGAAGATGGTCACTTTGGCGGCAAAGGCAGCGAAGCGCACAAAGCAGCTGTGACCGGTGACACCGTGGGCGACCCCTACAAAGACACCGCCGGCCCCGCCGTGAACCCGTTGATCAAGATCATCAACATCGTGGCCCTGCTGATCGTGCCCATGCTGCCTGGCAGCAACACGCCCAAAGCTGCGCCCGCCCATGTGACCACCCCCCCAGCGGTGGTGGCACCAGCGGCCAGCACCGCCACAGCGCCCACTTTGGCACCTGCGGCTGAGGCTTCTGCGCCCGCCCCTGCAGCCAGCAAGTAAAACTGCTGCGCTTCCCAAAGACCCGCTTGCGCGGGTCTTTTTTTGCCTCGGGCACAATCAGTCCATGGGTTCACGCACCATTCCTTTGATCGATCAGCGCCAGCAAGGCCCAGCCTGGGATTTGCCCCTGCCGCTGACCGCGCCGACGGGTCTGCTGCGGGACCAACGCCAGCGGCCTTTGCGCGATTTGCGCATCAGCGTCACCGACCGCTGCAACTTCCGCTGCAATTACTGCATGCCCAAAGAGGTGTTTGACAACAGTTACACCTATTTGCCCCAGTCCTCGCTGCTGAGCTTTGAAGAGATCACCCGGGTTGCACGCCAGTTCGTCGCCCACGGGGTGCAAAAAATCCGACTCACCGGCGGTGAGCCATTGCTGCGCAAACACATCGAGGTGCTGGTGGCACAACTGTCTGAGCTGCGCACCCCCGATGGTTTGCCACTGGACCTGACCCTGACCACCAACGGCTCTTTGCTCGCACGCAAGGCCCAAGCCTTGAAGCAAGCGGGCTTGAAGCGCATCACCATCAGCCTGGACGGGTTGAGCGATGCGGTTTTTCGCCAAATGAACGATGTGGACTTTCCGGTCAGCGATGTGTTGGACGGCATCCAAGCCGCCGTTCAAGCCGGCTTGGGGGTGGACGCCAGCGGGCGTCCCAGCGGCATCAAGATCAACATGGTGGTCAAGCGCCACACCAACGTGGGTGAAGTCCTGCCGATGGCGCGGCACTTCTTGGGCAGCGGGATGGCGTTGCGCTTCATTGAGTACATGGATGTGGGCGAAACCAATGGCTGGGCCATGGATGAAGTGGTCCCCTCGAAAGAATTGCTCCAACTGCTGCAAAGCGAGATGGCGTTGGTGCCCTTGTCGGCCACAGCGCCGGGCGAGACCGCCCAGCGTTGGGGCCATGCCGGCGCGGACGGCCAGCACGACCCCGCCTTGGGTGAGCTTGGCTTCATCAGCAGTGTGACCCAGGCCTTTTGCGGTGACTGCAACCGGGCTCGCTTATCCACCGAAGGGCAACTCTACTTGTGCCTGTTTGCATCAAAGGGGCACGACTTGCGCAGCTTGGTGCGCCAGGGTGCCAGCGATGCGCAAATCAGTGCAGCGATTGCGCAAATTTGGCATGGCCGCGACGACCGCTACTCTGAACTGCGCGGCGCCCAACAAGGCACCTCGGGCAGCGGCCTCAAACGCGTCGAGATGAGCTACATCGGTGGCTGAGCCCAGCGCATGCCAGCGATGATCAACCCCTGACATTTGCCCATGA
>JBEDFU010000136.1:0-2689 GCA_041174965.1 Pseudomonadota bacterium | reverse complement strand
CTGGCCATCAGGCCCGAGCGCGCCAACTCGCGCATGCAGTCGCCCATCGCGCCTTGGCCGGGCAGCACCACCCGTTCCGCTTGGTCCACCACGCTGGCTTGGTCTGTGATGACCACGCTGTGCCCGCTGTCTGCGGCCACCGCCATCACCGCCTGGGCCACCGATCGCAGGTTGCCCATGCCGTAGTCCACCACGGCCACGGTTTTCATGAGCCTTCGCTGCGCAGTGGGGTCACAGCGAGCCTTTGGTGGAAGCGATTTGGTCGGCAGCCCTCGGGTCGATTTGCAAGGCGGCGCGCAAGGCACGGCCAAAGGCTTTGAACACGGTTTCGGCCTGGTGGTGGGCGTTTTCACCGCGGAGGTTGTCGATGTGCAGGCTGACAAAAGCGTGGTTCACAAAGCCTTGGAAAAACTCAAAAGTGAGCTGGGTGTCAAACGCGCCGACCATGCCGCTCTTGAACGGCACATGCATTTCAATGCCCGGGCGGCCTGAAAAATCGACCACCACCCGGCTGAGCGCTTCGTCCAGCGGCACATAAGCGTGGCCGTAGCGCATGATGCCTCTTTTGTCGCCCACCGCTTGCGCCACGGCTTGTCCCAAAGTGATGCCCACGTCTTCCACCGTGTGGTGGCCGTCGATGTGCAAGTCGCCCTCGGCCTGGATGTCCAAGTCAATCAAACCATGGCGTGCGATTTGGTCCAGCATATGGTCAAAAAAACCAATGCCGGTGGACAAGTTGGATTGCCCCGTGCCGTCCAAATTGACTTTCACGCGGATGCGGGTTTCGCGGGTTTCGCGGCTGACATCGGCGGTGCGTGGGTTCATGGTGGGGGGTGTCCGTGGGTGGTCAAACATTCAAGCGCTGGCCAAATCGCGCAGGGCATCGAGCAACAAGGTGTTTTCTGCGGGGGTGCCCACGGTCAAGCGCAGGCAAGCACTGAGCAGGGGGTGCATTTTAGAAACGTTCTTGACCAGCACCTTGCGGGCTTTAAGGCCTTCAAACACCGCCTGGGCCTGGGCATCGCCACCGGCCCAACGCACCAACACCATGTTGGCGTCGCTGGGAAATGGCGTGGCCCCGGCAATCGCTTGCAGGCCTTGAATGAGCCGGGCACGCTCGGCGCGGATGATGGCGGCTTGCTCAGCAAAGGTGTCGGCATGCTCCAAGGCAAACAACGCACATTCGGCATTGAGCACACTGATGTTGTAGGGCGGGCGCAATTTGTCCACCTCTTGCAGCAAGGCCTGCGGCGCCAGCATATAGCCCAAGCGCACACCGGCCAAACCAAATTTGGACAGGGTGCGCATCAACAACACATGGCTGTGGGCGCTGGGGTTGCGGCGGATTTCATCCAACCAAGTGCCGCTGGAAAAAGGCTGGTAGGCCTCATCGACCACCACCAAACCGCCATAGGCGCCCACCTGGGCGATCAAACGGTGCATCGCCTGCGCGTCCCACAAATTGGCGGTGGGGTTGTTGGGGTAGGCCAAATAAACCAGCGCGGGTTGGTGCTGGGCAATGGCGGCTTGCATGGCGGCTTCGTCCAGTGCGAAGTTGGCCGCCAAAGGCACACCGACAAATTGCAGGCCTTGCAAGCGCGCGCTCATGGCGTACATGACAAAGCCGGGCTCAGGGGCCAAGATGGTGGCACCAGGCATGTCGCAGGCCATGGCCAGCAATGCAATGAGTTCATCCGAGCCGTTGCCCAGCATCAAGGCGTAACCGGGGGGCAAATCTATGTGCTGGGCCAGGGCTTGTTTCAGGTCTTCGATGCGCTGACCGGGGTAACGGTTGACGGCCACCGCACCCAAGCGCTGACCCAGCGAAGCCTGTAAAGGCGCGGGCAAGGTGAAAGGGTTTTCCATCGCATCGAGCTTGACCATCCCCTCAGAGGGTTGGATGGCATAGGCATGCATCGACTGGATGTCTTGGCGGATGAAGCGAAGGGGATGTACAGACATGAGAAGGGACTCATTCTAAAGGCTGGGCCGCATTTACCCTGCGCCTGATGGGGGTCTGCATGGCTGTGTTCGCGATGATGGCCGCATGTTCACGCCATGCCAAGGCATACGGCGCACAGACCCTGGCCAGAGGCTTACTGGGCTTTGAATTGGGGCGGGCGCTTTTCGGCAAAGGCCTTGCGGCCTTCCTTGTAGTCTTCGCTCATGAAACACGCATCGACCATGGCTTTGACACGGGCCAGATCGCGTTGATCGGGGTTTTTGCGCAACTCCAACAAAGCGCGCTTGGCGGCCGCGAGGGTCAAAGGGGCGTTTTCACACACATTGGCGGCGTAGGCATCGACCACGGCGTCTAAATCAGCCACGGTGGTGACCTGCTTGACCAAGCCCATGTGCAAGGCGTCAGCCGCACCAAAGATGCGGGCGCTGTAAAACAAGTCAGCCGTGTTGGCCACGCCCACCACTTCGGTGAAGCGTTTGATGCCGTCAAACGCATAACCCAGACCCAAACGACCCGCAGGCATGCGAAAGCGCACATCGTCGGCACAAATGCGCACATCGCAGTTCAGGGCCAAGCCCAGGCCGCCGCCCATGCACACGCCTCGGATCTTGGCCAAGGTGGGTTTGGGGCAGTCAAGCACGGCGGCATAACCCGCCTCTGACGCTTGGTTGTAGGTGTTGGCCGCGTCACCACCGGTGCGCTGGGTGTCGAACTGGGAGATGTCCG
>JBEDFU010000135.1:0-4506 GCA_041174965.1 Pseudomonadota bacterium | reverse complement strand
AAGGGCAAGAAGGCATCGGGTTCGCTGGTGGTCAGCTCAACGGTCAAGTCGTCGATCTTGCGCGCGCTGCGCAAGGTGGGCATGCGGGAAGCGGTCACACCCACTTGGCTGGCGTCAAAGTGAACGGCATCTTTGTCCAACACTTTTTGAACGTTCCAGACAATTGCGTCGGCGTTGACGGCGGAACCGTCATGGAACTTGACGCCGGGGCGCAGTTTGAAAGTCCACTTGGTTTTGTCGGTGGCATTCACCGCCCAAGAAGTGGCCAAGCCAGGGATCAGCACGCTGGGGGCATTGGCCTTGGACAAGTCCCATTGCGTCAATGCGTCATACATCGGGATGCCGGTGAAACGGTTGCCCTCAAAACCTTGATCGGGCTGACCCAATGTGCGGGGAATGTCGGCTGCGGTCATGGCAATGCGCAACACCTTTTCTTGCGCCTGCACGGCCAAGCTCATGGCGCTCAAGCCCACGCCAATGGCCAAGGTCATGGCCGAAGGCGCAGAGGCGCTGAAGATGGGGAAGCTGAACCGTTTCATGAGAACTCCATTCGTGATGTTTAAAAATTTGAGCCAAAACCTGTAGGGATCACACCGCGATAAATGCCTGCGGTACGCCCAACTACCTGTCCCCCTCCTGGTATGCAATCAATATGCCACCAATACAAACTTTGGGCGCACCAATACTAGGCAATTTGACGGCTATGGCGCACCATTAAAGATCAAAGTACGAACGTTTATAGGGTCTTTTGCACCAAGTTGGTTCAATTTGAGGCGATGTAGAAAACCGCAGACACCATTTAAAGGCCGACATGGCGAGGTACGGCTGAAGCTTAGCGAAGAAACAGCCTCAGTGCACATGCCCCATCTGGGTGACCGCCGTGACCAGGGCAATGCCAGCAAACAACCAGCCAATTTGCGCCACGGTGGCGTTGGCGCTCAAGCGCTTTTGCAACTGCGGTATCAAATCGGCCAAGGCCACATAGATATAGCTGCTGCTGGCCATGGTGAGCCAAAAAGGCAGCCATTCTTCATGGCCGGCGATCAGGCTGTGACCGACCAAGCCGCCCAACACCGTGACCCCACCGGCCAAGCACAACTTGAGGAGCGCGCTGCGCGGTTGCCCCAGGCCCTGTTGCAGCACCACCAGATCACCCATGTGGTGCGGTACCTCATGGGCCAAAACCGCCACGGTCGCGGCCACGCCCAGTTGCACATCGGCCAAAAAGGCGGCGGCCACCAATAAGCCGTCGCCAAAAGCGTGGATGCTGTCGCCCATCAGCACCGACCAAGACCCGGCCATGCCCGTTGGGGGGGCATCGTGGGGTTTGTGTCCCTGGACTTCACCATCCGCGCCCCCTGGCGCATGGGCGTGGTGGTGGGCTTGCGAAGGGTCGTGGGCATGGCCATGTTCATGGCCGTGGGCGTGACCATGCTCATGGCCGTGGTGCCACAACTCGGCCTTGTCGAGCAAAAAGAAAAACACCAAACCCACCAACAAGGTGATGAACAACTGGTGGGGAGAAGCCCCCGATTCAAAGGCCTCGGGCAGCAAATGCATGAAGGCCGTGGCCAGCAAAGCGCCTGCCGCCAAACTGAGCAAATGCTGTGTGTAGGCCGACAGCAAGGCCCGGGCGCACAGGGCGGCCACCAGCACGCTGCCCACGCCTGCGGCCAAGGTGCCCAAGACTATATAGATGAGGTTCAACCAACTGTCCTTGTGGGGTCCGCCGCTGGGGCGGCTTCAAAGCAGGGGACGTCCCGCCCCCATGGGCACAGCTTCAAGCCACGCCGTTTTGTTTCAGCCAAGCCAACAAACGCTGCCAGCCGTCTTGCGCGGCTGGGGCGCGGTAGCTGGGCCGGTAATCGGCATGGAAGGCGTGGGGCATGTCGGGATACACCACGAACTGCGAGTTTTTGGCCCCAGCGGGTGCAGTTTGCAAAGCCGCCTTCATTTGGTCCACCGTGGTGACCGGAATGCCGGTGTCGGCCGCGCCGTACAAACCCAGCACCGGTGCTTGCATGCTGCCCACCAATTCCACCGGGTGCTTGGGCGTGGTGGCGGTCGACTGCCCCACCAAGCGGCCATACCAGGCCACACCGGCTTTGAGCTTGGGGTTGTGCGCGTTGTACAGCCACACAATTCGACCACCCCAACAAAAGCCGGTGATGGCCAGCTTATCCACATTGCCGCCTTGGCCAGCGGCCCAACGCACGCAAGCGTCCAAGTCGCCCATCACCTGTGCATCGGGCACTTTGGCAATCAGCTCGCTTTGCAATTTGGCAATTTCACCAAAGCTGGTGGGGTCGCCTTGGCGGATGAACAACTCGGGGGCAATCGCCATATAGCCTTCACGGGCCAAGCGGCGGGTGACGTCGGCAATGTATTCATGCACACCAAAAATTTCAGAAATCACCAAAACCACGGGCAAACCGGTTTTGCCAGCAGGTGCACTGCGGTAGGCGGGCATTTTGAAACCGTTGACATCGATGGTCACCTCACCGGCCACCAAACCATCGGTCGGCGTTTTGATGGCGGTTTGGGCCATCAAGGGCATGGCCGCTGTGGCATAGCCTACGCCCAGCGCGGTTTGCAATGCCAAGCGCCGATTGGGCAGCGGCGCATCGGCGCGGGTGTTCATCAGCGATTGGGTGTCGAGCAACAGGTCAGGGGTCATGGGGCTGCCTTATCAGGTGAGGGGTGTGGAGGTGCCGGTTGGGGGTGTCGGCTTTGGTGGGATGAGCGGACGATTTTAAGCGTGCCCAATCTCCCCTGTTTGATCCGGTCAAACACCCGCCTTTTTCAGTCTGGGCACATGGGTCACAATTTGGCAAAAACCAAGCTGCTTGAGCCAAGGGCTGGGCTGCCACCACCAATTGAGGAGAAAACATGGCTGAAATACTGGGCTTGGGCTTGTCGCACTACCCACCCCTTTCCACCCCCGACGCCATGATGTCGGGCATCTTGCGCACCACGCTCAAAGACCCGGGCATCCCCGACAGCGCCAAAGACCCCGCCCACTGGCCTGAGGTGATGCGCACTGAGTGGGCCAACGACATGGGCACCGCCGCCGCAGGCCAGCACCGCGCGGCCATGGTCGCCCAGTTCCGGCGCGTGCGCGAAGAGCTCGACCGCTTCAACCCCGACTTGGTGTTGATTTGGGGGGACGACCAATACGAAAACTTCAAAGAAGACATCATCCCGCCCTTCACCGTGTGCGCTTACGACGACGTGGATGTGTACCCCTGGCGCCATGCGCAAGGCTCGTCCATGATGGACGGCGGCAAGCCCAATGCCTGGGGCGAAGGCCCCGATGTGCATTACCGTTTGCGCGGACGCCGCGATGTGGGCAAGCACCTGACCACCGGTTTGATCGAGGCTGGTTTTGATGTCGCCTATGCCTACAAACCCCTGCACCACGCCAGCTTGGCCCACGCCTTCACCAATGCCATTCTTTATTTGGACTACGACCGCAAAGGCTGGGACTACCCCACCTTGACCGTGCCCATCAACTGCTATGGCCGCAAGGTGATTTCTGCACGCGGGTTTTTGACCAACATCAACGATGCACTGGACTTTGACCCGCCCTCACCTTCACCTGCACGCTGCATGGACCTGGGCGCAGCCACTGCCCGCATCTTGCGCGACTCGCCTTGGCGCGTGGCGGTGATCGCCTCGTCGAGTTGGTCACACGCTTTTTTGTGCGATCACACCCACCGCCTGCGCCCCGACACAGTGAGCGACCGCGCCTTGTACCAAGCCTTGGTCGATGGCGACTACGCCTACTGGCATGGCCGCAGCACAGCGCAGTTTGAACACGCCGGTCAGCAAGAAATTTTGAACTGGTCGCCCCTGATGGGCGCGATGAACGCCCTCGGCGCAAAACTCAAGTGGAGTGAGTTTGTCGAAACCCACATCTTCAACTCGAACAAAGTGTTCGCGGTCTATCACCCGGTCTGATCCCATGCCCAAAACCCTCCAACCCATTTGCGACTGCGGCCTGATCGACACCCACACCCACTGGGTGCCGTCCTCGTTTCCGGCGTATGTGGGTGGGCGCAAAGGCGTGGCCTGGCCGTCCATCGCGCCGGCTGAATCCAGCTGCCAGCGCCATGTGATGATCCAAGACAAGGTCTACCGCACCATCCCCACCAGCTGCTTTGACTTTGACGAGCGCGCGCGCAACATGGCCCAAACCGGCGTCACCCGCCAAGTGGTCTCGCCGATGCCCGAGCTGCTGTCCTACTGGCTCGAACCCGATGACGCGAAGTCCTTGATCCGCTACCTCAACGACAGCTTGGCCGCGCAAGTGGGCGCGCAGCCCGATCAATTCATTGCCCTGGGTGCCGTGCCCCTGCAAGACGTGGACATGGCCATTCAAGAGCTAGAACGCGTGGTGGGCGAGCTGGGCATGGCCGGCGTGGAAATTGGCAGCAACATCAACGGCAAGCCGATTGGCCACCCCGACTTCGCGCCGTTTTTTGAGGCGGCGCAAAGCCTGGGCGC
>JBEDFU010000134.1:0-11353 GCA_041174965.1 Pseudomonadota bacterium | reverse complement strand
GTTCAGATCATGGCGTGTGGCCCATGGGCCACGAACAGCGATGCGAGTTGCAAGCATGCCTTGCCATGGCAACCGTTAAGCCAGCGTTCATGAATGGCCACGCCGTTGTGGCCACAGCGCCAGAGCGGTAGGGTTGCACAGCAAAGGCGGCGCTTGACCGCGCCACACGGCTTGCACATTGGCGGTGGTGGCAGCGATCAAGGATTGGTCAGATTCAAAGGTGTGGCCAACGCGGTGGGGGGTCAAGATCACGTGGTCAAGGGCGCGCAGCGCAGAGCTTGCCGCCAAAGGTTCGGTTTGAAACACATCCAGTGCTGCACTGGCGATGCGTTTTTGGGACAGCAACTCGGTGAGCGCTGCCTCGTCCACGGTGGAGCCGCGCGCCAAGCTGAGGAAAAAAGCCGAAGGCTTGAGCAGGCCCAAATGTGCACGGGTCACGATGGGCGGCGCTCCGGCTTGGGCGCCGGCCAGCACACACACCACATCACTCTCGCGCATCAAACGGTCCAGCGGTGTGAGCGTCACATGGTCGGGCAGATGGCCGGGGTTTTCGCGCCGGCTGTGAACCAAAATGCGAACGCCCCAAGGGCGCAACAACTCGGCGGTCATGGCACTGATGCGGCCCCAACCCACCAGACCGATGGTTTTTCCCCACAGGGATTGCGCTGCCATGGGGTAAGGCCGGGGCAGCCCCAGGCGCATGGCATCACGCGATGCGTCCAAGTCGTGCACCAAGTTGAGCATCAGCATGACGGCGGCCTCGGCCATGCCGCGTTGGTTATCGGCCGTGGCCGCATGGGCCACCACAATGCCGCGCGCCGTGGCGGCGGGCACATCAAAGCCATCGGTGCCCGACACACACGACACCACCGCGTGCAGCCGGGGCGCAGCATCAAACACCGTGGCGGTCATCGGCATGGTGCCAAAGCCGACCGCCACTTGCACCTGGGCCATCAATTCGGGGTCGCCCAGCAGGGCTTGCACACTCGGCAGATTGTGGTGTGGGATGTGTTCAGCGGCCAGCCACTGGCGCACACCGCCCAGCAGTGGGTCGAGGTGGGGCAATTCCGGAACGGCGCAAACCACCACACTCATGGCGACTTCCACCGCGAGAGATGGGCGTGAGCGCTGAGGCCGCCTTGCGCCAAGGCATTAGAGGGCACAGCGGCCATCAATCGCGGTAGGACGGGTCGATGCGGTCGAGCAGCCGCAGCATGGCCGGCCACTCCATGCGGCCCAGGGGGCTCTCGCCTTCTTGGTACTCGGCAACGGTGCGGCTGGTGAAGCCGCGCTCGGCCGTGGCTTGCGAAACAGCGTGTGGCGTGGTGGTCAGCTCTTGTCCGGTGGCCATGGCATCGATCTGCGCTTGCATGGCTTTTTCCAGGTGCGACATCATGCTGAATGCCATCGGGATGCTGGGGCCCGCCACCAAGGTGCCGTGGTTGCGCAAAATCATCACCGACTTGTCGCCCAGGTCGCGCTGCAACGAGGTGCGCTCGTCAAGGTTGATGGAAAAGCCTTCGGAGTCGTGATAGGCCACTTGGCCATAAAACAAATTGGCGTGTTGCGACAAAGGCAGCAAGCCGCATTTCAGCATGGACACCGCCATGCCCGCCCGCGTGTGCGAATGGAACACACAGGCCGCGTCGGGCCGTGCTTGGTGGATGGCGCTGTGGATCACAAAGCCGGCCTTGTGCACCTTGTGCGGCGAGCCATCGACCTTGTTGCCTTCGAGGTCGATCTTGACCAAACTGGAGGCGGTGATTTCATCAAACGTCCAACCAAAGGGGTTGAGCAAAAAATGCTGGTTGTCACTGCCCGGCACCACGGCAGAAATGTGGGTGTAGATCAAATCGGTCCAGCCAAAATGCGCCGCCAAGCGGTAGCAAGCGGCCAGTTGCACGCGGGTGTCCCACTCGAGGTCGGAGACCCGGTTTTTGACCCCTTCGCGTTGGGGCAAGGCGCTGACGTTGGCATTCATAGAAGACTCCTGGGTGAGGGGATGGGCGTGGTCGCTCATGGTGGCAGCAAAGCGCCGGGTGTCAGTCCATCAAATTGGGCAACCACACCGCCACAGTGGGGACGCAAAACACCAGCACCAGCAACAAGATGCTCATGATGACATACGGCGTGACCGCTTTGAAAATATGGCCCATGGTGACCTCGGGCGGGGCCACGCCCTTCATCGTCATGAGCAACATGCCGTGCGGCGGCAGCAGCATGCCGAGCTGCATGCAGATGAGGAACATCACGCCAAACCACACCAGGTCAATGTTCAAGCTGGTGACCACCGGCATGAAGATCGGCAGGGTGATCATCATCATGCTCACTTGGTCGACAAAGATGCCCAAAAAAATCAGCAAGGCCATCATGGCCGCCACCACCACCCAAGGCGCCAGCGCTTGGCCGGTGATCCACTGCACCAAGCCATTGCTCGCCCCAGAAAACGACAGGATTTGCGAAAAGGTCGTGGCCCCGACGATGATGAACAAAATCATGCCGGAGATGCTGACCGTGCCGAGCAAGGCGCCGACCAAGTTCTTGACGGTGAGCGCGCGGTAGACCATGGCAAACAGCATGGTGGCCAAAGCCCCAATGGCGGCCGATTCGGTGGGCGTGGCCCAGCCCGAGGTCATGGAGGCAATGACGATGACAAATATCGACGTCAGTGGCAGCACATAAAACACGAACAAGCGGTACTTGTCCCAGCCTCGATGGGGCGTGCTTTCACCCATCGGGGCCAAGCTGGGTTGCATGCGCGCGCGCACGATGATGTAGGCCACAAAGGCCAGCGACAACAGCAGGCCGGGCAGCACGCCGCCGAGCAACAGTTTGGAGATGGAGATGCCCGACAGCGAGCCGAGCAACACCGTGAGCGCCGATGGTGGGATGAGCATGTCCACCGCACCAATCGCCATGATGGGCCCAGTGGCCATGGTCGGGTGGTAGCCGCGCGCCAACATCACCGGCACCATCAAGCTGCCCAGCATCGCCGTGGTGGCAATGGTCGAGCCGGAGATGGCCGAAAACACCGTGCCCGCCACCACCGCGACCACCGCCAAGCGGCCGGGCACCTCTTTGATCAAGCGCTCAATGCCGTCGATCACCTTGACCGCCAAGCCAGTGTGGAACAACACCTCGCCCATCAGCACAAACAAAGGGATGGGGGTGAGCGCCGCGCTCGACACCGACACCACGCTGGAGCGGGCCAGTTGCACCAAGCCGGGTTCACCACCCAGGTACAGCCATGCGCCCACCAGGTTGATGACCAAAAAGCCAAAGGCCACGGGCAGGCCCAAAAAAATCAGCACGGTCGAGCCGCCCAGCAACAACCAAGCGGCCAGCTCCCAGCTCATGCGGCCGACACCGCGTCGTCGCGCGGCCCTTTGTCAGCGTGCCACAAGCGATACATGCGAAACAGCATTTCCATCGCCAGCAAGGCAAACGCCACCGGCATGGGGGCCAGCGACCACCATTCGGGGGTGACCAGGGTTTTGATCGCCAGTGAGCCCGATCGGTAGCTGGCCATCAGCGCGCTCCAACTGTTGACCATCATCAGCACGCAACACGCCAGCCCCAACACATCGGCCAGCCACTCGGTGTACCACGCCGCTGTTTTGGGGATGGCGCGCAACACAATGTCCACCCGGATGTGCTGGCCGCGGCGCAGCAACCACGGCGCGGCCAGCATGGTGATGAGCATCAGCATGCTCTCGGAGACTTGGTTCGCCCAGTCCAGCCCCATCATTCCTGGCACCAAGGGCACATTGCGCAACAGCACATCGGCGCTGATGATCAAGACCATGCCCAGCAACAGCGCGGCCGCCACCATCGCCAAAGCGGTGAGCAGGTGGCCAAACCAGGTTTCGAGTTGTTGCACGTCAAGCACCCAGCCATGCGGGGCATGGCATCGGTCCACTCATGGGTGTGGCTTATTTGGTCAGGGCTTGCTTGAGCTTGGGCCCGTATTCGGGGCTGTTCTTGAGCACGCCGGCCCAGCCCGACTCGTAGGCTTTGTCCAGGTATTGCTTGGCGGTGGCCGGGTCAAATTTGATGGCTTGGATGCCCGCTTGGTCCTGGCGCTTGATCTCGTCTTCGTTGTTCTTTTTCCAGTAAGCGGTGTTGTCGGCTTCGAGTTCGAGCATGTGTTTTTGCAGCAACTCGCGCTGCTTGGGGTTGAGCTTTTTCCACACATCCAAATTGACCACCAGCGACACCTCGGCGTTGTAAAAGCCGGGCTCGACACGGAACTTGGTCATTTTTTGCCAGTTCTGATCGAACAGGCCTGTCAGCGGCCAGCCATAGCCGTCGACCACGCCACGCTCCAAGGCGGTGTAGACCTCGCCCGGTGCGGTGGTGATCACGGTGGCGCCCATGGTCTGGAAAAAGTCGCGGTATACCGGGGTGATGCGCAACTTCAACCCGGTCAAATCGGCCTTGTCGATTTTCTTGGTCAGGTACAGGTAGAAGGGCTGCTGCTCGCCCATGCGACCCAGGTAATACATATTGGCTTTTTTCGACCAGATCTCGTTGATCAAATCGAAAGCGCCGCTTTTGCGTTGCTCGGTGATGGTCAATTGGGCCATCTTCAGCGCGTCGGCTTCGGGCATCAGGTTGGTATAAAAAGCGCCAGTGGTCAAGGCCATGTCGGCCACGCCAGTTTTCACCGCATTGCCCACCTCAAACGGCGGAATCGCCTTCGGGCCGCCGATGAAGTTCATTTGCAAAACGCCCTTGCCCTCTTTGTTGAGCTTGTCAAACATTTGCTGCATGCGAATCACGTAGCTCAGGTTTTCGGCAAAGCCACTCACCACCCGCAAGGTGGTTTCTTGGGCTTGGGCGGCCAAGGGCATGACCAAGGCGGTGCACAGGCTGGCAATGGAGAGTCGGATCAGGTGTTTCATGGTTGTCTCGCTCGGAGGGGTGAAGGGGCGTTTACTGCGCAGGGCAAAAAAATGTATCAGCCAAACGGGGGGAATGCCATTGGCATTGACCCCAATGGCCCGCACCCTTCAGCGGGGCGGTGCAAAGGGGTGCGCTTGGTAATCCAATTGGCGTGCAATAAAGCCCTTGAGCATGGCCAAGCCTCGGCGCATGGCTTCGCTGTCGGGCATCAGGCCGGGGTTGATGAAGATGTGCGGCGCACCCGCCAAGATGGCCAGCTCCACTTGGCCCCCGCGTTGGGTGTAACGCTGCGCAAACTCGGCCGCTTTGTCATTGGTAAAGCCCGGCAGCACATCGGCGCCGGCTTGGATCAGCAACAGCGGCGGGGTGGCCAAGGCCTCTGGGGTTTGGATGACATGCAGTGGGCTTTCAGCGCGCACGCCTTCAACCCCACCAAAATAATCGTACAAATTGAAGTGATCGTATTTGTGCGGCGCCACAGGCGACTTTTCAGTCATGGCGGTGATCAAGTCATAGCCGCAACCGCTGCAAATCAGGTAGGCCAGTGCAGCGTTGTGCGGGCCTGCCTCGCCGCTGGCATAGGCTGCATGGTGCGGGCGCATGCCGGCCATCAGCACCTGGTGGCCACCGCTGGAAAAGCCCAACGCGCCCATGCCTTCGGGTGTGGCGTCAAAGTCCGCCGCGTGGGCTTTGAGCCAGACAATGGCACTGTGGATGTCTTGCATCGCCGCCGGATGCGGGGCTTGGCCATTGAGGCGAAAGTCCACCGACGCCACCACCATGCCCAGCGCCGCCAGCTGCTGGTCGACCGGTCCGTCGCGGGTGCGGTCAAAGCGGTTCCAACCGCCGCCGTGCACATTGAGCAGCATCGGCCAAGGTTGTGGGCCGGGCCGGGCCGGCATGTGGATGCGGCATTGCAAATCCATGCCCGATGCGGTTTTGTAAACCACATCTTTTTCGATCACATCGAGTGGGTTGTGCAGGTCAAACATGGTGGCTTTCGTGGGTGGGTGTGCCAGCCTAAGTCCAGCTTTGTGTGACGACCTGTACCAAGGCCGCCGGCATCAAACCGGAGTGATGGCCCGAGGCCGGCTGGGCCAAGCGCTCAAGGCGGCGGCCAGCACGATCAAACCGCCGCCGATCAGGGTGCGGGCCGACAGCTCAGACACGCCCAGCGCCACCGATGAAAGCGCGGCAAACACCACTTCAGACAGCATCACCAGCGCCGTGGTGTGGGCGCTCAGGCGCGCTGCGCCGTATTGCAGCGCCAGGTTGGAGGCCAAAAACGTGAGCCCCAAGCCCAGGGCATACGGCCACCACGACAGGTCGGGGGGCATCTGGGTTTGGCCCAAGCCCACCCACACCAAGGCCAAACCGATGGACAGCGCGGTGCCGCCGGCAAACATGGCGATCATGCGCGCCCCAGACGGGGTGTCGTGGTGGCGGCGCAGCAGCGCATTGGTCCAGGCAAAGCTGGCCCCGCCCATGAGGGCCAGGTAGTCGGACGCGCTTTCGGGCCAGGGCCAAGGCGTCTCGGGGGTTTTGAGCACCAGCGCCACGCCCACCAGGGCCAGGGCCAAACGCCACAAAGCGCCGCGGGTGGGGCGCTCGCCCAGCACCCACCAAGCGATGGGGATGGACCACGCCGGCATCACATAAAACAGCAGCACCACCCGCACCACGTCGCCGGTGGCCACCGCCCAGTTGAAGCCCACATTGGTCAAACCGGCGGCAATCATCAGCGTCCACAGCGCCGGGGTGTGGAGCAGCTGTGGCCAAGCGGCGGGTTTCCAAAAGCTCAGCACCACCAAGGCCAAGCCAAAAATCAGCCCACTCGACCACAGCGGGTGCAAGCCCAGGGCCTGCATTTCGCGCAAGGGCCACCACGACAAGCCCCAGACCAGGGCGTTGAGCAGCAGGCCCATGACGGGCCAAATGGGGCGGGCGTGCATGGGTGGGGGGTTAGCCGTGTGAGTGGTCGTCGCGGGCGATTTTCATCAGCCGATCGACTTCGGCGGCGTGGTGCACGGTGTTGGACGTGTGCCAGCGTTGAATGAGCCACATGTTGCCGGCCACGATCAGGCCAAAGCCGGTGATGGCACCAAATGCACTCAGGCCCATGCCGGTGGAGAAGGTGTACAAAAAGCCCAGCGCCAAAATGCAGGCTTGTTCGTTGAAGTTTTGCACCGCGATGGAGCGGCCCGCGCCCATCAGGCTGTGGCCTCGGTGTTGCAGCAAGGCGTTCATCGGCACCACCAAAAAGCCGCCCAACCCACCCAGCATGATCAAAAACGGCGCGGCCACCCAGACGTTGTCAATGAAGTTCATGCCCAGCACCACCACGCCCATGGCAATGCCCAGGGGCATGACGCGGGTGGCGTGGTGCAGCTTCATGCGCATGGACGCGATCACCGCGCCCACGGCCGTGCCAATCGCCACCACACCGACCAGCCCCGAGGCCTGGGTGGTGGTGTAACCCAGCGCCGCCGCGCTCCAGGCCAGCACGATGTAGCGCAGGTTGCCGCTCACGCCCCAAAACAAGGTGGTGGTGGACAAGGAGATTTGGCCCAACTTGTCGCGCCACAGCAGCAGGTTGCAGCGCCAAAAGTCGGGCACCAAGGCGGCCAGGTTGTAGGCCAAGCTGTGGCTGGAGTCGCTGCGCAGGGGAATCATGTCCACGCCGGTGTGCGGGATGCGGGTGTTGAACCAAGCGGCCAGGGCGTAAATGAACACCAGGACGCAAATGGCTGCTTCGGGCGCGGTGTCCACACCGGTGTCGATCAGCGGAAAGTCCAGGGTCAGCAACCAGCCCGACACATGCGGCCCCACCAGTTGGCCGCCCACCAGCACGCCCAAAATGATCGAGGCAATGGTCAGCCCCTCAATCCAGCCATTGGCCTTGACCAGCATCGAGGCGGGCAGCAGTTCGGTCAAGATGCCATATTTAGCGGGTGAATAAGCGGCTGCACCCAAGCCGACGATGGCATAGGCCATCAAAGGGTGGGAGCCAAACAGCATCATCAAGCAACCCACCACCTTGATGGCGTTGCTGACAAACATCACATCGCCCTTGGGCCGCGAGTCGGCAAACGCCCCCACAAACGGCGCGAGCACCACGTAAAACAAGGCAAACATGGGCACCAAGGCGGCGCGTTGCCATTCGGCACCGCCAGATGCCTTGATCAGCTCCACAGCCGCCACAAACAAGGCGTTGTCGGCCAGCGAGCTGAAAAACTGCGCCGCCATGATGGTGTAAAAACCGCGCTTCATGCCAAACAATCAATGGGAGTTGTGGGGAGGTGCATCGCGGCTTGTGATGGGTGTGTCAGCGCCAGTTCAGCGCGGCACGGGATGTTGTTATTTTGAGCACCGTGGTTGAATGCCGGTTTATAACATGCGCCTGCGACAATGCCTCCGCCATGCCCCGTCCCATCCACGCCACCATCCACCTTGACGCGTTAAAGCACAACCTCGCTGTGCTGCGCGCGCGCGCGCAAGACGCGCGGGTGTGGGCGGTGGTCAAGGCCAATGCCTACGGCCATGGCATCGAGCGGGTGTTTGAGGGCTTGCGCGGGGCCGACGGCTTTGCCTTGCTGGACTTGGACGAAGCCCAGCGCGTGCGCGACCTGGGCTGGCGCGGGCCCATTTTGCTGCTCGAAGGTGTGTTTGAGCCGCGCGACCTTGAACTGTGCTCGCGCCTGGACCTGTGGCACACCGTGCATTGCGACGCGCAAATTGACATGCTCAGCCGCCACAAAACCCAAGTGCCCCAACGGGTGTTTTTGAAAATGAATTCGGGCATGAACCGCTTGGGCTTTGCCCCGGGCCGCTTTCGTGCCGCCTGGAGCCGCTTGAACGCCTTGCCCCAGGTCGACGAGGTGTCGCTCATGACCCACTTCAGCGACGCCGATGGCGAGCGCGGCATTGCCCACCAAACCGCCGTGTTTGCCGAGCATTGCCAAGACCTGCCTGGCGAGCGCAGCCTGGCCAACAGCGCCGCTTTGCTGCGCCACCACCAGGACGCCAGTGTGATGGCCGACTGGGTGCGCCCCGGCATTGCCCTGTATGGCAGCTCGCCCGACCACCCGCAAAACCTGGTGGCGCACTGGGGCTTGCGCCCCACCATGAGCCTGCGCAGCCAGCTCATTGGCCTGCAAACCTTGGCCGCCGGTGACAGCGTGGGCTATGCCTCGACCTATCGGGCCACCGCCCCGCAACGCATGGGCGTGGTGGCCTGTGGTTACGCCGATGGCTATCCGCGCCTGTGCCCCACGGGCACGCCGGTGCTGGTGGGTGGCGTGCCCACCCGCACCTTGGGGCGGGTGAGCATGGACATGATCGCGGTGGATCTCGAGCCCGTGATTCAAGCCGGTGCCAGCCCCCAAGTGGGCACGGCGGTCACCCTGTGGGGCCAAGACGCGAGCGGTGCGGTGCTGCCCATCGACGAACCTGCTGCGGCGGCGGGCACCATTGGCTATGAGTTGATGTGCGCCCTGGCCGCCCGTGTGCCGGTGAGCACCGACGCCTGAACCTTTTTTAAACACCGACAAGCCCCCAAGGACTGGATGAATACTGCAACCCGCGCCCCCGTTTTGGCCTATGCGCTGACCATTTTTTTGAGCGCGTTTTTGCTCTTTCAAGTGCAGCCCTTGATGGGCAAGATGATCTTGCCTTGGTTTGGCGGCTCGGCCTCGGTGTGGACCACTTGCATGCTGTTTTTCCAATCGCTTCTGTTGCTCGGCTACCTTTACACCCACTGGTTGGTGCGCCACCTCACACCGACACGGCAAAGCGCTTTGCATGTGGTGTTGCTGCTGGCGTGTTTGTGGTTGTTGCCCATCACCCCCAGTGAAGCCTGGAAGCCCGATGGCGCTGAAAACCCCACCTTGCGCATCTTGGGTTTGTTGACCGCCTCAATCGGCTTGCCTTATTTTGTGCTGTCCACCACCGGCCCCTTGGTGCAAGCCTGGTTTGCCCGCGAGCAGACCGGTCTGGTGCCGTACCGCTTGTTTGCCCTGTCCAATTTGGGCTCCATGTTGGCCTTGCTGGCCTACCCCCTGGCGGTCGAGCCGCTGCTGCCCACGCGGGCGCAGTCGTGGGCGTGGTCGGGCTTGTTTTTGTGTTTTGTCGCGGCTTGCGCTTACTTGGCCTGGCGTGGCCGGGGCCATGGCGTGCCAGCCCGTAGCGAGCAGTCCGCTGGGACCGATGCAGGCACCACCGACGGGGCCAGTGTGTCTTGGGGCCAGCGCGGCTTGTGGGTGGCCTTGGCCGCCTGCCCGTCCATATTGATGGTCGCCGACACCAGTTTTTTGACCGAGAACATCGCGCCCATCCCCATGCTGTGGGTCGCACCCTTGGCTTTGTATCTGCTGTCGTTCATCTTGTGCTTTGAGGGCCAAGGCTGGTACCGCCGTAGCCTGTGGCTGCCCTTGTTTGTGGTGGCTTTGGGCCTGCTGGCCTATTTGCCCACCCTGGGCATTGGCGAGTGGCCGATTGCCACCACCGTGGGTCTGAACCTGTGCGCCTTTTTTGTGGTGTGCATGGTTTGCCATGGCGAGTTGGCCAAACAGCAACCTGCCAGCCAACACCTCACCATGTACTACCTGATGCTGTCGGTGGGTGGTTTTTTGGGTGGCTTTTTTGTCGGTGTGGTTGCACCTTATGGGTTTGACAGCAACTACGAGCTGTCGGTGGGCCTGGTGCTCAGCGCGGTGGTGGTGATGGCCGTGTTGCTGGGGCGTTATGGCCAGTGGCCCCCCATGGGCCGTGGACCTTTGTGGGTGGTGGGCTTGGCCCTGGTGGTGGGCTTGGGTGTGGTGCGCGTACAAGACCACCAGGAAGACAACCAAGGCGTGGCCTGGATGGCACGCAATTTTTATGGCGCGCTCAAGGTGTACGAGGTCACCGAAGGCGGTTACCTGAGCATGCTGCACGGCCAAATCATCCACGGCCAGCAATTCACCGACGATCAGCGCCGACGCCAACCCACCAGTTACTACACACCGAACGCAGGCGCTGGCATGGCGGTGCAGGCCAAGGCCGCGCAAGGCCCGATCAAGGTGGGTGTGGTGGGTGTGGGCGTGGGCACTTTGGTCACCTATGGGCGTGCGGGCGACGAGTACCGCCTGTACGACATCGACCCCTTGGTGATTCAAATGGCCCAGCAAAAATTCACTTACTTGCGCGACACCGCCGCCCGCACCGAAGTGGTCTTGGGCGACGCCCGCTTGCAGCTTGAGCGCGAAAGCGCCCAGGGCTATGACGTGTTGGTGGTCGATGCGTTTTCGGGCGACTCGGTGCCCATTCACCTGCTCACCCGCGAGGCCTTTGCGCTGTACTTCAAGCACCTCAAGCCCGACGGCGTGTTGGCTGTGCACATCACCAACCGCTTTTTAGACCTGTTGCCGGTGTTGCAAACCGCCGCCACCCACTTTGGCAAAACCGCCCG
>JBEDFU010000133.1:0-9331 GCA_041174965.1 Pseudomonadota bacterium | reverse complement strand
GAGTCAATGCGCCGTTGACGGGCTCAGACGCACAAGGCCACTTCGAAGGTGACGTCTTGGTTGCTGGCCTGCATGCGGCCCGCTTCATCGGCCTTCATCATGCGCACCCAAATCATCAAGCGGTTGCCACTGATCTCAGGGATCAGGCCGTGTTGGGGGTCCAGGCGCAATCGCATCAGCTGAAAGCGGCCTTGGGGCAGGGCTTGTTGAAATTGGCCCGCAGCAGCCACCACTTTTTGGGTCATGCCGTTGTCGCGCAACAAGCGCAGCAACAAGTTGACGGCGTTTTGCAAGGGACGCAGGCTTTCGCCCCACTGGCGCAGGTCTTGACAGCGTTGTGCGCTGGGGTGTTGCTGCCACGAATGGTAGAAGGGCAGGTCAAAGCCACAAGTGCCACCTGGGATGCTGGAGCGGTTGCGCAAACTCGACAACCACTCGTTGTCGGTCACGGCCTGGCCGATGCGGCCCGACAAGGACTTGAGCAATTCCAGGTGCACATCCAATTCGGCAATCAGTTCGTTCAGCACCGACTCAGACACCGAGGGATTGCCCCGGTACGATAAAAACTGCTGGCGATTTTTTTCCAGGTCTTTGAGCACCTCGGTTTTGAGGTCAGCCCGGCCGCCCACATCCACCAGTTCAAACAAGGTGGTGAGGGCAAAGTGGTGGTCAACAGCGGGCTCACGGGTGATCAACTCATCGAAACGATGGAACAAATGTTCCAGCCGCAAGTAGGTGCGGACTCTTTCGTTGAAGGGGTGCTCGTAGAGGATCACTGCGCGTCTGGTTCCAGCCGCAATGATAACCTCGTCCGACAGGGCCAAATGGGGCCCTGGCCGCTGTTTTTCAGTGGCGCGGGCGCATTTCGGTCATGCCGAATCCCGTCCTGGGGTGGGCAAGCCCCACTGGCGGGCGAGTTGTGCCACCGCTGCTTCAAAGGCATCCAGTCCCAGGCCCTCATTGAGGATCAGCCAATCGGCCGCGGCCTGCCTTTGGGCCCGCGTGGCCTGGGCTTGAATGACCGCAAGAATTTGCGCTCGCGGCCAGCCATTGCGCGCTTGGACCCGGGCGATTTGGGTGTCTTCGCTGCAATCGATCACCAACACCCCATCCACCCGCTCGCGCCAGCGCCCCGACTCCACCAACAAAGGGATGTCAAACACCAGCACCCGGGCTCCAGCGTCCAGGGCCGACTGCGCTTGTCCGTCGATCGCTGCCTTGACCAAGGGGTGGACGATGGCTTCGAGTTGTGCTTTGGCTTTGGCATCGCTGAAGGCCAGCTCGCGCATGCGTTGGCGGTCCAGGCCGCCTTGGGCATCGATCACCGCGTCGCCAAAGGCCGCACGCAAAGGTGCCATGGCGGGGCCACCCGGGGCGGTGACCGAGCGGGCCACAGCATCGGCATCGATCACAGCGGCACCCATTTGGGCCAGCACTTGGGCCGCCGTGCTTTTGCCGCTGCCAATGCCGCCCGTCAAACCAATGCGCCACACTTTGTCCATGCGCGCAGTCTAATGCAGCCTTCAAAGCACTTGGCCGAGCTGAAAAATGGGCAGGTACAAGGCCGTCACCAAGCCGCCAATCAAAACGCCCAAGACCACGATCACCGTGGGTTCCATCAGCACACCGATGCGTTTTTGCAGCCATTGCACCTGCGCTTCGTGCATGCGTGCCACTTGCATGAGCATGTCATCCAAGCGGCCAGAGGCTTCGCCCACCGCGACCATTTGCACCACTTGGGGCGAGAACAACGGGCTGTATATGCCCTCACGCCAGCTTGCCGCGTTCAAGCTGCTGCCGTGTTCCAAAGCGTGGGCCAAGGCGGTTCCGGTCATCACGTCCGAGCGCACCAAGGCCAAACTTTTCTCATAGCAAAGATTGCCGCTGGCTTTTGCGCTGATGTCCAAGGCCTCGGGCAAAGAGACACCGGCTTGCATCAAGCTGGAAAGTGTGCGCGCCCAGCGCGACACACAAGCGAGTTGCACCAAATCGCCCCATATCGGTAATGCCAAGGCCATCTGTGCCTGAGCCCATTGCCCCTCGGGGTGGTGGCGCAGCCAATGGCGCAGCGCCATCCCCAGCGCGATCAATGCGGCAGTCAGTGCCCAACCATGGGCCACCCACCAACGGCTCAAGGTCAACACCATTTGTGTGGGGGCGGGCAGCTCCGCACCCATCGAGGTGAAGATGCTTTCAAAGGCCGGCACCACCCACGCCAGCATGATGGCCAACACCACACACGACAACACCAGCACGGCCAGGGGATAGGTCAGGGCCGACTTCAAGGCCTCGCGCAGGCCCAGGTCGCTGTCCAAACTTTGCGCCAGCTCAGCCAAAATCACATCCAGCTGGCCCGATGCTTCGGCCGCCGCCACCATCCCCAAATAAACCGGCCCAAAGCAGGCGTGTGTTTGCATGGCTTGGTGCAGGCTCACGCCACTTTCCACCTGGGCCATCAAATCTTGTGCAACGGCGCGCATGCTCGGGTGTTCGGTGGCGTTGTCCAGCAGTTTCAAGGCGCTCAACAAAGGAATGCCGGCTTGCACCAGGGTGGCCAGTTGGCGGGTGAAGCGGGCCACCTCCTTGGCGCGCGCTGGTCGGGGCGCTTGGGGCTGACGCTTGCGCTGGATGCGGATGGGCCGGATGCGTTGCGCATGCAAATGGGCTTCAACGTCAGCGCGGTCCAGGGCGGGCATTTGGCCGCTTTGATCTTGGCCCTGCGCATCGCGGCCTGTCCACGAAAACCATGTCTGGGGCTTCTGGGGTGGTGGCAGTGGCGAGGGGGAACTAGGCATGGGTGGCCCCCAGCACCTCTTGCACAGCGGTGACGCCGCTGAAAACTTTGAGCCAACCGGCTTGACGCAATGTGCGCATGCCCTCGCGTTGGGCTTGGGCCGTCAGGGTGTGAAGGTCTTGGGCTTGCACCAGCAGCGTCGCCAGGGAGGTGCTCACTGGCATGACCTGAAAGATGCCGACCCGCCCCATGAAGCCCTCCAGGCATGCACCACAACCCACCGGTTGATAAATCGGTCGGTCGGGCTGAAGGTCGCTGGCAAAACCCGCCTGGGTCATGGCCGCGGCGCCCAAGCCCAGCCGATCAAACTCGGCGCCCAGGGTGGTGGGTCGCTTGCATTGCGCGCACAAACGGCGCACCAAGCGTTGCGCCGTCACCAGGTGGACGCTGGCAGCCAATTGAAACGCTTCCACACCCATGTGCATCAAACGGTACAGCACGCCCGGGGCGTCGTTGGTGTGCAGCGTGGTCAGCACCAGGTGCCCGGTTTGTGCCGCTTGCAAGGCAATGCCGGCGGTGGTGCGGTCGCGGATTTCGCCCACCATCAACACATCCGGGTCTTGCCGCAAAAAAGCCCGCAGACCGGTGGCAAAGTCCAAGCCTGCGCGCTCATTCACATTCACTTGGTTGATGCCTGGCACCACCATTTCACACGGGTCTTCGATGCTGGCAATGTTGACGTGGGCTTGGTTGAGCACGTCCAAGCATGCGTACAGCGACAGGGTTTTGCCAGACCCTGTGGGACCGGTGACGATGATCATGCCGCCCGTTCGGCGCAGTGCTTGGTGGATGTGTGCCAAGTCATCGGCCTCGTAGCCGAGCGCCGCCAATGCGGGTCGTTGCTGATCGCCCAGCAGGCGCACCACCAACTTCTCGCCATGCAAAGTCGGCAAAGAGCTGACCCTCAAATCAAAACGCCGCCCTTGCACCACCGCGCCAATGCGGCCATCTTGCGGCAAGCGCTTTTCTGCAATGTCCATTTGCGCCAAGACCTTGATGTGCGACAGCAGGCGCAGGCGCAAATCAGCGGCCGCGCTGGGTATGGGTCGCAACAGCCCATCGACGCGCAAGCGCACCTGAAAGCCGTTTTCCAGCGACTCGATGTGGATGTCAGACGCCCGCCATGCCACGGCTTGCGCCAAGATGCGCTGCCAATAGGCCACCGCATCACCATCTTCTTCGGGCTCTGCGGGTGCGGCTTCGCTCACCGCGTGGGCCTGTGACGCCGGATGATAAAAATCCAGCATGCGCTCGAGCTGATCGACATTGGCCACCACCCATTGCACCTTGCTGCGCAAGGCCTGCTCCATGGATTGGCGCGCCAGGGTGTCAGAGGGGTCGGCAATCGCCACCACCACGGCGTTGTCTTTGCGTTCGATGGGCATGGCCCAGAGCTGTCGACAACGTGTGGAGTCGACCAATTGACGCGGCACTTTGCGCGGATTGATCTCTTCCAAATCCTGCCAGGGCAACTTGTAGGCATTGGCCAGCAAGCGACACAGGGCCACCGCATCGATGAACCCAGTGCGCACACAGGCATGTACCATGGGCCCAGCCTCACCCGACAAGGCTTGGGCTTGCGTTGGGTTGATGCGCTTGTGTTGGATCAGCAGTTGCAAAACCGGGTGCGCCAAACCTTGGCGGGTTTTGGTCAGGCCCTGCGGGTGGCTGCTTGGCGCGGTGTGTGCGCGTGAAACAGAATTTGGCAACTCGCTCATGCAATTCCCCTGGTCTGACGGATGAGGTCCGTGGCGCCTTAGAACTGCTGGTCACCTTTTGAAACATTTTCTACAGCACAGATTAAAAGCACAAGCGCCGTCTGGGCAGGGTTTGCACCTGGTGAACAGCTTGTGGCCATGGATTTGATTTTTCACCGTCGACCCTTGCAAAAATGCCCTCTGGCATTTTTCAACCAGCGTTTGGTTCAAGGTGTTTGGCTTGCATGGGGTTGACAAAACTTTTCGCTGAACTTGCTTTCATTGATGAGAAGGGTCAACGTACGCACAGGTTTTTTGACCATGTTCCCGGTTCAGTCAATGGCCATTCAGGTATGGATCCCCATGAAATGCAGCCCAATGGACGCAAAACACACGAACCCTCATATGTTTAGCGCCTACAAAAAAATTTTGAGTTTTTTGCAATAAATAATTGAATTATCGATTTATCATCCGCAATTCTGAAAATAGGTAAAACCATGAAATTCAATTTAAAACTCAACAAATTCAACATGTTATTGCTCGCCGTGGCGATGACAGGTTGCTCTTCGATGTCGGGGAAAAGCACCAGCAGTATTTGGGATGGTTTTGGCAAGAAAGCAGAGACGACTGAACTCAGCCGCACCCAAGCCTTGATGCGCGCCGGTGCCGAGTATTTAGAAAAGGGCGACTTGGACAATGCCCAAACGGTGTTCAATACTGCATTGAAATTTGACCTCAAAAACGCGCCCTTGCACTTTTTCAATGCGCTGACCTACCAACTCAAATACGAAAAGGGTGACGCCGATAGCTATGCCTTGGCCGAGGCAGGCTACAAAACTGCAGTGGGTCTGGACTCGACTTTGGATGTGGCCCATTTGCAGTTGGGGCGCTTGTACATGTCCTCCAAAAAGTTCACCGAAGCTAAGAAATCTTTTGCCTTGGCCGTGGACGCCAAGGTCAAAGCCCCGCAAGAGGCCTTGTTTGGCATGGCCCAGGCCAGTCTGTATTCGGGCGACGCAGCCACCGCAACCTGGGCCACGGCCGAGTTGGACAAGCTGGCGTGGAAAGATGCGCGTTTGTACCGCATGAAGGCCTTTCAAGCCGCGGTGGCCAAAAAGCCCGAGTTGGTCAAAACCATGCTGGCCCAATATACGGCCATGGAAGGCAACAAGGACGAGGCCCGCTATGTCAGCGGTCGCTTGGACCAATTGCTGGCCACCAAAACATCGTTCCGCCCGGGTTCAGATGTGATGCTGGCCCAGGCCAAAACCGACGACGCCAAGCCTGAGGCCAAAGCAGACGCCAAAGAGGAGGCCAAGGACGAGAAAAAAGCCGATGCGGGAGACCCCAATCAGCGCACCAACTGGTTCCGTTGCGACCTGCGCCCAGGCCCCGTTTTTGAAAAAGACGCGGTCACCATGAACAAGGTGTTTGAATTACCGGCCAACGAAGAAAACATCACCGCGCCCACCTTGCCAGCACCCTGTGCGGGCGAGAACCCACCGGTGGCCATCATCGAAGTGACCATGATCCGCACCGAAGAAACGCTGCAAAAAAGCTTTGGCATCAATTTGCTCGATGGTCTGTCCTTGGCCAAGTCCTTGAGCTTTTCAGCGATGGGCGACACGGCCAACCAGGCCACGCAGTCGGCCAATAACCTCTACAACTCTGTGGACACGGGGGCCGCCGCTTTGACCGCTGGCTTTTTGAACTACAGCCTCAATATTGCCAACGCGCTGTACACCAAGAACGAAGTGATAGCTCGCCCCACTTTGTCGGCGATTGACCGCTTGCCGTCGATCTTTTTCAGCGGTGCCACCTATTCCATCAAGGTGGGCGGCGTGAACTCGGCGACTTTGGTCGACAAGCCCGTGGGTGTGGCCTTGTCGGTCACCCCCACGTTTTTGGACGATGACAAAATTTTGCTGTCCATCCGCGCCAGTCGCTCGTTCATTCAAGACACGGCCAACACCAACGTGGCGCTGATGCAAACCCGCAATGCGGTCAATGCATCAGCCCTGGTGACTTACGGCCAAACCTTTGTGCTCAATGGCTTGGTCGAGCGTGAAATCGATGCCATGTCCAATGGCGTGCCGTTTTTGCAAGACATCCCCATCTTGCAATACTTCTTCAAACGCTCGGTGACCTTGGATTACAACCGCCAAATCCTCACTTTGGTGACGGTGCGCAAATTGGTCGATTCGGACGACTCCATTGCCAAAGCCAAAAACAAAACTGGACTGATGTCGTCGCACAAAATGTCCGACCAGGTGCAAGAGTATCTGGACCTGCAAAACAACAAGCCGGTGCTCGACGAGGTGCTGGCCGGTTTGCGCGCAGACAATGGGCTGTACACCAAGCTGCGCCAGCGCGACTTGATCCAAGAGTCTTATGGCTCCAAAACCATGATCAAGCGACTGATCGAGGACATCAAGGACATGGCTTATTTCTAAGCATGCCTTCCATTGCCTGCGCCCTTGATGCCACAGGACTCCTAAGGGGTGTCTTCCAGGGTCTGACAGCAGCCTTTTAAGCCACAATGGCCGCCCCGTGTTTGCAGACACGGGGCGGTTTTTTTTGGGTTCGCCCCTCTCCAGTTTTTATAATTAAAAAAGTCAGTTGTATGTTTTATTTCATCACTACGGTGTTCACCAGCGCTTTTTTGCTGTTCATGGTGCAACCCATCATCGCCAAACAAATCTTGCCGTGGTTTGGTGGCTCTTCAGCGGTGTGGACCACCTGCATGGTGTTCTTTCAAATGGTGTTGCTCATGGGCTATGGGTATACCGATTGGGTGGTGCGCCGTCTGGACCAGCGCAAGCAGGCCATTTTGCACACGTTATTGGTGTTGATTTCTTTGGCTTGGTTGCCCATCGTGGCAGGCGACCACTGGAAGCCAGGCCCTGATACCGAGCCCTCGGTGCGCATTTTGTTGCTGTTGTTGGCCACCGTGGGGTTGCCTTACTTTTTGCTCTCGACCACCGGGCCTTTGGTGCAAGCCTGGGTGGCCAAAACCCATCCGCAGGTCAAGGTGTACCGCTTGTTTGCCTTGTCCAATTTGGCGTCCTTGATCTCCTTGTTGTGCTACCCACCCTTGATAGAGCCCAGCATCAACTTGCAAGTCCAGGCTGTGGCTTGGAGCGGTTTGTATGGGCTGTTTGCGCTCCTGGTCATTGTGTCGGCTTGGCAAACCTTGCGCGCCCAGACAGACGGCAAAACGGTGGATTCAGCGCACAGTGCAGCGTCTTCATCTGCCGCTGCGCCCCAGCGCCGGCAGGTCGTGTTGTGGTACCTCTTGGCCACCTTGGGTTCGGTGCTGTTGCTGTCCTTCACCAACCACATGACGCAAAACATTGCCTCGGTGCCGTTTTTGTGGATCGTGCCCCTGGTGATTTATCTCGCCACCTTTATTTTGGTGTTTGATGTGGGTGGTGCGCGCTCGCAAAGTGGTTGGTACGCGCGGCAATGGTTCATGCCGCTGTTGATGGTGTTGTTGCTCATCACCGCTCATGGCATGGTGGAAGGCTATGCCTCAACCATGAACATTTATGTCGCCCTGCCGCTGTTTTGTGTATTGCTGTTTGTGGCTTGCATGTTTTGCCATGGTGAGCTGGCGGCCATGCGGCCAGAGCCGCAACACCTGACCCAGTTTTACTTGGCCTTATCGGTGGGTGGGGCCATTGGGGGCCTGCTGGTCGGGGTCTTGGCGCCACTGGTTTTTGACAGCTTTGCCGAGCTGCCCTTGGCTTTGATGTCATGCGCCTTGTTGGCCACATATTTGTGGTGGCAGAGCCCATCGACCCCTGTTTCGAAAGGCGGGTCGCAGGCCATCACGGCTGCTGCCTTGGGCATCAGCGCCGTCACCGGCTGGTATCTGTGGGACTATTCACGGCCCAGCCCAGAAACCATTGTGTCCAAGCGCGACTTTTATGGCACCTTGAGTGTGACGCAAACGGGTCCTTTGGAAGACAAAGACACCATGCGCCACCTCTACCACGGCACCATCAGCCATGGCTGGCAGTACACCGATGCCCAACTGCGCACCAAACCCATCAGCTACTTTGGGCCAGGCGCTGGCATATCTCGGGTGTTGGATTTTTATGCCCAGGAGCGACCCGCCATCGATGTGGGTATTTTGGGTTTGGGCATTGGGGTGCTGGCCGCCTATGGCCGCGAAACCGACAACTACCGCATTTACGAGTTGGTGCCATCGGTGTTGGACATTGCCAAAAAATACTTTTGGTACCTCACCGACGCCAAGGCCAAGGTATCGTTCAGTTTGGGAGACGGTCGTTTGAACCTGGAGCGCGACCCGCCGCAGCAATTTGACATGCTCAGCATCGATGCGTTTTCATCCGACTCCATACCCATGCACTTGATGACGGTGGAGGCCTTGCGGGTCTACCAAAAGCAAATCAAACCCGATGGGGCCATCGTTTACAACGTGACCAACCGCCTGATCAACCTGGCCCCCATGGTGAAATTATTGGCTGAGCAGGAAGGGATGACAGCCATATTGATTTCCGACACAGCGGCCCGGGGTGACTACTACCAAACCGATTTTGTGATCGTCACCCGCAACCCCAAGCTGATTGCAGATGCCCGTTTGAAGGACGCGGTGCCCATCCAAGCCTTGCCGGGCTTGAAGGTTTGGACCGATCACCACAACAACTTGTTCGACGTGTTGCGTTGAGCCCTCAGGCCCACCGGGCCTGTCAAGGTATAAAGCGGTTTCCTCAGCCCTTTTGAGCACCGCATGAAAACTTACCGCATCGCTTGCATCCCTGGAGACGGCATTGGCAAAGAGGTCATCCCCGCCGGCCAACAGGTGTTGACCGTT
>JBEDFU010000132.1:0-3330 GCA_041174965.1 Pseudomonadota bacterium | reverse complement strand
GTGCCCATGCGGGAACCTGGGGGGTGGGCAGGCCACATGCCAGTTGGGCATGCAGCACACAAAAAGCACAAGCGGGGTTGGCCGCGTTGGCAGGGGCCTCGCTGCCCGCGTCCAAGCTGGCCACCGACTTCATGCCCGTGCTGGTACAGACCATGGCCATATCGCCCATGGACGGGTTGGACGACACCACGGCTTGCGACAAGGACGGGGCGATGGCGGCGAACAGCAGCGCGGCACTGGCGATCCAGTTCCACAGCTTGAGTCGTTTGGCCCAGGTGTTCATCGTGGCGCGATTCTAATGAAACCGAAACTCACCCAAAGTGGGGGGCGCGTCGCTGGCGCAGCGAGGCCACGCCTTCGTGCACATCGGGGCCCGCAAAACCCATGAACTCCAGGGCCAGCGAGGTGTCAAAGGTGGGGCCCGCTTGGCGCAACCAGTTGTTGAGGGCGTATTTGGTCCAGCGGATGGCGCTTTGGCTGCCGTTGGCCAGTTTGTCGGCCACTTCATAGGCCTTGTCCAACAGGTCTTTGTCTTCCACGCACAAAGACACCAAGCCAATGCGCTCGGCCTCTTCGCCGCTGAGGGGTTCGCACAGCATCAAGTGGTATTTGGATTTGGCCATGCCACACAACAGCGGCCAAATGATGGCCGCGTGGTCGCCTGCCGCCACGCCCAAACGGGTGTGGCCATCGACAATCTTGGCGCTTTTGGCCGCGATGGAGATGTCGGCCAACAAACCGGCCACCAAGCCCGCGCCCACCGCCGGGCCGTGCATGGCGCTCACGATGGGCTTGTCGCAGTTGATGATGTTGTAGACCAAGTCGCGCGCTTCGCGCCACACCCGCGAGCGCACCTCAAAGTCTTGCGCCATGTCTTGCACCAAGGCCAGGTCGCCGCCCCCCGAAAACCCCAGGCCTTCGCCGCGCAACACCACACAGCGCACGCTGTCGTCTTTGCCCACATCGCGCCATATTTCAGACAACTCCTCATGCCCCGCATGGCCAGCCGTGGGCAGTTTGCCGTTGGCGCCCGCCTTCATTTGGACGTCGAGCACGCTGTCGGCAGGACCTCGGCGGGTGATGGTCATGGTGGTGTAAACGCTGTAATCGATGGGTTTCATGGGGGCCTTTGCGGTCAATGAAGAGGCTCTTTATTGTGCCTTCAGCGCGATTTGGCACCGCTTTTGTTGACCAAGGTCAAGGCCCATGCAGGAGGTTGAGCGCATGATGAAAACATTGACCTCCTCGGGAATTTGCATGGACACCACGGCCGCTCAACCTTATTTGTATCAACTGACCCACCAGCGCAACCAATTGTTGGCGCAAGTGGCCCAGCAGCGTGGGGGCCAGCTGGGCCGGGCCGAAATGGCCCACACCCACTTTGACAACAGCCAAGACGACCAAGCGCAGATTCGCAGCGAGCGCGAGCTTGAATTTGCGCTCAACGAGCACGAGTTGGTTGAGCTGCAAGCCATCGAAGACGCGTTGCAGCGCATCCAAGAGGGTGTTTATGGTTTGTGCCTGGCGTGTGGTGCACCCATCCCGCACGAGCGGTTGCACGCTGCGCCGCAAGCCTTGCGCTGTGTGGTGTGTCAAACCACGTTTGAAACTGCCTCAACCCACTGAACCACCAAGGAGCCCCATGTCTACTTTTCACGCCGTCGTTTGGCTAGACCACCAAAACGCCCATGTGCTGATGTTTGACCGCGAGCATGTGCAAGCCGAGCGCATCCAGTCGCGCAGCACCCACAGCCACCAAGGCAAGCATGCAGACACCAAGTCGTATTTCGCCGAGATCAGCCACGGCTTGGCGGGAGTTCACGAAGTGTTGTTGACTGGGCCGGGCACCGCGCGCACTGAGTTTCGGACTTGGTGCGATGCGCATGCCAAAGGGTGCGCCCACGCCATCATCGACAGCGTGGCCAGCGACCATCCCACAGACCCGCAGTTGGTGGCGATGGGGCGCAAGTACTTTTTAAAGTTCGACCAGATGGCCCAGGACCCTAGCCAGCGTTGAGCGGGGCAATACGCTGGTCGATGGCGCCAAAAACGCTTTGGCCGTCTTTGCCCTTCATTTCAATGCGCACCGTGTCGCCAAACTTCATGAAGTCGGTGCTGGGCTGTCCATCCAAAATGGTTTCGATGGCGCGCTTTTCGGCGATGCAGCTGTAGCCTTTGGGCCAGTCTTTTTGGCCATCGCGCTCAATGGCTTTGTTGCTCACGGTGCCGCTGCCCAGAATGCTGCCAGCGCGAACGTTGCGGGTTTTGCACATGTGTGCGATCAGCTGGCCAAAGTGGTAGGTCATCTCCGGCCCGGCTTCGCACATGCCCACTTTGCGACCATTCCAGCTGACCTGCATGGTCAAGTGGACTCGGCCACCTTGCCATGCGTCTCCCAACTCGTCCACCGTCACCGCCACCGGGCTGAATGCGGTGGCGGGCTTGCTTTGGAAGAAGCCGAAGCCTTTGGCCAACTCGTCGGGGATCAGGTGGCGCAATGACACATCGTTGGCCAACATCAGCAAGCGCACGCCATCCAAGGCTTGGTCTGGTTTGGCTTGCATGGGGACGTCGCCGGTGATCACCACCAACTCGGCTTCAAAATCAATCCCGAAATCTTCGCTGGGGCAAACCACGTCGTCGCATGGGCCCAGAAAATCATCGCTTCCCCCTTGGTACATCAAGGGCTCGGTGTAATAGTTGGCGGGCACTTCGCTGTGGCGGGCTGCGCGCACCAGCTCCACGTGGTTCATATAAGCCGAGCCATCGGCCCATTGATAAGCGCGCGGCAAGGGGGCCATGCACATGCGTGGGTCAAAGGCAAACGCATGCCGGGCTTTGCCGTGGTTGAGGTCGTGCGAGAGGTCTTGCAACTGCGGCAGCATGAAGTTCCAATCGTCCAACACCTGTTGCATGCGGTGGGCAATGCCAGTTGCATAATGCGCCGATGTCAAGTCGCGTGACACCACCACCAGTTGCCCATCGCGCGATCCGTCTTTGTAAGTGGCCAATTTCATGGTGTGGGGTTTCCGATGTGGGGGTGGGGGTCAAGTGCCGGGCGCAGGGCGCCGTAAGATGCTTGGTTTTAAAAATTTTACAGGACGGTTAGCTCGCGCATGCGGTTAAAAACCATTGCTTCGCCATTGCGCTCACAGTCTGACCCCTCTGCTTGGGTTTGGCTGATCAGCGTGGTCTTGCACTTCTGGGTGTTTGCGCATTGGCCCACTTGGCAGGCCCAGGCTGCGCCAGCGCCGCGCTGGCAAATCCAATTTGAGACGGCCCCCGCTGCGCCCGATCGGCTGCAAAACCTGACGCCGCCAACCCCATTGC
>JBEDFU010000131.1:0-6704 GCA_041174965.1 Pseudomonadota bacterium | reverse complement strand
CACCAAGTGTGTGGGGATTTTCCATTGCACGAAAGGTCTCTTCTTCGCAGCACCGGTGGTGGGTGCGTCGCCCGACAACATCGGAGCGCAGCGACTGGCGGAGGGCGGCGTACCCACCGGCGGGGCGGGCACAGAACCCAGTTGGGCCTGCACACCCACTCGTGCCAGTTTCAAAGTGATGTGGGTTTGCCATTTGTTGTAACGCATCAGCCTCTTTCGCAGCACCGGTGGTGGGTGCGTCGCCCGACAACATCCGATCGCAGCAACTGGCAGAGGGCGGCGTACCCACCGGCGGGGCGGGCTCAGCGACAAATCAGGCGGGTAGCTAGACGCTCAAAGTCACATGGGCCAAAAGAATTGGAATCTGACCCCCATTAAATCGAGACCAACTGCCGAATATTTTTGCTGTGCATTTCTGAGCCAGGACCATGGGCGATGATCTCTCCGCGCTCCATCACCAGGTATTGGTCGGCCAATTCTTGGGCAAAGTCATAGTACTGCTCGCACAACAAAATGGCCATGTCGCCGCGTTGCGCCAATTGTTGAATCACGCGCCCAATGTCTTTGATGATGCTGGGCTGAATGCCTTCAGTCGGCTCATCCAACACCAATAACTTCGGGCCGCCAGCCAAGGCGCGGGCAATCGCCAATTGCTGTTGCTGACCACCCGACAAATCACCCCCACGGCGATGGCGCATTTGGTCCAGGATGGGAAATAACTCAAACAATTCTTGCGGAATGCGGGCGCTTCCTGGGCGGGTGGCCAAGCCCATGCGCAAGTTGTCCTCAACCGTCAGGCGGTTGAAGATTTCCCGCCCCTGCGGCACATAGCCGATACCGGCTCGGGCCCGCTCGTAAGGGGTGGCACGGGTGATCAACTGACCTTCAAAAGTGATGTTGCCCTCGCGGATGGGCACCAAACCCATCAGCGACTTGAGCAAGGTGGTTTTGCCCACCCCGTTGCGCCCCAGCAAGACGGTGATCTCTCCCGGCTTAGCGGTGAGCGAAACATTGCGCAGGATGTGTGAGCCGCCGTAATACTGGTGAATGTGTTGCACGTCCAGCATCTCAGCGCCCCAAATAAACTTCGATGACCCGCTCATCGGCCTGCACCTGGTCGAGCGTGCCTTGGGCCAATACCGACCCGTCGCACAACACGGTGACGATGTCTGAAATGCGCCGAATGAAGGACATGTCGTGCTCCACCACCATCAGCGAGTGCTTGCCCTTCAACGACAAAAACAATTCGGCAGTGCGCTCGGTTTCGTGGTCGGTCATGCCGGCCACCGGCTCATCGAGCAGCAGCAGCTTGGGTTCTTGCATGAGCAACATGCCGATCTCCAGCCATTGCTTTTGGCCGTGGCTGAGGTTGCCGGCCATGGCATTCACCGCGGTGGACAGGTGAATCGTCTCCAGCACTTCGGCCAATCGGTCGCGCTGTACACCGTTCGGGCGAAAGCGCATCGAAGCCGCCACGCCTTTGTTGGTTTTCAAGGCCAGTTCCAAATTTTCGTAAACGCTGAGTTGCTCAAACACCGTGGGCTTTTGGAACTTGCGGCCAATCCCGAGCTGGGCAATGCCGGGTTCGTTGTGGCGCAACAAATCAATCGTGCTGCCAAAAAACACCCGGCCCGCATCAGGGCGCGTTTTGCCAGTGATGATGTCCATCATGGTGGTTTTGCCCGCGCCATTGGGACCGATGATGCACCGCAACTCGCCCGGCGCGATGTCCAATGACAAACCGTTGATGGCCTTGAAGCCATCGAAGCTCACATGGACGTCTTCCAAATAAAGGATGCGGCCATGGGTCAGGTCCAATTCGCCGGCCTGGTGCAAACGGGCGTAGGACGCAGCACGGCCGCCAGACTCTGAGGGCTGCGTCCGCTTGGCCTGTGCTTTTTGGAAGCGCTCAGCGCCTTGGGCCATCAAGTCGGGGGTCATGCACCACCTCCTCGGCTGGGTTCAGCGCTGGCGCCTACACGGCCCAGGTGGCGACGCACCCAACCCACCACCCCATGGGGCAGGTACAAGGTGACGATGATGAACAAGCCGCCCAAGAAGTACAACCAAACTTCAGGCGCAGTGACCGTCAGCCAGCTTTTGGCGCCATTGACCAAGAATGCACCGACGATGGGGCCGATCAAGGTGCCGCGCCCACCCACGGCCGCCCAAATGGCGATTTCAATCGAGTTGGCCGCACTCATTTCGCTGGGGTTGATGATGCCCACCTGTGGCACATACAAAGCCCCCGCCACGCCACACATCACCGCCGACAACACCCAAATGCTGAGCTTGTAGGGCAAGGGTGAATAGCCACAAAACATCAAACGGCTTTCGGCATCGCGCACGGCTTGCAGCACCCGGCCATATTTGCTGCGCATGAGCCAGCGTGCCAACAGGTAAAAGCCCAGCAATGTCAAGCCGGTGAGCACAAACAACACCATGCGCATGTGGGGTGTGGCCAGGGGCATGCCCAAAATGCGCTTGAAGTCGGTGAAACCATTGTTGCCGCCAAAGCCGGTCTCATTGCGGAAAAACAGCAGCATGAATGCAAAGGTCATGGCCTGGGTGATGATGGAGAAGTAAACCCCTTTGATGCGCGAGCGAAAGGCAAAAAAGCCAAACACCAAGGCCAAGAGTCCGGGCGCCAACACCACCAAGGTCAAAGTGGCGGCAAAGCTGTCGCTCAAGGCCCAATGCCATGGCAGCTCTTTCCAATCCAGAAACACCATGAAGTCGGGCAAGTCCGATTTGTAATTGCCATCGCGCCCAATTTGGCGCATCAGGTACATGCCCATGGCATAGCCACCCAAGGCAAAGAACAAGCCGTGCCCCAACGACAAAATACCGGTGAAGCCCCAAATCAGGTCCATGGCCAGGGCACAAATGGCATAGCACATGATCTTGCCCAGCAGTGAAACCGCGAAGTCACTCAAATGCAAGGGGTGACCGGCGGGCAGCATCAAATTGAGCAGGGGTGCCAAGGCCGCCACCACGGCCACACACACGATGTAAACCGTCCAGCCACTGGGGCTGAGCAAAGGTTTGGGGCTGGGTAACAAAACAGTGCCCATCGATCAAGCCTCCGCGCTGCGGCCCTTCATCGCGAACAAACCTTGCGGTCGTTTTTGGATGAAGACAATGATGAACACCAAGACCGCGATTTTGGCCAACACAGCGCCGGTCCATCCCTCCAGAAATTTATTCAGCACCCCCAGGCCCAGGGCCGCGTACACCGTGCCTGCCAACTGGCCGACGCCACCGAGCACCACCACCATGAAGGCATCGACGATGTAGCCTTGGCCCAAGTCGGGCCCCACATTGCCCACCTGGCTCAAAGCGCAACCAGCCAAACCGGCGATGCCTGAACCCAAGGCAAATGCGGTCGTATCAATGCGTGCGGTGTGAACGCCCATGCAAGACGCCATGGCCCGATTTTGGGTGACGCCGCGCACAAACAAACCCAAACGGGTTTGGCTGATCAGCAAAGCCATGCCCACCAACACCAGCATGGCGAAGACCACGATGAACAGGCGGTTCCATGGCAGCACCAAATTGGCCAGCACTTGCACGCCACCGCTCATCCAACTGGGGTTTTCCACCGCCACGTTTTGCGCGCCAAACAAACTGCGCACGGCTTGCATCAGCACCAAGCTGATGCCCCAGGTGGCCAACAAGGTCTCCAAGGGACGTCCATACAAATGCCGCAAAACACCGCGCTCCATCGCAGCCCCCACCAATGCGGCGGTCAGGAAGGACACCGGCAATGCCGCGATCAAGTAAGCATCAAACCACCCCGGCAGGTACTGGCGAAACAAGCCCTGAACCACATAGGTCGCATAAGCCCCGACCATCATCAGTTCGCCATGGGCCATGTTGATCACGCCCATCAAGCCATAGGTGATGGCCAAACCCAGGGCCACCAACAACAAAATGGAGCCCAGGCTCAAACCAGTGAACAACACCCCCCAGCGCTCGCCCCAGGCCAGTGCGGCTTGGATGTCGCGCAGGGCAGCACCGATTTGTGCCTTGACCTGGGCATCGCTCTCAACGGCCCATTGCTGGTTGAGCAGCAACTGCACCTCTGGGGTTTTGGCCTGCGCCAAGGCTTGCGCAGCGCGCATGCGCTGAGCGGTATCTTCGCTGGTGATTTCTATGGCCGCCTGGGCCCAAAGCAATGCTTGGCGAATGTCATCGCGGCCTTCCGCGGCCAAGGCTTTGGCGATCAGCGGGGCTTTGGCCAGGTCAGGCTCTTTGATCAAAGCCTGCGCGGCTTTCATGCGCACAGCGTTGTCGGGACTGAGCAACTTCAAGGCGGCCAAAGCCGCATCAATTTCACCGCGCATGCGGTTGTTGCTGACCACATCTTGCGCATCAGCCGCAAGGGCTTGTGCTGATCCATCCACCGGGCTGAATGACTGCCCATCGCGCAGCACCCAAACGGTGTCGCCTGAAAACTTCACCTGGTCGTCGGCCAGTGCCTGCAAAAAAGTGGCGGTTGCCGCATCAGCCTGCAACAAGGCTTGGTTCAAGACTTGCAAACGCGCGTCGGTGTCGCCTTCGGCCATGCCACGCGCTTGGGCCATGGTAAGGGCCTGTGCGCCCACCGACCATCCCAACAAACAAGTCGCCAAAACCAAGCGCTGCAAGCAACGCAAAAGAAAAAACATGGGGTGTCAGATCACAATGAAAAGGGGAGGGACAGTCGCCTCCTCCCCTGGTTGATAAAGCAACCCATGCCCTGATGGGTCACCCACAGCCGCGCTGTGCGCCTTACTTCTTGGCGGGCTCGTCAGGCTTTTTGTCGTTGCCTTCGATGTACGGGCTCCAAGGTTTGGCCTTGACCGGGCCTGGGGTCTTCCACACCACATTGAACTGGCCATCGGCCTTGATCTCGCCAATGAACACCGACTTGTGCAGGTGGTGGTTTTTCTCATCCATTTTGGAGGTGATGCCAGACGGCGCCTTGAAGGTTTGACCGGCCATGGCAGCAATCACTTTGTCGGTGTCGGTGGACTTGGCCTTCTCAACCGCTTGCTTCCACATGTTGATGCCGATGTAGGTGGCTTCCATCGGGTCGTTGGTCAAAGGCTTGTCTTTGTGGCCTGCGATGTTTTTGGCCTTGGCATAAGCCGCCCACTTTTTGGTGAACTCGTCATTGGCGGGGTTCTTGATGCTCATGAAGTAGTTCCAAGCGGCCAAGTGACCGACCAAAGGCTTGGTGTCCACGCCACGCAACTCTTCCTCACCCACGGAGAAAGCGACCACAGGCACGTCTTTGGCTTTCAAGCCGGCATTGCCCAACTCTTTGTAAAACGGCACGTTGGAGTCACCATTGATGGTCGACACCACAGCGGTCTTGCCACCGGCGGCAAACTTTTTCACATCGGCCACGATGGTCTGGTAATCGCTGTGGCCAAAGGGGGTGTATTTTTCGTCGATGTCGCTGTCTTTGACGCCCTTGCTCTTCAAGTAAGCGCGCAAAATTTTGTTGGTGGTGCGGGGGTAGACATAGTCGGTGCCCAGCAACACCCAGCGCTTGGCGCTACCGCCGTCTTTGCTCATCAGGTAGTCCACAGCAGGGATGGCTTGCTGATTCGGGGCTGCACCGGTATAGAACACGTTTTTGGACAGCTCTTCACCCTCGTACTGCACGGGATAGAACAGCAGACCGTTGAGCTCTTCGACCACGGGCAATACCGACTTGCGGCTCACCGATGTCCAGCAGCCAAAGATCACAGACACCTTGTCTTGGGTCAGCAGTTGCTTGGTTTTTTCAGCGAACAAAGGCCAGTTGGAAGCGGGGTCAACGATCACGGGCTCGAGTTTTTTGCCCAGCACACCGCCCTTGGCGTTGATTTCGTCGATGGCCATCAACACGGTGTCTTTCAACACAGTTTCAGAAATGGCCATGGTGCCCGACAAGCTGTGCAACACGCCCACCTTGATGGTGGCTTGGGCAAACACAGGTTGTACAGCGATCAGGCTACCACTGACCACAGCGGCGGCATATGCCAACGATTTCAAATGACCACGACGATTGAACATGAACAGGCTCCAGGAAATAGGGTTGAAGGTGATGGGCGTTATCAGCGCTCATGCATCCATACGCAATCACCATGCCAAGGCACAAAAAATTTTGTGGTTGACCGCCACCGCGCTACTGATCGCCTCTGTGCACGCCTCTCACCAAAGGCTTGCGCAACTCGACTGCGCCAGATTGCGCCCGCAGTCACTCGGACATTCATAGGCCTCAAAAAGATCACAAAAGGGGGGGTTCGTTGGCCACTCACGCGCACTGTTTTGGTGAGGGCCGAATCAGACATCGCACCATTTCCCCGCTTACCAGGTCGGATTGGCCGAATGGGCCGCACCAAAACAGAGCGCCGACACATCACAGAAGGCGCTTGTCCTGAAGTTCAGGGGCACGACATTTGCATCACAATCATGCCGACGCAATGGACTTGGAACTGACATGGAACTCACGCCCCGCGAAAAAGACAAGCTCTTGATCTTCACAGCCGGTTTGCTGGCCGAGCGCCGCAAAGCCCGTGGCTTGAAGCTCAACTACCCCGAAGCTGTGGCCTTCATCAGCGCGGCCGTCATGGAAGGTGCGCGTGACGGCAAGACCGTGGCGCAACTCATGAGCGAAGGGCGCACCTTGCTGACCCGCGCCGATGTGATGGAGGGCATTGCTGAAATGA
>JBEDFU010000130.1:0-9669 GCA_041174965.1 Pseudomonadota bacterium | reverse complement strand
GGGGGCGGTGCTGTGTTGAGTCAAAGCCAGGGACAGATCCCAGTGGGCCATTTCCTGGGCCGACTGGGCTGTGGCGAACACATAGCGGTCGGGCCGCAGCAAGACACACAGGGCACCCAAGCCCTGCAGCCAGTCGTGCAGCGCAGGGTCGTGCAGCCACTGTGTGCCCAAAGCGGTTAAATCGTGCAGGGTTGGCGCGGGGATGCCTGCCGTGTCGATGGCCTGGGCCGAGACCACCGCAAAGCCTTGGCCCAAAGCGTCGTCGAGCAATCGCCCATCGCTCAAGGTGGGCTGCGTGGTGATTTGGCCAGCCAGGCCTTGGCCCCGGTGAAAGCCAGGACCCAAAGGGGGTGAAAGGTTGACGATTTCTTGCGGACCCTGCGCCAAGAATTGCTGATCGCGTTGGGCCGCCACCAGCGGGTCGGTGGACTGGATGATGTTGCCCAGTTTGACGGCGGTGGCAATGAAGTCGCTGACATGGGGCCTGCGTTCGCTGGCATAGGTATCGAGCAAGGCCTCGGGCGCACCGCGGCAGACGCGGTGCAGTTTCCAAGCCAAGTTGGCCGCATCTCGAATGCCCGCACACATGCCTTGGCCCAAAAACGGGGGCGTTTGATGCGCGCTGTCACCGGCCAGCAGCAAACGGCCTTGACGCCAATGCTGGGTCAGCAAGGAGTGAAAGGTGTAGATGGCGGTGCGCACCAACGTGGCTTGTTCTGGGTGGATCCAAGGAGAGAGCAAAGACCAAATGTGTGCGGGCTCGGTCATCTGTTCCAGGTTGTCGCCCGGCATGACCATCACCTCCCAGCGCCTGCGCCGCCCCGTCACATTGACATAGGTGATGGGCCTTGCGGGGTTGCAATATTGCACCGTGGCCACCGGCAGGTCCAGGTCTTGCCGCAATTCCACATCGATCACCAACCAAGCCTGGTGCAGGCCCAGATCGTCCAAGCCCGTGGCCATGTGTTCGCGCACCTGGGAGCGTGCGCCATCGCAACCGACGACCCATTGGGCGTTCAAACGCTGGGTTGTGTGTTGGGCCAAGTCAGCCATGGCCATGTCGACACCGGTCGTAGTGGCTTGCAGGTCAGTGACCTCGTGTTGCAAGCGCACTTGAACGCTGGGGTGTGCCGCCAATCCATCGCGCAAGATGCGCTCGACATCGGGTTGGTGGAACAAATAATTGTTGGCCCAGCCATGCATGCCCGCTGCCGTGGCGGGCTTGCGCTCGAGCAATAACTGCCCTTGCGGGTTGATGTATTGCATGCCCTGTGAGGCCCGCACGTGGGGCAGCAAGGCATGGGCCAAACCCGCATTTTGAAAAATGCGCATCACTTCGCCATCAAAGTGCACCGCGCGGGGCAGGTTGAGCAAGTCGGGCTCGCGGTCCATCAGCACCGTGTCCACGCCCAAGGCACCCAGCAGGTGGGCCAACATGACACCCGTGGGGCCCATGCCCACAATCGCCACTTCACAGCTGTGGTTCGCGTTGCTCATGCGGCTTTGGCCCGCTGGGGCGGGCTGGTTGGCGGGGCCTGGGTTTTGGCCCAATGCGCCACGCGCTCGCTGATTTGCTGACCACCACCTTTGATCTTGGCGATCAGGCGGTCCAAGTCGGTGATGCCCAGGCGGTGGCGCGTCAAGGCGGCGATGACGCTGCCTAAAATTTCCCCATCGGAGGCAAACACCGGTGCGGCCACGCCCACAAAGCCTGGGTCGAGTTCACCTTGCGACACGGCGTGGCCTTGTTTTTTCAGCTGGGCCAAAGCGGTGCGCACGCTGTCCCAATCGCTGCCCAGGCCCGCTTGGTGGGCTTGGTCGATATTCGCGTCGTAAAGCTTTTTCAGTTTATTTTTGCCAAAGTGGGCAACGATGATTTTGGAGCCCGCACCGCGAAAGGCTGGCAAGGGGCGGCCCCGGCCAAAGCTCAAGGGCAATCGCTCAATGCCGGGTTGCTGGTGCGTTGTGACGATGTGGTCACCGTACAGACCGATCAAATTGACTTCGCAGCCGGTGGACTCGACCAGCTCTTGAATGACCGGCAAGCCCGCTTTGAGCAAGGGGTCGCTGAGCCGAATTTGAAAGTCCAGTTCAATGATGCGTGGGCCCAGGGCATAAGTGCCCGGGGCGATGCGCGCCACCAAGCCGCTGTGGACCAATTCGCGCACATAACGGTAACCCGTGGGGCGAGAAAACCCCAGGGCCTCGTTGATGGCGTCCGCGCTCCAGGTGGGGTGTTGTTCGGTGAACAAACCCAGCACAGACAGGCTGGATGCCAGGCTGCTCAATGCACCCCCATTTTTTGCTTCATCTCGGCCACCCACTGTTCGCGCGGGCGGTATCCGGGCAGGGGTTTGGCCAGTTCATGGGCCCAGTGCCAGATTTCGTCGTCGCTGTGCGCAAAACTGAAGGGTTCGCGCAAGGGTTGGTTCACATACCAAGGGGTGTCGATGAACAGCTCCAAGCGGTTGCCTTCAGGTCCCTTGGCGTAAATGGACAAGGCATTGCCATGGCAGGCTGGCAGCACCTCGGTGATCTCTTGGCGCCATGGGTCTTGCTGCATGGCGTTGAAAAACGCACGCAAGCTGGCCAGGTCTGGCACGCGAAACGACAACTGGTTCACCGTGTTGAAGCCCAAGTCAGCGGGCCTGCCAGTGGCCAACACCATTTGGTGGTGCTCGTCGGGGACGCGGCTGAGAAACACCAGTTGTACGGGCCCGTTGGGGGTGGACAAGCTGCCCCGGTCGGTCACGGTGAAGCCCAAAAACTCGGTGAAAAAACGCTCTTGTCGGACGATGTCGGTGACATACAAGCCCATGTGGCTGAACGAAACGGCAGGGGGCTGGAACATGACAGGCTTTCTTGGAGGGGGAAATTTTGAAATTCATGTTATCTCAATAGGTGATACTTGAGTGAAATAATTGAGCGGAAAATCATGTTGCATTGCACAAAATCTTAAATATTGACATTTTTTGTTGATGCATTACATTGTCACGTCGACATCAAAAATAGGAGACCTCCCATGTTCCAAAGACAACGCCTGCGCGCCCTGACGGCTGCAGCGCTGATGCTCATCAGCGGCGCCACGTGGGCCCAAACCGCCCCTGTGAAGCTCAAGTTTTCCATCTTCTCGCCCGACAAAGAGGCCACGTACTTGAGCGTGTTCAAGCCGTTTGCCGAGGCGGTGAACAAGGATTCGGGCGGGGCGATTGAAATTGAGTTGTTTCCCAACGGGGCCTTGGGCCGCAGCCCGGTGCAGCAAGCGCAAATGGTCCTTGACGGGGTGGCCGACATCGCTTGGGTGATTGCCTCTTACACACCCGGGCGGTTTCAAGAAAACGAAGTGTTCGAGTTGCCCGGCCTGTTCAGCGACCTGAAAGAAGCCACCTTGGTCTTCACCCGCTTGGTCAACAGCGGCAAGGTCAAGGGCTATGACGACTTCTTCCCCATTGGTTTGTTTGGCACGGCGCCCTATAGCTTGCATGCGCGCACACCGATCAACAGCATCGCCGATATCAAGGGTAAAAAAATCCGGGCTTCGGGGGCGATTGAGAGTGAAACCGTCAAGGCCTTGGGGGCGGTACCGATTGGCATGCCGGTGACCGAAGTGCCCGAGGCGATTGGGCGCAGCACCATCGATGGCACCACCTCGCACCCAGCGCCCCTGGTGGACTTTGGCATTTCCAGGGTGACCAACGCGCATTACTTCACCCGCTTGGGCGTGGTGCCCCTGGCCATGTTGATGAACAAAAAGAAGTTCGACAGCTTGCCCAAGGCCGGCCAAGACGCGATCCGCAAGCACAGCGGCATGTGGACCGCCCAGCGCTTCAATGACGGCATTGGTGCTTATAACGATTCGGTGGTCAAACAACTGCAAGCCGACCCCAAGCGCCGGGTGGTGTTCCCATCCCAAGCCGATTTGGACGCGATGAAGCCGGCCTTCAAATCGGTCATTGATGCGTGGACCGCCAAAAGCCCGCGCAACAAAGAGTTGCTGAGCCTGGTGGAGGCCGAAATCGCCAATGTCCGTGCTGGCCGCTGAAGCGCGACCTCGCCCCTCGGGGGGGCTGCAGTGGCTGGAGCGTTTGGGCTTGAGTGCCACCCGCGCTTTATCGGCCCTGGGTTTGTCGGCCTTGTTGTTTTTGGCCGTGCTCACCCTGGTCGATGGCCTGGCCCGTTGGCTGCTCAATCAACCCATTGAGGGGGTGCGCGATGTGGCGGCGGTGGCGATCGCGCTGGCCGTGAGTTGCTGCCTGCCGGTGGGTTTGATGGAACGCAGCAACATCGTCATTCGGGCCCTGCCCGTGGCCCGTTGGCCGCGCATCAGCCGCGCTTTGGATGCAGTCGCGGCCATCGTGGTGGCGCTGATCATGGCCGCCATGGCCTGGCAGTTCATGGTGTTTGCCGGCAAGATGGCCAAGGCGGGCGAAACCACTTGGATATTGAAAATCCCCACCGCGCCCTTTTGGTATGGGGTCAGCGCTATTTTGTTATGTGCCGTGCTGGTGCAAATCATCGTGGTGGTGTTGGAGCTGGGGCGCTGCTGGGGCCGCTTTGAGCACAGCGAGCGCAGCCCCACATGAGTGCATTGGCCATTGGCGGCGTGGGCTTTTTGGCACTGTGTGCGCTGATTTTTTTGCAAGTGCCAATTGGCTTTGCCATGCTGGCCGTGGGTTTGGTGGGCTATGCCTTGCAAAGCGGCTGGTCGCCCGCGCTGACCTTGTTGGCCAGCGAAACCTCTGGCTTGCTGGCCAGTGTGGATTTGGCCACCGTGCCCTTGTTTTTGCTGATGGGCACGTTTGCGTCAGCCGCCGGTTTTTCGCGTGACATCTACCGTGCAGCTGCCGCCTGGTTTGGCCATCGCCGAGGCGGCTTGGCCTATGCCACCATCGGCGGCTGCGCGGCCTTTGGCGCGGTGTGTGGCTCGTCCACCGCCACCGCCGCTACCTTTGCCAAGGCCGCTTTGCCCGAGATGCTGCGCCGCGGTTATTCGCCAGCGTTTTCCACCGGCACCATTGCTGCGGGGGGTACGCTCAAGGCTTTGATCCCACCCTCGATCGTGATGATTTTGTACAGCGTGGTGACCAAGACCTTTATCTTTGACTTGTTTTACGCCGCCATCGTGCCGGCGTTGTTGGCCTTGCTGGTGAACCTGTTGGCGATTGCCTGGGTGGTGCGCTGGAAACCCGAATTGGCCCCCTTGAGCGACCCGGTCGCATCGGCTGAAAAGTGGCTCGCTTTGCGCGACGCGGCGCCCGTGTTGGTGCTGATGCTGGCGGTGTTTTTAGGCTTGTACAGCGGGGTGTTCACCGTCAATGAAGCCGCCTCGGTGGCTGCGGTGCTGGCCTTGGTCTTTGCCCTGCTGCGCGGGCGCTTGGATTGGCACAGCGTGTGGCTGGGCTTGCGCGAAACCGCCAGCGCCACGGCGATGATCTACACCATCATCATCGGCGCGTCGGTGTTTTCTTACTTTGTGACCTTGGCGCGGGTGCCGGAGGCTTTGGTGGCGGCCATTGGTGAGTTGCCCCTCAGCCCCTTGGGCATCGTGGCCTGTTTGATCGTGGCTTATTTGGCCTTGGGGGCCATCTTCGATGAAATCGCTGCCATGCTCATCACCTTGCCGTTTGTGCTGCCGGTGATTGAGAAGCTTGGCTTTGACCCGGTGTGGTGGGGCATTGTCAACGTGGTGGTGGTGGAGTTGGGCATGATCATCCCGCCCATTGGCATCATCGTGTTTGTGTTGCACGGTTTGGCGCCGCAGGTGCCGATCCGCACCATCTACAAAGGCGTGATGCCATTCATTGCCGCCGACTTGTTGCTGCTGGCGTTGTTGGTGGTTTTTCCCAGCTTGGTGCTGTGGTTGCCGACGTTGATCAGGGGTTGAGTCTGGGTTTGGGGCTTGGAGGCTAAGCAACTATGCGGCTATGCGACTCAGGCCCTGGACTCAATAAACGGTGTCATGGTCGCCCACATTCAGTGGGATGATTTGCTTGTCTTGAATCATCAATTCCAGGGTGATGCGGTATGACAGGTTGATGGACACCGAGTGAACACCTTGCAGCCGTCCCGCCAAAGCATGCAGCCGCAATGAAGGGTGGTGGGGGTTGATTTCCAACAGCGCCAGCGTTTTGGCGTATTGGTTTTTCAATTTGGGGTGGCGTTTCAAAAAACGCAGCGCACGGCGGGTGTAGTCATCTGTGAAGACCAAGGCGTAGGCCATCTGCAGCTCAGACCCCGCTCGTTGGGCTTTCGGGGTTGAGCATGGCCTCCAAGCGGTCAATGTGGGCTTGTGCGCTTTCTTGCACAGTGCGGCCAGCGCTCACGTCAGCACGGCTTTGGGCCAAGGCGGCCTCCAACTCGCATTCGCGCAGGTAGTGGTACTGGGCCATTTCCATGACCACAAAGCGCTGTGCACCTCGCACGGAGATGGTGGCCTCGGTGTGTTGGTCCAGCGCGTCTTCAATGGCGGCGATGCCACGCACTTTCAAGTCATTGGCGGTGAGTTGACCCATAAAGACTCCTTTGAGGGAATTATTATAAGTACTTCAAACAATGCGATCAATCGCACTTTATGGTGCTGGGTTTGTTCAAAAACCCAGAAAAAAGCCCTGCTAGTGAACAGCACCCCAAAAGTTGGACAACGCAAAACCACCGCCGTCAAGCACCTGAATGTGCTTGACGCTCCGTGCTTTGAGCAAGTCAATCATTCGTCATGTACCCGATATGTCAGCTTTGGTAAGAGCTGATGGCAATGCCCTGCTAGATGTGCCGCTTGATGTTGAGGGCTGCTTCGTGCCCGTCTGACGGTCTGTTGACGTTTTCAACAGCTCACGCAGCCAAAGGCTTACACGTCGTCGTTGGACGAAAAATAATCAAAAACAGCCAAGCCCAGTCCGCCCATCAAAATCAGTGTGATGTCCAATTGTGGAAGTTTAAAAATATATGGCAACAAAAAAGCAGCCATCAGTATGAGGCCGATGAGTCCGGTAGCTCTTTGCAGGGATTTCATGCCATGTTCCTTTTGATAAATTCAGAGACCAGCCAGCGCGAAGAGCGCAGCAAGCGGGCATCGTTTTGGTAAGAGCCCACCGCCTGCACCCCCAAAGGCAAACCATTGGACAAGGTCAGAAGTGGCAAATTCACGCTGGGCAACCCAGCAAAGCTCCAGACGGTTTGCATGATCGGGTTGCCTGTGGAGGCCAGGCCCTGTGGGGCCGTTCCCAAAGCCGCCGGACACAAAATCGCATCGTAAGTGGCAAAGTACTCGTCAAAGGCGTTCATGACGTGGAACATGCGGTCTTTGGCGATCAGGTAATCGGTGCCCGACAGCGCCATGGATTTTTCGACGCGCGCACGCAAAGGCTCACTCAGTTGCTCGCGGTAATGCAGCCACTCTTTTTGCAGGCACACGCCAAGCTCAATCTCGTTGACCGTCACCAGCCAAGGCGCCACTTGCTTGACGATGTCGGGCAATTGCACCACTTCAACGCCATCGCCCATGTGGGCCACAAAGGCCTCATAGGCCTCACGCGCTTCAGGCTCGACGTCATTCCACCAAGGGGTTTTGACAAAGCAAAACTTAGGATGCAAGGGAGGCTCAGACACCGCCACGTCATAGAGTCTGCGCGGAGTTTGTCGCGCGCTGGCGCTGTCGTGGCCGTCGTCACCCGACATGATTTCGGTGACTTTGGCAATGTCTTCCAGGTTCCGTGCAAAGACACCAATTTCGTCTAAAGAAGGCGACTGGTCCAAAACGCCCGTACGGGGCAACAGACCACGAGAAGGTTTGAAGGCATAAACACCGCAAAACGAGGCAGGGCGGATGACCGACCCGTTGGTCTGCGTGCCCAGCGCCACCGGCACCATCCCCGCAGCCACCGCTGCAGCCGATCCGCTGGACGAACCACCCGGGGTGTGTGCCAGGTTGTGTGGATTGCATGTGGGACCAGGCTGCGTGGTGGCGAATTCGGTGGTCACGGTCTTGCCGAAAATCACCGCGCCTGCAGCACGCAAGCGTGACACCACGGTGGCGTCTCCCACCGAATAGCGTCCGGCATGGATGGGGCTGCCATATTCAGTTGGAAAGTCCATGGTGTCGATGATGTCCTTGACACCCACCGGCACACCATACAACGGGCCGGGCAAGTGACCCGCCGCACGGTCACGCTGCAGGTTGTCCGCTTGCAAGTCCACCACACGGTCATCCCGGTGCGCAAAGGCGTGAATGGCCTGGTCTGCACCATCCACAAAGCGCCCAAGCTTGGCCGTGAACTCTTGCACCGTTTCCTGGCCGCTGAGCAGGTGCTCGCGCACCTCCAAAGCGGTCAGATCGGACACATTTTTCGTCGGCTCGGCCATCAGTTCGTCTTAAAGAAGTCGGGGTTGACCACCGACTCGTCGTTGGGGTCGCGCTCCTGCTCAACCGACTGGTTGAAGAACTGGTCTGGCAAATAGCTGACCATGGCAGGGAAGGCATAGGTCAGGGCCAGGGTGAACAAAATGATGTAAACGAAGGGCATGCACCCTTTGAAAATGGTGTTCAATTGCAAACTTTTGGGTGCAACCCCTTTCAGGTAATAGGCTGACATCGCCATCGGCGGGGTCAAGAAAGCGGTCTGCAGGTTCACGGCGATCAAGATGCCGAACAAGATCGGGTCGATGCCATACAAAGGCAGCAAAGGCAGGAAGATGGGCACGAAGATGATGATGATCTCGCTCCACTCCAATGGCCAGCCCAAGATGAAAATCAAGAACTGGGACAGCAACAAAAACTGCAATGGCGACAGGTTCATGGACAGCATGAAGTCCTTGACCAAATGCTCACCACCCAAGTAACCAAAAACCGATGCGAAAGTGGCCGAACCGACAAAAAGGAAACACACCATGGCCGAGGTGCGGGCCGTGAGGTAAACCGACTCGCGCAGCCGCTGCCAAGTGAAGGCGCGGTAGACGACCGCCAAAATGATGCCCCCCAAAACGCCCATGGCGGCCGCTTCGCTGGGTGTCGCCAAACCGAACAAAATAGAGCCCAACACCGACATGATCAAGACGGCCAAAGGCAAAAAGGCTTGCAACACCATGACAATGCTTTCCCAGACGGTGTACTGGTCCACATCTTTGGGCTTGGGACACAAAGAGGGATTGAGCGTGGCACGCACGATGATGTAGAGCAGGTACAGAAAAGCCAATGTGAAGCCTGGAATGATGGCCGCAGCGTACATCTTGACCACCGAAACGCTGGCTGTGGCCGCATAAACAATCAGCAAGATGGAGGGTGGAATCAAGATGCCCAAAGTGCCACCAGCAGTGATCACACCAGCGGCCAGCTTTTCGTCGTAACCGGCTTTGAGCATCGCCGGCAGGGCGATCAGGCCCATCAGGGCCACCACCGCGCCCACAATGCCGGTGGCTGTCGCAAAAAGCGTACAAGTGACCAATGCAGCCACGGCCATAGAGCCAGGGAGTGCACGCAAGCCGACCTGCAAACTCAAAAACAATCGGTCCAGGATGTTGGCCCGCTCAATGATGTAACCCATGAACAGAAACAGGGGTATCGATATGAGCACATCGTTGTTCATCACACTGAAGGTGTTTTGTGTGAACAGGTACAAGATGCGGTTGTCCCATATCAACTGGTCAGGCGTGAAATAGGCGTAAAAGCCAAAGCCC
>JBEDFU010000129.1:0-3483 GCA_041174965.1 Pseudomonadota bacterium | reverse complement strand
GCTGTATTTGGCTTTGCCCGAGTGCAGTGCATCGAGCATTTGATCGCGGCTGGTGCCCAAGGTTTCGGCGGCGCTGTACAAGTACAGACCATGGCCTCCCTCGTCTTGCACCTTGGCAATCAGGATGGCTTTGCGCTTCAGGCTGGGCGCGCGGCTGATCCAGTTGCCTTCGGGCAGCATGCCGACAATTTCGCTGTGGGCGTGTTGGCTGATTTGGCGCACCAGCGTTTTGCGGTAGTGCTCGGGCATCCAATCGCGGGGTTCGATTTTTTGTTCTTGCCCGATTTTGTCGTCAAAGTGGGATTGCAAAGCGCTGTCGCTCAGCGCGGGGCGGACCACAGCATCGCGCTGGGCATCGGGCAGATCCAAGGCTTGGGTGTACATGGGCGTCTCCTGAGGGCCAATGCCCGGGCGGTGGGGCGCCAGTATAGCCAATTAACCAACCGACCGGTTGGTTAATTGGGCCGCGCTCAGTGGGTGCCGCCGATCTCCAGGGTGTGGGTGGCGTGGCCGTCTTGGCCCATCAGGTCCACCATGTCGGGCAAAGCCGCTTTGAGTTGCTCGTTCAGGGTGAACGGCGGGTTGATGACAAACATGCCGCTGGCAGCCAGGCCGGGGCGTTTGGGTTTGCCATCGCTGCCCAAGGCGTCGCCGGCGCTGGCTTGCTGCCCAGATTTGATCGTCAAGGTGGCGTGCAGCCAGGGTTTTTGCGATTGCAAACTCAGGGTTTTCAGGCGGCGTGGCAAGTCGTGCGCTTCCATGCGCGGGATGATGGGGTACCACACGGCATAGGTTCCCGTGGAAAAGCGCTTGAGGTTGTCCTGGATGCATTCACTCACCCGGGCGTAGTCGGTTTTGACCTCGTAGCTGGGGTCGATCAGCACCAAGCCTCGGCGTGAGGGCGGGGGTAAAAATTTGCGCAAGCCGACAAAGCCGTCTTCGCGCAGCACCGCCACTTGCCGACCCACCCGCAACTGCTCCACATGGCCGGCCAGGGCCCGGGCATCGGTGGGGTGCCACTCGAACAGTTTGATTTTGTCGTTGCGCCGCATCAGGTGCTGCATCACAAAAGGCGAGCCCGGGTAGACCTTGTAAACATCATCCGGGTTGAAATGGGCCAGCACATCCAGGTAGTCACGCAAAGCCGGAGCGGGCGCTCGCTGGCGCTGCACCAAGCGACCCACCAAGGCCAGCAGGCCTTCCAAAGACTCCCCACTGGTTTGCGCTGGGGCGCCATCCAGGCGGTACAGCCCGGCGCCGGCGTGGGTGTCGATGGCGCACAAATCGGTGTCTTTGGCACACAAGTGCTTGAGGATGGCAATCAACACCGTGTGCTTGAGCACGTCGGCATGGTTGCCTGCGTGATAAGCGTGGCGGTAACTGAACATGCGCCGATGGTAACTGCTGGTGCCGTGGCCAACTGTGCAACTGGGGCAGGTGGTGCCGGCGGGCGATCAGAAAACGCCCAAAATGGCGCCACCACCACTGCGCGCCAGCCCGGTTTGGCGTGGTCTTTGTCGGGGGCTGGAGAGGCTTGCCAAGGGGAAGTTCCGTTTTTGTATAATAGAGGGCTTTCGCAGCGCTTTGTGGCCCCGCGGCGAAACATTCAATCCCACCTAAGAGGTTCTCGTCAGAAGAACGCCGACCGTGGAAAAGGGCCCGCCAAACCGTTTCTATCAAGGAAAACCATGTCCACTTTCAGCGCAAAACCCGCTGATGTGAAGCATGAGTGGTTTGTGATTGACGCCACCGATAAGGTGCTCGGAAGGATTGCCAGCGAAGCAGCCCTCCGATTGCGCGGCAAGCACAAGGCCATTTATACGCCTCACGTCGATACCGGCGACTTCATTGTCGTCATCAACGCCTCCAAAATCCGTGTCACGGGCAACAAAGCCCTGGACAAGGTGTACTACCGCCATTCGGGCTATCCCGGCGGTATCTATGGCACCAACTTCCGCGACATGCAGGCCAAACACCCTGGCCGCGCGCTGGAAAAAGCGGTCAAGGGCATGCTGCCCAAAGGTCCTCTGGGTTACGCCATGATCAAAAAGCTCAAAGTCTATGGCGGTGCTGAACACCCCCACAGTGCCCAACAACCGAAACCGCTGGACATCTAAGGAGCCCCCATGATTGGTGATTGGAACAATGGCACCGGGCGACGCAAATCCAGCGTGGCCCGTGTGTTTCTGAAAAAAGGCTCTGGCAAGATCACGGTCAACGGCAAGGACATTTCCACGTTCTTTGGCCGCCAAACTTCGATCATGATCGCCAAGCAACCGCTGATGCTGACCAACCACGCCGAGACCTTTGACATCCAAGTCAATGTGCACGGTGGCGGTGAATCTGGCCAAGCCGGTGCTTTGCGCCACGGCATCACACGCGCTTTGATCGACTACGACGCCAGCCTCAAGCCGGCGCTGTCGGCCGCTGGTTTTGTCACCCGCGACGCGCGTGAAGTCGAGCGTAAAAAGGTCGGTTTGCACGGCGCCCGTCGCCGCAAGCAGTTCAGCAAGCGCTGATCTTCAACTGGCTTTTTTGCCCAACCGCTGTCGGCCTTACCGCCACAGCGGTTTTTTCATGCCCATTCCAAGATGCATCAAGATGGATGATTCAGACCCTTTTGAGATGAGGGTGGTCCAGGCCGTTGGGCGGGGCGGGTTAATTCCGACTAAACTACGCAACTATTTGATTTCGAACCGAGGAGACCATCCCCATGAACGCTGTAGCCGAAGCCCTTCCGACCGAAATGCCAGCCCCCATTGTCTTCACCGACAGTGCCGCTGCCAAAGTCGCCGATTTGATCGCTGAAGAAGGCAACCCCGAGCTGAAGTTGCGCGTGTTTGTGCAAGGCGGTGGCTGTTCGGGCTTTCAATATGGCTTCACCTTTGACGAGGTGACCAACGAAGACGACACCACCATGAGTAAAAACGGCGTGTCTTTGCTGATTGACGCCATGAGCTATCAATACCTGTTGGGTGCTGAGATCGACTACAAAGAAGACCTGCAAGGCGCCCAGTTCGTCATCAAGAACCCCAATGCCACCACCACCTGTGGTTGCGGGTCGTCCTTTTCGGTTTGATTCCGCATCGGCTGAGCAGGTAACAGAGCGGTCAAACGCATCCGTGTCAGACGGGGGTTTGATTTCAACCCTGGGAGATGTGCTGATCGCCTCCACCGGGGTTGAAGCGTTGGCTAAGCCGGGTAAATGCCACCCAACACACGGGCGCCTTTGGCGCCCGTTGCTTTTGGCAAATTGCCTGGCAAGCCCAAACAGGTTTGGCGCGCCAACCACGCAAAAGCGGCGGCTTCGACTTGAGAGGGCGATAGCCCGGATTCGGCGGTGCTGGCCACGGTCAGCCAGGGCAAGCGCGATTGCAGCATGGTCATGAGGCACTGGTTGTAAGCACCACCGCCGCAAACCATCAGACGGCTGCTGCGCGGCGCGTGCTTGGAAACAGCCAAGGCAATAGATTCGGCCGTGAG
>JBEDFU010000128.1:0-6917 GCA_041174965.1 Pseudomonadota bacterium | reverse complement strand
GCAGTAACCGCACTGGGGCACGTCCAAAGCCTTCCAAGCCATTTGCACCGGGTGTGTGCCGTCTTTGGACAAACCTTCGATGGTCAACACCTGGCTGCCCACGGCTGCTGAGACGGGGTAGGAGCAAGACCGCATGGGCTCACCATTCACATGCACGGTGCAAGCCCCGCATTGGGCAATGCCACAGCCAAATTTGGTGCCGGTCATGCCCAGTTGATCGCGCAGCACCCACAACAGCGGCATTTCGGGTTCGACATCGACTTGGTGGCTTTTGCCATTGATGCTCAGTTTCAACATGCGGAGATCCTTGGAGGTCAAAATCAAGCACATCAGAGGATGACACGCCCTTGGTCAATCCGTGGAATTCCCAAACACCTACCTGCCAGGTATTGACCAAAAGGATTAAAGCCAATCCGTCAGCGATGGCCTATCGGTCTGCTCAAGCCCATCACTCAAGGTCTTGATGGCGCCGTCGCAAGCGCGCTTGCGGGTGTTGCTGGGTCAAATAGGCCGCTGTGGCCCTTTCAACGGCGGGCAAATTGTCATGCAATCGCTTGAGAAACTCGGTCAGCTGCGCTTGCTCCTGTGGCGTCAATACCGACAAAAACGCGGTCTCTCGCGCCAATGCCAAGCCCAAAATTTGGCCATGCAATTGCAAACCCGCTGCCGTGATGGTGGCCATGCGCAAACGGCCATCTTGCTCATTCAGGGCAATGGTGACCAAGCCTCGCTTTTGCATGCTCTTCAAGACCCGACTGACCGAGGCTTTGTCCATGCCAATGACTTTGCAAATGCGCTGCGCTGACCACGGCCCTTCAATGGCCAGCAAGACCAACAAACGCCAAGTCTCAATCCCCACATCAAAGGCCGCCAAATACGCCTGCGAAGCCCCACCCGAGAGTTTGTTGGCGATCCAAGTGAAATAGGCTGGAACGTAGCGCTCCAAGTCCACCACAGACGTGCCAGGTGTGGCCCCGCCCAGAGGCACATCTTGAGACGCATTGGGCTTGACCATCACCGTTACCTGCGGTTTGATATGGACGGGTTGATCAGGCGGGTATCCAGCGCATGGGCATGGAGGACATGGCCCGCAAAGTGTTGTTGAGCCGGCGCACGGGCTCCCCCAACAACTCGATGCGCTTGACGCGCTGAGCCATCGCATTCAACACCAACTCGCCTTCGAGGCGCGCCACCACCTGGCCCACGCAGGCATGAATGCCAGTTCCAAACGCCATGTGCCCAGCAGCGCGGCGTGTGATGTCAAATTGGTCGGCATCAGGCCATTGGCGCGGATCGCGATTGGCAGCGGCCAAAAAGGTCAGCACCTTGGTATCTTGGGGAATGTGCAAACCGTCGATGTCCACCGCATGTGGCGTGGTTCTGAAAAAGGTTTGAACGGCCGACTCCAGGCGCAAGGACTCTTCAAAAGCCGAGCGTGCCAAGGACGGGTCAGCATGGAGTTTTTCCATTTGCACGGGGTTTTGTGCCAAACACAGCAAGGCGTTGCCCAAACCGTTGACCGTGGTGTCCACGCCAGCGGACAAAAAGGAGCGCACCAGCATGGGGGCCTCCTGGTGTGAAATTTCTCCTTGATCAGCGGCTTGGTAAATCAAATCACCAAAGCCTCCGGGGCGCAGCTGCTCTCGTTGACAGTGGTGCATGATCCAAGCGGTGACCGGTTGCACTTTTTCCGCCGCGCGCAGCAGCAAGTCATTGCGCGGACCAAAGGCATTGAAGATCATGTCCCCGTAGAGCAACAAGTTGTGCCTGTCGTGCGGCTCCAGCCCCACAGCGTCAGGAAACACTTTGAGTGGATAGACCTCGGCCAGGTCTTTCACGCCATCGATCACCCCGCCGCCGCGGCATCGCTCCAACAAGCTGTCCACCAATTGATCAGCTTCTTGTTTGAATGTTTCCCGTATTTGGGCAACAGTTTTCGGCGACAAAATCCGCGCCAAGATGGTGCGCGATCGGGTGTGGTCGGGTGGGTCGGCCTCCAAAATCAAACTCTTGGGCCGAAAAGGAGCCTCGCGGTTGAAGTTGGCCAAACCCACGCCAGCCGAAGAAATGAAGTTCACATGGTCGCTCAAAACCGCTTTGACCTGTGCGTGGCGACAAGTGGCCAAAATGCCATGCTGTGTCAGCCAAACCCAGGGACCCGCTTGTCGCATGCGCTCATGGTCGGGATACGGCATGGTCAAAAACGCATGGGAAAACGGATCGATATCGATTTCAGGCACATCCAGGCCAGCGGGTCGGTTGATCATCCAAGGCTCCTCAAGAAGGTATTTGTCGTTTTCAATAGCCTGCCAAGCCCACGTGCCGCTCTAGCAACGAAGCTTGCGCTTTCAATTGCGCGCTGGTGCCGGTGTGCACCACAGCACCACGCTCCAAAATCAGCGCTTGGTCGGCAAAGCGAAGGGCAGCATCTGTTTTTTGCTCAACCAAAACCACCGCCACCGATTGATTGCGCGCCAGTTCCTCAAAAGCATGCATCAACTCTTGGCAAATGATGGGGGCCAAGCCCTCCAGCGGTTCATCCAGCAACAACAGCCGAGGCTGACCCAATAGAGTGCGCGCCACACTCAGCATTTGTTGTTCGCCCCCAGACAACTGGGTGCCGGCGTTGTCACGCCGCTGTGCCAAGCGCGGGAACAGTTCATAGGCCTCTTGGATGCATTTTTGGGGCCGCCCCTTGAGTCCAGCCAGCAAGTTTTCCGCCACCGTGAGAGAAGGAAAAATATCGCGGGTCTGCGGCACATAACCCAGACCGGCCATGGCGCGTCGGCGTGGCGTCCAGCCAGTGATGTCATGGCCGTCCCATTCAATCCGCCCGTGCGTGACATCGGCCAATCCCATGATGGCCTTGAGCATGGTGGTTTTGCCCACCCCATTGCGCCCCAGCACCGCCCAGCGTTGGCCAGCTTCGACGCGCAATTCGACCTGGTGCAAGATGTGCACGGAACCATACCCCGCGTCCAAAGCAGCAACTTGCAACACAGCCGACATGATCAGCCCTCCTCACCCAAATAGGCGGTGCGAACCGCTGCATGTTGGCGGATGAAAGCCGGCGCACCCTCGGCCAAGACTTCGCCCTCGGCCAAAACCACCATGCGTTGCGCAAAACTGAACACCAGGTCCATGTCGTGCTCAATCATCAAAATGGCCAAATCTGTGGGCAAGGTGTCCAAGGCCTGCAACACCACATCCCTCTCGGCCGTGGGAACGCCGGCCATGGGCTCGTCCAGCAACAGAACCCGCGGTTGCAAGGCCATGGCGATCGCCATCTCGACCAAACGCTGTTGGCCATAAGCCAAAGCCAAGGGGGCTTTGTCAGCCAAGTCCGCCATGCCCAGCGTGTGCAAAATATCCATGGCCTCGGTGCGCACAGGCAGGTAACTCGATACCGCTGACCACATGTGGTGCACCGACCCCAACCTCTGATGAATCGCCAATGCCACTTGCAGGCCAATGGGCAAGCGCGGCGCCAACTGCGTGATTTGAAAGGTCCGAGCCAATCCCAGCCGGACCCGCTGGTCTTGGGGCAAGGCTGTGACGTCTCGCCCCATTAATAAGACACTGCCGCTGTTGGGCTGAAGAACGCCCGTGATCAGGTTGATCAACGTGGTTTTGCCAGCACCATTGGGCCCGATCAAACCCACCCGTTCCCCAGCATTCATTTGCAAGGACACATGGCGGGTGACATGCAAGCCGCCAAACGATTTGCACAGGCCACGGATGTCGAGCAGGGGTGATGGGCTCACGGCAAGCCCCTGGAAGGATTCACCCTGGCAGCGCCCAGCAATGCCCAGCGGGCACGCCATGCATCGGCCCAGCGCTCGCGTGGCAAGAGCACCACCACCACCAGCAAAGCCCCGATGATGAACAACCAGTGGTAAGGGTTGAGGGCCGAGGCCAGGTGGTGGATGCCCATGAAAACCAGCGTGCCCGCAATGGCCCCGTGCAAATGGCCCGCGCCACCCAACACCAACATCACCAAAGCTTCAGCAGATAAATCAAACCCCAGGGTGTCGAGACCCACAATTTGATTGATTTGTGCCGCCAAGGCACCGGCCAACCCGGCAAAAAACCCCGCCACCGCGTAGATGCGGCGCAGGTGTGCCGACACTGAACTGCCCAAAGCGGCCATGCGCAAGCGGTTTTCATGGATGCCGACACAGGCCAATCCAAAGGGCGAGCCCATGATGCGGCGCATCATCCAAAGGCTGAGCAACATCACAACCACGGCATAAACAAAAGCCACCCGGCCTGACAAATCAAAACTGGCCAAACCCAAGACTTTGCCGATGGAAAAGCCCGACAGACCGTCATCGCCCCCCGTCCATTGGCGCAGTTTGCTGGCCAGGTTTTGCAAAATTTGGCTCACCGCAATGGTGAGCATCAAAAAGGTCAAGCCCTGGTAGCGCAATAAGAACAGGCCCGACAAAGCAGCCACCACCGAACCGGCAACGGCCCCCACCAACAAGCCCAGCAATGGGTCACCGCTGACATGCGTGGCCCACAAGCCTGCCGCATAGGCCCCGGCACCGTACATGGCACAGTGACCCAAGGTGGCCAAGCCCGCATACCCCACCACCAAGTCCAAAGACATCACAAAAATGGCCATGCACGCAATGCGCGCACCCAAGGGCAATTGATCGGGGAAAAACAGATAGACCACCACCGCCAAGGCGACCCAAAAAACATAGGGCATGGCATGGCGCCAAGCTGGGTGGTTGTGGTGGGTCAATTGCATGGTTTTAGGTCCGCCGAACCAACAAACCGTCGGGGCGCCAAGCCAACAACAAAGCCATGGCCACAAAGAAAAACATGCTGCCCCAGTCAGAAGCCAGGTATTTGCTGGCTGTTTCGATGATGCCCAGGGCCAAGGCTGCAGCCAATGACCCAGTGATCTGACCCATCCCACCCACAGACACCACCACCAGCACCAGCACCAAATATTTGATCGGGTAATAAGGCTCCAAGGGCATCAACTCCGCGCCCAAAATTCCGCCCAAACCCGCCAGGGCCGCCCCAACGGCAAAGGCCAGCACCTGGACACGCTCGACCGCAATGCCCAAGGTGGAAGCGGTCGCGGTGTTGTCCACCGCAGCACGCAGCCAAACACCGAAACGGGTGAAATGCATCACCCAGGCACTGAGCAACACCACCATCACACCCACGCCCAGCACCAACAAGCGCTGGGCGGGCAAGGTGCGAAAGCCCAGGTCCACGGGCGCTGAAAGCCACGCAGGCAAAGGGATCAGCTGCACCTCGGGGCCCCACAACAGGTTGACGGTGGCGATCATCAAAAAAGTCAGCCCTATGGTAAACAACACCTGCTGCAATTCGCCACGGCGGTACAAGCGGCGCAACACCAACACTTCCAACAGCGCACCCACCACCCCCGTGACCAGCACCGCAGCGATCAGGCCCCAACCAAAAGGCCAATCATTCAAGCGCACCAACCAGGCGCAGACATAACCCCCGACCATGGCAAAAGCGCCATGCGCCAGGTTGATGAACCGCATCAAGCCCAGGGTGACGGACAAGCCCACAGAGATGATGAACAACACCATCCCATAGGCGAGGCCATCAATGGCGATATTGGCCAGCAGCTGCAAAACCGACCTTTATTTGCCCAAACCGTGGTCGCCGTGGGCACCAAAGCTTTGCGTCTCCTTGTTGATCAACAGTCCGCCTGGGCCTTTTTCAACCGTGCGCAAATACACGTTTTGGGTGATGTGGCGGGTCGCCGGGTCGATGGCAACCGGACCCCGAGGGCTTTCCCACTTCAAGGTTTTGGCAGCCGCCATGGCCTTGTCGCCATCGCGCTTGCCCGCAGTGGCCTCGATCATTTTGTGGATCACGTACATGCCATCCCAAGCGCCCACGGTGGCGTAATTGGTGACCGCATCTTTGTTGACCTTGGCCACAGCCGCCACAAAGGCTTTGTTGGCTGGTGAGTCATGCGCGGCTGAATAATGGAAAGCCGTGGTCAAACCCAAAGCCGAATCACCAAATTTTTGCAAGTCAAATTCATCGGTTTCTGCGGTTCCCAGAAATTCAATGCCCGCTTGGCGCAAACCATTTTCATTGAAGGCTTTGACAAAGCCCAGGTTGGGCGGCCCGCCGGGCAAAAACACATACACCGCTTGCGCACCGCTGGCTTTGATGCGTTGGGCAAACGGCGCAAAGTCGGTGGTGCGAATCGGCATCCGAATGGACTCCACGACTTGGCCCCCTTGCTTGCTGAATTCCGCTTTGAATGCATTTTCAGCATCAATGCCCGGCGCGTAGTCGGACACCGCGGTGACCACTTTTTTCAAGCCTTTTTTCGCCGCGTGCTGCGCGATGGGCACGGTCACCTGCCACAAGGTGTAGCTGGTGCGCAAATAATAGTCAGACTTGGTGGTGATGTCCGAGGTGGCCGCGTTGAACACCACCATCGGTGTTTTGGACTCTTGGATCACCGGCGCCACCGCGAACGCATTGGGAGAAAACACGATCCCACCCAAATAGTCCACCTTGTCTTTGACCACCAACTCTTGGGCCAAGGTTTTGGTGTTCGCTGGATTGGGGCCGCCTTCATCACGGTAAATCAACTCGATGTTTTGCCCGGCCAATTTGCCGCCCTGCGAGGCCAGATACGCTTCAGCGCCGGCTTTGAACAAGGTGCCGTAATGGGCGAAAGGCCCCGAAAAAGGGGCAATGATGCCCACCTTCACGGTCTGGGCCGTGGCGCCACCCAGGCCAAAGGCCATCAGGCTGACCGCCCACCATGTTTTGAATGCTGTGCGCATGATTTGACTCCTTAGGGTTGTGCTCCCCCTGTCGCCCAAAGGCCCAAATTCAGGGGTGAACGGATCCTAAATGAGTTGGTTGACATGTCAACCAGTGGAAACACCAAGCCTTTG
>JBEDFU010000127.1:0-18216 GCA_041174965.1 Pseudomonadota bacterium | reverse complement strand
CGGTTGATGTAGTTGTTCAAGGCGGTCAGCTCTTGCAGCAGCAAGTCGCTGTACATGAAGCCAAACGCCCCCAAGGAAACCAGCACGACCACCAACACCCACACCAGGCCTTTGCGTGGTGGCGATGAAGGAGCGGGCACCCAGGGATCGGGGGCCTCGCCTTCGGCGGCCATCTCTTTGGGTGACAGATTGCCCAGATCGGGGGGCAATGCGGCGTCCTCTTGGCGCGCGGCGACAGCGGCTGCAGGTGCCGCAGCGGGGCCTGCGGTTTTCTGTGCGGGGGCGGGGGCTGTGTCTGCGGGGGCCAGCCAGGGCTCACGCTCAGCGCTTTTGGCCCAACCGCGCGGCTCGGGTGCTTCGGCTTTGACTTGACCGGGCTCGGCCTCGACCTCCCAAGTCAGCAGGTTTTTGCCAAAGGTTTGCAGTTTGCTGGTGTGCGATGCGCTGGCATTGACCAGCAGCACCACATTGATGTTGCTGGCCGGAAAGCCATTGACCAAACGGGCCAGCAATTGCAATTCAAACTCTTGCATGGCCATGATGTCGCGAAAAATCAAATAGCGCTTGGGTGCGCTCTTGACCTGCTTGTCACGCGCTTGCGATACCGTGAGCTCAGACAAAATGCCATTGAACATTTCGACCAATTTGGCCGAGTCGGCTGAAAAGCAAAACTCCACCATGCGCTCACCACGGGCGCGCAAATCGTCGTGGATGGCGTTGGCGTAATGGTCCAGCGTCAGGTCGCTGGCACTGAGCACGGCCAAGTTCAAGCGCCCCTCGATGAGGGACTTGACCAAGATCTCATAGCGCATCTTGTCGCCCGGGCTTTGGTACACACTGCTCATTTGGCCATCCATCCCATCAAACTGGCAAACCGTTGCTGTCAAAGCGCATATTCTCGGGCACAACAGGGACTGGCTTCAACACGCCCTCACCGGCGGCGTAAGACTGGTTCAAGCTGAACACATAAGCAATCACTTGGGCCACCGCGTGGTACAGGCCTTCGGGAATGGGCTCATCGACTTGGGTGGTGAAGTACAAGGCACGGGCCAGTTCGGGCGCCGGGAACAATTCCACCGCATGGGCCTGCGCTTCCTCACGAATGCGCCGCGCCATTTCATCGCTGCCCTTGGCCAGCAAAATCGGTGCGCCTTCGCCATTGGGGTCGTAAGACAAAGCCACGGCAAAGTGCTGCGGGTTGGTGATCACCACATCGGCGTCCTTCACCTTGGCCATCATTTTGCTGTTGGCCATTTCGCGTTGGCGTTGTTTGATTTTTTGCTTGACCTCGGGGCGACCTTCAGAATCTTTCATCTCGTCGCGAACTTCTTGGCGCGACATCATGAGCTTTTTATGCACTTGGTATTGCTGAATGGGCACATCGGCCAAGGCAATCAGCACCAAGCCCATGGCCAACCAAAAACAGGCGTCCACAATCAATTTGCCGGCAATCGCCATGGCCTGGTTCAAATCCATGTTGGCCAGGCTGAGCAGCTCGTCCATGTGGTTGCTGACCTGCAGCAACAAAATCCCCCCCACCACCACAAACTTGACGATCGCTTTGCCCAACTCGATCAGTGCCTTGGTGCCAAAAATGCGCTTCAAGCCACTCAAGGGGTTGAGCTTGCTGAATTTGGGTGCCAACATGCCCATGGAGAACACCATGCCGCCCGACAAAACAGTCGAGACAATGGCGATGAAATACATCATCAACATGATGGGCAAAATCAGCAAAAAGGCATCGATCACCGCCTGAGCAAACAGACCGGGCAACAATTCCGCCTTGTCGGTGATCTTGCGGTCAAACTCCAACTGGGACACAAACAACTGGCTCATGCCATTGAACAGCCAGCCACCCATGAGGCTGAAAAATCCCACTGCGCCCAAGGACATCGCCGCCACCGGCAACTCGATGGAGCGTGCCAGCTGACCCTCGGAGCGTGCTTTCTCCAGTCGCCGGCTTGTCGGTTCTTCGGTTTTTTCTGCGCTCTCGTCAGCCATGTGTCACCCCAAAAACAAGGCGCGCATTTGCGCATAGGTTTGCACCCACAGCCAGTTCATCCGGCCCACGGTGCTGGGGAGGGCGAGCCACAAAATGACAAAGCCCGCCATCAACATGGCCGAAAAACCCACCGAGAAAATATTCAAACTGGGGGCCGCACGGGTCACAAAGCCCAGGCCCACGTTGACGAACAACAACGTCATCAGCACCGGCAAGGCGATCAACACCGAAGCCAAAAACATCATCGCGCTCCAGGCCAACATCTTGCCGTAGACATCTTGCGACATCAGGTTTTTGCCAATCGGGAACACGGTGAAGGAGTCCAACAAAATGCCAAACACAATCAAATGGCCACCCATGGCCAAAAACAACAGGGTGCCCAAGACGTTGAACAAACCCGAAATCACCGGTACGTTGCCCACGTTGGGGTCGATCAAGGTGGCCATGGTCAAACCCATGGAACCCGACACCACTTGGCCCGCCACCACCACGCCAGCGGTGGCAATTTGCATGATCATGCCCATGGCAAAGCCAATGAACACCTGATTGAAAATTTCAGCCAAACCAGGGCCGGTGAGGGGGTCAATCACTGGAATGTCGATTTGCATCGAAATGAAAAAAGCAAACGCCAGGGACAACACCATGCGGATGCGCAAGTTAACGGCCCGGATGGAAAAAATGGATGCGAAAGCCAAAAACGCAGTGATGCGCAGCAACGGCCAGATCAAGGCATAAAACTTGTCCAGCAGGTTGAGCATCTCCAGGTTCATGGCGCTGGCTCAACCAAACAAGGTGGGAATGCGGCCAAACAACACCCGGGTGTAGTCCACCATGGTGTTGATCATCCAACCACCGGCCACGGCCATGGTCACCGCCATCGCCACCAATTTGGGGATGAAGCTCAAGGTTTGCTCGTTGATCGAGGTGGCCGCTTGAAACACGCCCACCGTCAAGCCAACGAGCAAGCCAATGCCCAGAATGGGCGCTGAGATGAGCATGGTCATCCACAGGGCTTGTCGCCCCAAATCCACAACCAAAGCGGTATCCAACATGGTGCGATCCTTATTTAAAAATGAAACTCGATGCCAATGAACCCATCAGCAAGGTCCAGCCATCCACCAACACAAACAGCATCAGCTTGAAGGGCATGGAAATGATCATGGGTGAGAGCATCATCATGCCCATCGACATCAGCACGCTGGCCACGATCAAGTCGATCACCACGAACGGGATATAGATCATGAAACCAATGGTGAAGGCGCTTTTCAGCTCTGAGGTGATGAAGGCTGGCATCAGCGTGGTGAACGGCACTTCGGCCGCGCTGGCGATTTCTTTTTTCTGGGCGATTTGCATGAACATCGTGATGTCGTCTTCACGCGTTTGCAGCGTCATGAAGTTGCGCACCGGCGCTTCGGCCAAAGCCAAAGCCTTTTCAAAGGGCATGCTGCCGTTCATGTAGGGCAACAGGGCGTTTTGGTAAATGTTGTCAAACACCGGCGACATGATGAACAAGGTTAGGAACAAAGCCAAACCCACCAGCACCATGTTGGGTGGCGTCTGGCCCGTGCCCAGGGCTTGGCGCAACAGCGACAACACAATGATGATGCGCACAAACGAGGTCATCATCAACAGCATGGACGGCAGCAGCGTCAGCGTGGTCATCAAGGCCAAGAGCTGCAAGGTCAAGCTGTATTGCTGACCGCCTTTGGCGTTGCTGACATTGAGCATGGGGATGCCCTGGGCTTGGGCCCAAGGCGCCAGAACCAGTAAGCCCACCAAGAGCAAAACCGTTATCAAGGTGTTTTTGCGCATGGGGCTCTCACAGGTTGGACTGCATCACCGACCGAAAATCGATGGCGGGTGCAGAGGGGGTGGTTGCACTGGGCACTTGGCCAGCCTGGGGTTGCCAAGCATGCAAGGTGGTGACGTCTTGAGGGTTGACGCTGAGCAACACCATTTGGTTGTCCACCTGCACCAGCATCAGTTTGTTTTTGAGGCTCAAGGGCATGGTCTCAAGCAGTTTGATCTTGCGGCCCTCGGCTTTGGGCGCAAACGCATTCTTGCGCCGCACCAACACCCACAACACCGCACCCAAGGTGGCCAAAACCACGACGGCACCGAAAGCATATTGAAACCAATCGACGGCTTGCATTGATGAGCATCCAGATAAAAGTTTTTTGATGAATACCAAATGATTCAACTCGCGTGCCAATTTTTTGACACGACAGGTCCAGCGTTATCATCTAAGCATGAACTGTTCCAGTCGACTTGCTGTATGGCCCCTCTTGCTGTGCGCCGCCTTGTCTCATGCCGCGCAATGGACCTCCGCAGGCCTGCATGATTTGGGCATTTATTACTACGATTTATCCGCCATTGAGCACCAAGGTGATCGGCGCCGTGCCTGGACCATGCTCGATTACCGCGACCCGCAAAAAAACAAACAAGGCCAAAGCTTCAAATCGACCCGGGCGCAAATGGAATTCGACTGCAAAGACAAACGGGTGCGGGCCTTGACGGTGTCGTTTCACAGCGGTGCCAAGCTTGGTGGCGAGGTCTTGGTGAGCGAGGGCGTGTTCCAAGACTGGATGGGTGTGCCACCGAGCACCCCCATGGCCAACATCCTGAAGGCGGTGTGTGCCCACTGAGTCGCGTGCGCCTTGGTGGACTTGGCTGAGCGAAGCTTGGCACGCGGGCGGCACGGGCGGCTTGAACTGGCACTTGCATGCCCACCAATCGCGCCAGCGCTGGCAACCCACGGTGCAGGCCTTGTCCGCCTATTTGGATGGCATCCACCCCCAGCGGCGCCATTTGCTGCTGATTGGCGCCAGCGCGGGTTGGATGATGCCGCCCACCTTCTTGCAGCGCTTTGAGCGCATCGACGCTTTTGACATCGACCCCATGGCGGGCATTTGGTTTCGCGCGCGGCATGGCCGCCATTTGCGCGCCCACGGCGTGGCGCTGCAATACCACCGGCATGACGCCATCGCCCATTTGCCCGCCCTGCTCGCCCAGCACCCGCAGGCCTGCGTGTGGTTTGACAACCTGCTGGGCCAACTGCGTTACCGCTTGGGCGATACCGAAGCGGCCCAAGATCGCTTGCGCCAACTGCACCACGACCTGCGCGGCCACCCCTGGGGCAGCGTGCACGACACCTACTCGGGCGCGGTTCGGCCCAAGCCCCCGGCCATCAACGCCGCACTGTCGCTGCCGTTTGAGCGCAGCAACAGCGGCGTGGTGCATGCCGGTCGCACCTTCACCCACAGCGAATGGGCGCAACACCTGCTGGCTCAGATCGGCGCTGAGGGTGAGTGGCTGGACCACCTCACCGCCGATGTTTTACCCCCACAAACACCCGGGCGGATGATTCCCTGGGCATTCAAAAAAAACCACTGGCACTGGCTGCAAGCAGGCTGGGTCAAGAACGCAAATTGAACAGCGTCAGGCCCAGGGCATCCATTTGCTTTTGGTCTTGCACCCGGTTGTGGTGTCGAATCGCTTGCACATCGCGCTCCACCAAAGACTGCATGCGCATCAGGTGTTGCTCGGCTTTGAGCAACTTGTTCTTGATCTGCTGCTGATCGTGAAATGCCAACTGCATGTCCTGGTCCACCCGCTGCACCAACTCTTGCAGTTGCTGCATGTAATGGCGGTAGCTGGTGGTTTGCGACATGGTGTGCAGCTTTTCTTGCGCTTGTGCCGCCCGCTGCTTGTAGTCTTCGTAAATATTGAGCATGCGCACACGGTTGTTTTGCAAATGCTCGATGCGTTTGCGCGATGCCACCAACTCCACCATGATGGCGTTGACAGCGTCTTCGGCTTTTTGGGCCAACAAGGGCCAGGCGGCGCGGGCTTTCATGATTCCAACAATGCGCGCAGTTCAATGCGCGTGCTTTCGTAGTCTTGGTCGATGTGCATGTCTTGCTGCAAAAACGCCACCATGCGCTCGTGCAAGCGAATGGCGTCGTCCAGTTCTGGGTTGGTGCCGCGCTCGTAAGCGCCGACCTGGATCAAGTCCAGATTTTGCTGGTACAGCGTCCACATGCGGCGAAAACGGTTGGCTTGTTTGAGGTCATTGGGATCGAGCAAGCTTTGCATGATCCGTGAAATGGAGCCGGTCAAATCGATCGCGGGGTAATGCGCGGCATCGGCCAATTTGCGCGACAACATCACCTGGCCGTCCAACGAGGCGCGGGCAATGTCCACGATCGGGTCTGAAGCATCGTCGCCCTCGGCCAGCACGGTGTAGATCGCGGTGATCGAACCCACCCCATGGCGGCCCACACCGGCGCGCTCAATCAAATTGGGCAGCAAGGCAAACACCGACGGTGGATAGCCTTTGGCCGTGGGTGGCTCGCCAATGGCCAAGCCAATTTCACGTTGGGCATGGGCCACACGGGTGAGGCTGTCGACCAACATCAGCACATTCAGGCCTTGGTCGCGAAAGTATTCGGCAATCACATGGGTCATGTGGGTGGCTTTGAGCCGCAACACCGGCGACACATTGGCTGGAGACGCCACCACCACCGACTTGGCCAAGCCCTCTTTGCCCAGCGATTCGCTGATGAAAGCCTGCACCTCGCGGCCGCGCTCGCCGATCAAACCAATCACCACCACATCGGCTTTGGTGAAGCGGGTCAGCATGCCCAGCAACACGCTCTTGCCAACGCCAGAACCGGCCACCAAACCAATGCGCTGACCGCGGCCCATGGTGAGCATGCCGTTGATGGCCTTGACGCCCACGTCGAGCACTTTGTCAATCGGGCCGCGTTCCATGGGGTTGAGCGGACGGCCGAGCAAACTCAAGGTATCGTGGCATTCTGGCGCGGGCAAACCATCCAAGGGTTCGCCACGGCCATCGATCACCCGACCGAGCAATGCGGAACCCAGCTTGACGTTGGATGAGTGGCTGACCACCCGCACCACGTCGCCAGGGCCCACGCCTGTGGGCTCGCTGAAGGGCATTAAAAATAAAGTTTTGTCGTTGAAGCCCACCACCTCGGCTTCCACCCGGTGGCCGTGTCGGCCAATCACTTCGCAGCAGGCACCCAAGGGCGCCATGATGCCGCGCGTCTCCAGCGTCAATCCGACCAAACGCACCAAAGTGCCGCTGCGCTGCGGTTCAGGCGCGCGCAGCTGGGCCATGCTGCGGGTCACCTCGGCATCAAAATCGACGATGCGCGCCATCACTTCACCTGAATCATGTTGCGGATCACCGATGCTACCCGGCTTTGCTCTTGGTCAACGATCATGCGCACCACCATCAATTGATCCTCATAGCTGTTGGCGTTTTGCAGCAGCTCGGGTGGGATGGTGGGCTTTTTCTGTTTTTGCTCGAGCTTGATGCGGTCACGCATCTGCTCCAAGGTTTCCTCGACATCATCGCCCTCGCCCTCGCCCTCGCCATCTGCCTGTGCCAGCAATGCGCCATCCGTGGCTTCAGCCACAGGTGTGCCATCGGCGGCGACGCCAGTGGTGGTCTGATCAGACGCAGCGTCGGCAACAGGGCTGCTTGAGGGCTCTGTCGCGGCCTCTGGGGGCGGCGGGTTGGCAGCAGCCAACAGCGCGGCGGCTTCATCGGCCTGGGCTTTTTCCAAGGCGTCCTTTTGCCGCTGGGCCATCTCGGCCTCGGTGGGAATGGGCAGGCCTGGGTTTTGGGCCATGTACACCGCCAGCTGCGGATCGTCGTAATAGTTGGTGTTGTTGTTGCTGTAGGCTTGAAAGGCCGAGGTGATGGCCATTTGGGCGGCCTCTTCGATTTCGGCGTGGTCCAGCTCGCGCCGGCTGAAGGTCATCAGCATCGGCCGCACTACCCACATGATGAAGGCAATGCACATCACCGCGCGCAACAGCACATTGATCAGGTCAACCATGTTCAATGTCTCCCAAGTGGCGCGCATCCACCACCTGACGCGGGTCCACCACGTCACGCGATGCGGCGTCGCTCACCTCGGTGTCGCGCTGCGACAGCGGTTGTTTGAAGAACGACGATTGTTCGCGCCACGCTTCGGGTTGACCCAATAAGCTGTGGGCCAAGGCTTGCAAACGGGTTTGGACCAGGTCTTCGACTTGGGTGTCATTGGCAAGCACGCGAACACTGCCCGGCTTGAGCTGGGCGAGGCCATGCAGTTGGATGTTTTTCAGCATATCGCCGGCTTTTTCTTCCAGGCGGGCTTTGTCTTGGGGGTTGAGCTCGATGGTCACCAAGCCCTGGCCATGCAAATCCAACTCGTCCAAGCAACGCTGCACCAAACGCTCGATGGCATTGCCCGACAAGGTCAGTTCGGCCAATACCAATTGCTCGGCCACATGCAAGGCCAAACGCTTGAGGGGTTCGTACAGGTCTTGTGGGTTTTCCGCCAGCGCTTGCAAGCGCTGGGTCACCTCGCGCAACAAAGCCAACTCCGGGTCAAGCTGGGCTTGCAATTGTTCACGCAAGGCTTGCATTTGCGGCGCTTGTGCTTGCTCGGCTTGCTGCAAACCCATGGTCACGCCACGCGCTTCACCATCGGCTTCACCTTGGGCGCGGCCCAAGGCCTCACCCTCGGCCATGCCTTGCGCCAAACCTTGGCTGTGGCCCTGGGCCAAGCCTTGGGCCAGCCCTTCTTGAAAGGCTTGCTCACGCAACTGGGCCAACATGGCCGGATCGGTCTGGGCCGCATCGGCTGCTGCTGGCGCATCGTTCTCAGGCTGCGTCTGCACCGCTGAATGGGGCTCTGCTGGATGGCTGTCCGCCATTTGGCTGGCTTCATCTGCACCGGCGTGGTCTGCATCGGTGGCGGGTGCGTCGCTGAGCGCCACATCACCGCCGACAGGGTTTTCGTTGTCAGGAAGGGCGGCTGGCTTGGCATCCACCGTGAAGTCTGGCGTGGCAGCCACAGGGGCCGTGGGCGCTGTGACCGCCGTTGGGCGTCGCTCGTAATCGGCCAACTCAAAGCCCACCGAGTCGTCAAACACCCGCGCCGAAGGTTGCTCCTCGAGTTGGCGAAACACCACCCGCTCGAAGCCGACTTTGGGCACAGCCGTCCAATCGGCCGTCAAAAAGCCAGCATCCTTTGCCGCAGAGGACAACAAGGGGTCGCCCTGCCAAGCTTGCGCGGGCGCCAAAGAGTCGGGCTTAAACAAAATCGGCGCCTCCCAGCATCAGCTCGCCCGAATCGGACAGCTTGCGCGCTTGGCGCATGATTTTCTTTTGCGCCTCTTCCACATCGGACAAACGCACCGGGCCTTTGGCCTCCATGTCGTCTTTGAACATGCCGCGGGCACGCTCGGACATGTTGTCGTAGAAACGATTGGCCACTTCTTCGCTGGCCCCTTTGAGCGCGGTCATGAGCAAATCGGGCTCCACGGCACGCATGAGCACCTGAATACCCTTGTTGTCCACCGTCGCCAAGTTCTCAAAGGTGAACATTTGGTCTTGGATTTTGAGCATCAAATCGGGGTCAATGTCGCCCAAGCCTTGCATGATGGCCGACTCCAACTCGGTCTTGGTCAAGTTCATGATCTTGGCCGCTGCCATGATGCCGCCAAAGCTCGAGGACTGTTGCGACGCGCTCTTGGAGAACTGTTGCTTCATGATGGACTCCAGCTCGGCCATGGCCGCCGGTTGCACCGTGTCCAAAGTGGCCACGCGCTGAATCACCTCGGGGCGAACTTCAGCGGGCAAAAAGATCAACACCTCGGCGGCCACCACACCGTCGAGCAAGGACAAGATGATGGCAATCACCTGTGGGTGCTCGGTGCGGATCATGTCGGCAATGCCGCGCGCATCCATCCAGCTCAAGATGTCCAAACCCTTGGTGCCTTGTCCGGGCATGATGCGGTTGAGCACCGAATTGGCTTTGTCGTCGCCCAGGGCGCGGCGCATGACTTTTTCCACATAGTCGGAGTTGCCCAAACTCAAGCTGGTTTGGTTTTTCAGCATCTCGACAAATTCGTCCAGCACCACATTGACCGCTTCTTGCGACAGGTCGGCCGCAGCCACCATCGCCGCACCCAAGGCTTGCACCTCTTTGGGGTTGAGGTATTTGATGATGTTGGCGGCTTGGTCTTCGCCAAGCAACAGCATCAACACAGCTGCGCGTTGGGTGCTGGTCATGGCCTCCATTTCGGCACGCAATTTGGGCGTCCAGTTGGCGCGGTCCAGGGGGTTTTTATCGTCGGCCATGTTGCTGTCCTGCAGTCTCTTGTTCAGTTCACGATTGAATCATGTTTTTCAGCACGCCCGCCACCCGGGTGGAGTCGTCGGAGACGATCATGCGGATCAATGCCACTTTGTCGTCGTAGGTGTTGGCGGTGTTGAGCATGTCGGCCGAAATGGTGGGCTTTTTGGGCTTGAGGCTGGACATGCGGGCCTTGATCTCCTCCAGGCTCTCGCCTTCTTGGATTTCAATTTCTTGAGGCGGCTCCTCCATGGTCTCGACCTTGGCGCTCAGCTCGGCCACTTTCTCTTGTGCAGCGGCCAGGGCTTCGGCCTGCTCTCTGGCTTTGGCTTCGATCTCGGCCTCCACGGCGGCTTTGTCGGCCACGGCTTTGGCGGCGGCTTCGGCCACGGCGATGGCAATGCGCTCGGCCTTGAGGCGTTCGCTGGCAGAAGCTTCACGGGCAGCGGCATCGGCAGCGGCGGCGGCAATGGCGGCGGGGTCAAAGTCGGGGGTGGTGAGTTTGCGCACCATGGGGCGCACCACCAAGAAGAGGAACAACAGGAACAACAAGGCCACCACAGCGCTGTTGGCCATGCCGGCGATCGATTCGTCTTTGTACCAAGGCACGGCGTCGGGGTCGACTTGGGGCTCAAAACGGGTGGACACCACGGTGACCACGTCGCCACGGTCTTCTTTGAAGCCCACAGCACCGCGCACCAATTGGTTCAAACGCTCCAACTCTTCTTGGGTGTAGGGAATGGTGGTGGGGGTGGAGCCATCGGCGCCCTTTTCCACCTTCATGCCAGCAGGAATCGGGCGCTCGTTGATCAGCACACCCACACCCAGGCGTTGGACGCTGCCCATGGCGGTTTTGGTGTGGCGCACTTGGCGATCGAGTTCGTAGTTTTTGGTGCTGCGGGCGGTGACTTGCACGCCTTTTTCACTCTGACCTTTGGTCGGATCTGGGTTGTTGTCTCCCGATGCGGCGGGGTTGATGTTGGGCACCGGCGGCGTGTTGCTGAGCGAGCCCGGGATGCCAATCGCGTCCCGCATGGTGTTGCGGTCTTCGACATACAACTCAGAACGGGTCTTAGAGCCCTCTTTGCGCTGGTCAAAGTCTTCGGTGGTGATTTCGTTTTGGTTGAAGTCCAGGGTCATGCTGACCTGGGCGCTGACATTGGCCTCGCCCACAATCGGCGCGAGCAACTGGACCAAGCGGGTGCGGTACAAGTCTTCCATTTGCTGCTTTTGCTGCAACTGGGCGGATGTCAAACCCAAGGGCTGCTCGACCAACATTTCGTTCATCAAGGTGCCAAAGTTGTCCACCACCGACACATTTTCGGGGGCCAAATAGGGCACGCTGGCCGACACCAACTGGATGATGGCAGTCACATTGGCTGCTGACACGGCACGCCCAGGGGCGCGGGTGATGATGACCGAGGCTTTGGTCGGCACGCGGTCGCGCACAAACACACTTTGTTTGGGGGAAGCCAAGTGCACGCGGGCGCTCTTGATACCAGCGATTTGGGCAATGCTGCGCGACAGCTCTTGCTCCATGGCGTTGTTGTAGCGCACCTGCTCCATGAACTGGCTGGTGGTCATGGCGGGCATGTCTTTGAGGCCTTCAATGCCTTGCTGGTCATTGCGCGGCAAACCTTTGGAGGCGATCAGCATCTTGGCTTCATGAAAGCGCGCAGCCGGCACGGTGATTTGGCCGGTGTTGATATCAACTTCGGGTTTGAAGTCGGCGGTTTTCAAGGCTTCCAAAGCCACTTGTTTGTCGGCTTCAGACAACATCATGGTCAGCGGGCGATAGGGCGGTGCCTTCATCGACAAAGAGGCCAAACCAAAGGCGGCCACCACCAGCAAAATCACCGCCAGGGGCAACACTTTTCGCACCGTGGGTTGGCGCATCATGTCGCGCACCATGCCCATCGGGTCGGTCAGGGCGGTGCTGGCTGCACCACGGGTGATGTCATTGCTGCGCACTGGTGCCAAACCGGTTTCGCTGCTGCGTGCCGGTGCGGCGGGCTCATTGCCAGCCGCTGCTGGGGGGGTGCCAGGCGCGGTGAGCGCGGTGTTCATTGTTGCTGTTGCCATGGGGTTCTCTTAAGTTCAGACCGGCATGTTGAGAATTTCTTCATACGCTTTGACCACTTTGTTGCGCACCTGCAAGGTGGCTTCAAACGACAGCGACGACTTTTGCATGCCCAAGACCACATCGGTCAAGGGAACGTCTTCGCCACGCTGATAGGCCTCTTGCAATCGGGTCGATTTCACCTGGGTGTCGTTGACCTTTTCCAGCAGGTTTTTGACCGAATCGGTGAAGCTCGGCGCGCCTTTGGGCGCCACCGTGTCTTCGGTTTTTTGGGTCTGGCCACTGGCCTGTGCTTGGTAGGCGCGGATGGTCTCCAGCATGGACTGGATGTTGGTGGCGGATGTGCGATCAATCATGCTTTACCCCTTCAATCGGCAAAAGCCAAATGCATGCCGCGCTCGCGCAGTTGTGCCAACTTGTAGCGCAAGGTGCGCGGGCTGATGCCCAGCTTGCGGGCGGCCTCGACGCGGCTTTCGGTGGTTTGGATGGCCGACATGATCATTTGGTGCTCGCTGGCCTTCACGGCGTGTTGCAAGTCCAAACCCTCGAGCGGCAACTGGATGTTGTCGGCGCCGCCCAAACGCTGGCCCATGGGGGTCGACATGAAGCTGTCGGGTTCGCTGGGCGCGGCCCAGGTGGGCGTGGTCACCGGGAACTGTGTGGTGGCTCCCGACATCATGGCGTTGGCCACATCGGCCACGGCATTGGCTGCGGCCCGGTTGAGCGAACCAAATGCGCTGGCCACCGGTGCTGCGGGCAGCTGGGCAGGTGGCGCAAACAGTGGGGTGGACATGTCCACCGAAGCCACCGATGCGCAGGTGTTTTCTGCCGGCGCGCTCGCGCCATCGAACGATGCCATGGCTTCGTCAAACATCAGGTGTGCGGGGGTGATGGTGCGGCCGGTGCACAGCACGACGGCGCGTTGCACCACGTTTTCGAGTTCGCGCACATTGCCAGGCCAGGGGTATTGCAGCAGCAGGCTTTGCGCTTCAGGTTCCACCGACAAGGCCACGCCGCCTTGGGCATGGCGCGCCAAAGACTGCGCCACCAAGGGCAAGATGTCGCCCATGCGTTCGCGCAAAGGCTGAATGCGCAAGCGGAAGGTGCTGATGCGAAAGTACAGGTCTTCGCGGAATTCACGCGCATCGATGGCGGCGCGCAGGTCTTTGTTGGTGGCCGCAATCAAGCGCACATCCAAATCAATAGTGGCTTCACCGCCCAAGCGGTTGAGCTTTTTCTCTTGCAACACCCGCAGCAACTTGGCCTGCAAGTGGATGGGCATTTCGCCAATTTCGTCCAGAAACACCGTGCCACCGTGGGCTTGTTCGAACAAACCTTTGTGCTCTTTGTGCGCGCCGGTGAAAGCACCTTTCTCATGGCCAAACAACATGTCTTCGATCAAGTGCTCAGGCAAGGCCGCGCAATTGAGGGCCACAAACGGGCCTTTGGCGCGGGGTGAGGCTTCGTGCAGCACCCGGGCCAACACCTCTTTGCCAGCACCCGTGGGGCCGACCAACAAGGCGGTGACTTCGGTTTGCGCCACGCGCTGGGCCAAGGCCAACAGCTGCTGGCTGACCGGGTCGACAAACACAAAACTTTTCGGCGCTTGGGCTTTGACGTTCAATGCGGCGACGGCATCGGCCCACAGGCCCGTGTTCCATTCGTCGGCAGGCAGCACATGCAAAGCACCCAAACGCATCGCGTCCACAGCCACTTCCATGCGCCGGCGCTCGACACGGCAAATCACCGGCATGCGGTAGCCCAGTTGGCCAATCAAGGTTTGCACCTCGCCCAAGAGTTCGGCGTTGTCGCCCAAGCGGATGATCAATACATGGGCACGGCGCAGGGCCACGTGCAGGTCGCCCAGGGTAGAGACGGTTTGCAAGCTGATACCAGCGGCATCGAGCTGCGCGCGATCGGCTTCGGCCAGTGGACTGAAGGGGTCCAACCAGACGGCTTGAATGGCGTTGACAGAAGAAGCATTCACTTTGAACAGCCCGTTATTAAGGTAAGACTGTTATGCAAGGGATGTGCCAACCTCTAATGCAACCCTTTCAATTTCAAATGAATCTTGAAATGAAACCTAATGTGTGTGTAATTTGATATTCAGACGAAAACCCGACATCGTGGGTGTGTCGAAATTGCCCTCAAGCTTCCCACATTTGCGTGGAAGACAGCTTGCGGCGCGCGCCAGAGGGCTTGGCCGTGACTTGGGCTTCGGTTTTCGCCACCACCACCGGGGGCATGGGGCGCGTTTTCTTTTCGGTGAAACCCAGACAGGCCGTTCCATCGGTGCGCAGCACCTCCAGGGCGGGCAAAAGCCGGCTCTTAAAGCCCATGAGGTTGCAGGCATACGGCTTGGTGTGGTCCCAACTCACTGCAAAGAAATGACACTTCCAGCAATTGGGTCCCGTCACATAGACGCCGACACCTGTCTCAAGGTTTTTTTCGGGCACGGTCATCCTTCTGTCAAGTCATGGACCGATCAGAGGATACCGCGTTAACCTTGCAGCAGCTTCATGACCGACTGTTGGCTGGTGTTGGCTTGTGCCAGCACCGCTGTTGCCGCCTGCTGCATGATCTGCGTCTTGGCCAATTCGGTACTGGCCGAGGCGTAATCGGCGTCCTCGATCTGGCTGCGTGAGCCCGACAAGTTCATCGACACATTGGTCAAGTTGTTGACCACGTGGTCCAAGCGGTTCATCACCGCACCCATGGTGGCACGGGTTTGGTTGACCTTGTCCATCGCCACATCGAGCTTTTTGAGCACGTCTTGTGCGGCTTCAATGGAGCTGATGAAGGTGCGGGTCAGCGGCTTGCCCATCAAGCTGGGGCCACCTTGCACCGGGTCTGGAATGCGTGCACCCGGGGTCATGGGGTCGAGGTCGGCGTCCCAGGTGATTTCACCGGTGATGGGCCCACCCTTGCCAAAGTCGGCCAGGTCGATGGTGATCTTTTGGCCCTCGTTGGCGCCAATCTGGAAAGCCAGGCGGCCGGTGCGCGGGGGCGACATTTTGCTGGTGGCTTCGTCCACTTCGCCACCAAAGGTGCCTTGCGAAAAGCCCAGGTTGACAAAGTCGCCGTCACTGGTGAATCCGTTGTCACCAGGTTCCACCTTGATGGCCTTGGTCGACTCGAGCGCAATCGATGCATAGGCGGTGTGCCCCGTGTCAGAGGTCACTGTGGCGCCAGCAATGCCGGTCACTCCGGGCGGGGTGTTGGAGCCGGTGCCAAAGCCCAGGCCAAAGCTGCCGGCGTTGACGAAATCGCTGTCAAACCAAATCGACACGTTGCGGCCGTCCACGGCGGTGAGCGTGATGCCACCCGCACCGTTGTCGACAGCGTCCACACCGGTCAGACCGGCGTTTTGGTGCACCGCATTGACCACGGCTTCGCGGCGTTGTGAATCGGTTTGGTCGGTGGTCATGGCCACCGGCACGTTTTGACCGTTGATGTACAAAGAATAAGTGCCGTTGGCAATGGGTTTGTCACGGCTGGTGACGCTGCCCTCGACCTTGACCGGGATGGCCTTGGCGGTGACGCCGGTCAATTCGGTGCTGTCGTTGATGGCTGCAGCCGTGGCAATGGCACTGGCCACGCGGGAGCTGGTTTTGGCACGCACACTCGAGAGTGTGTCGTCAGCTGGAGACGCAGCGCGGATGGCCACGCCGTTGATCATCAAGTCGCCGATGCCCAGAGTTTTGATTTGGGAAACCGTTTCCACTTCGGCGCGCGCTTTGGTGTTGACGGTGCTCAGCGTTTTGCTGTTGTAGTCGGCCAATTCCAGCCCCGAGCGGGCCACCCTGCCATTGGTGGCGGTGGTCACGGTGATGGGTGTTTCGACTGCGCTTTCCAGCGAGTAGGTGCCTGACTGAACACCTTGTTTCAAACCTGTGAGGCGTGAGAAGTCGGCATCCGAGTTGGCGGTGTTGAACACAATCTCCACGTTGCGGCCGTCATCGGCCACCAAGGTGATGCCCTTGTTGTCGGTCAGCGAGTCAATGGCGCGCACACCGGTTTGGGCCGAGATGAAGTTGATGGCGTTGACCACGGCGATGCGTGAGTCACGTGAATTGTCCAGCACCGTTTGGATCCACGGGGTGGTGAAACCATTGATGTTGACCGTGCCCGTCACCGCTCCGGTGCCCGACATGGATGCGCCCGTCATGATGGTGGGGTTGACCGTGGCCACCACGCCCGTGGCGTCGGTTTTGGAATTGAAGGCGGCCGCTTTGGCAATGGCGCTGGCAATTTGGTTACCCGAATTTTGCGGCGACAACTTGTCGTCGACCAAGCGCGATGCACCGATGGGGATGCCATTGATGATGGCGTCGCTGGCGAACATGGTCTCCAAAGAGCTGAGCTTGCGGGTCACGTTCAAGCCGACCACATCGTCTTCGGCGAAATCTGCGGCCACGCCCGCGTTGTCCACTTGGCTGACGGTCACATTGCCACCAGACAACAAGCTGTAACCAGCGCGGTCGAGCTTGGTTTTATCCAAGGTGACCACACCACCGGCCATGGACACACCAGCAGAGATGTCCAAAATTTGGCCGTCTTCCAGGGTGTAGCTGGCGCTTTTCACACCAGTGGGGTATGTCACTGTGTCTGCAGGGTCTGCCGCCACAATTTTCAAGGTGCCCGACTTGGCAAAACTGCCCAAGCCACCCAATGCCACGCCACCGCCGGCAGCGCCGTCCACGGTCTTGATCGTGGGGGCCAATGAAGTGCCCGCATTGGAGAGGTCGGTCACGTCGACAAAGTTGCTGGAGCTTTTGAAAGTCACCGTGCTGCCATTCGATGGCCCGGTGCTGAAGCCCGACAAAATGCCTGAAAACTTGCCCTTGGTGCCGACCAAAATGGGGCTCTCGATGTCAGAGTCCAGGCTCATGGTGATGTCAGTGACATTCACATCAGAAGCCCGAGCCGTGAAAGTCACACCGCCTGAGCCGTCATCTGCGCCGCTGGACCAACCCACCAATATTCCGTCAAAGGCAAAGTCACCTGTGTCGGGCAAGGGGTAGTCGGCTGGGTCATAAGTCAATGAGGCAAAGGCTTCACCCACTTGGGTGGCCGTCACATCCACTTTGGCACGCACGGTCAAGCCGGCGATGGTGACGGATTGACCGGCCTTCAAGTCTTTGAAAGTCACGGTTGCTTCTTCGTCAGTGCCAGGTCCGCCATCCGATATCACGATGACGGGCGTCTCTGGCATCACCGAGCCGGCAATGCCAGGCAAGGCGCTGGTGGCAGCGGCCACAGAGGGAATCACGTTGTCCAACACGGCCCCGGTGGCTGTGCCTGTGCCGCCATCCAAAATACCTGTGTAACTGCCAATGGTCGCGCTGGGGCCAGTGGTGTCGCCACTGTTGAGGCCTTGGAAAGCTTGTGCCACTTGATCGGCGATCAAATCTTCTGCAGCCGTGAACGACAAACCGTTCAATGTCACCACTTCACCGGCTTTCAAGGCCTTGAAGGTCACATCGCTGCCATCCACCGTGGGGGCTTCTGGCAAAGAGATATTGGCAAATGCTTCCGCCACTTCACCTGCGCTGTTGGACACATCGGTGGTGTACTTCAAGCCGCCCATGATGATGGTTTCACCCGGGTTCATCGCGTTGAAAGTGACGTCGTTGGATTCGGTCACCCCCAAGACGCCAATGCTGGCCGATGTCGAGGTGGGTGTGCCTGCGGTGACACGCACATCTGTGGTGACCGCTGGCTCAGAAGTGGTTTTGTAGACCGGACGAATGCCCACGCGCTCGCCGGTGCTGCCGTTCAACACGGGGAAACCGTTCCACTCGGTGTTGTTGGCAATTTGAACGATTTGCTTTTTCAGCTGCTGGAACTCCAAGTCCAAGTAGCTGCGCTGTTCGTTGTTGTTGGTGTCGTTGGAGGCTTGGATGGCCAACTCACGCATGCGCTGCAGCATGTCGGTGATTTCGTTGGTCGCACCTTCAGCGGTTTGGATCAGG
>JBEDFU010000126.1:0-10211 GCA_041174965.1 Pseudomonadota bacterium | reverse complement strand
CGCGCCACGCCATCATCGCTGCGCGACAAGGCCAACATGCCACCGGCCTGGACACAAGCCTGCGCCATGGTGTTGGCCGCAGTGGAACTGCCAGCAGGGCTGCAAGCACCCAAACAGAGCGCCCAGGCACAGCAACATCCAAACACACACCAATGGATACTTTTCATTGCAATTTATGCTTGATTTAACCGTTAATATTAATTATATAGTTTTATTTAAGTTGTTCTGGTTTGTTTTTGGGGCGTGGGATTCCAAGCGGGCGCAAGCCCCACAGGCGCAACCCATGAGCCTGGGCTCCAGTAAGCTCAACACCTGCCCATGACCCACACCCTGCGCCCCGGATTCATCGTTTTGCACAGCAACCAACTGGAGGTGCTGTTCGAGTTGGTTCTGCGCGTCATGCAAGAACACCCCTTGCCGCCTTTGCAGGCAGAGCAGGTCTTGGTGCAAAGCAACGGCATGAAGCATTGGCTGGAATTGCAACTGGCCAGCCCGCAAGGCCTGGGCATTTGTGCCGCCACCCGCATGGACTTGCCATCAGCGGCTTTGTGGAAGATGTACCGACAAGTCCTGGGTGCCCATCGGGTCAGTGAACACATGCCCTTGGACAAGGACGCGCTGTGCTGGCGGCTGCTGCGTCTTTTTTCACAAGGGTTGGACGATCCGGTTTATGCCCCTTTGAAAAATTATTTGAGCCCGCACCCCGCTGACCCCCAGCTGCCTGGAACCCTGGCTGCGCCAGCGCGCAAGGCCTACCAACTGGCCATGCAAGTGGCCGATGTCTTGGATGGTTACCAAAACCACCGTGCCGATTGGCTGCACGATTGGGCTTTGGGCTTGGACCAAATCCGCGCTGGGCACAACCAAGTGCAGACCTTGCCAGTGGCCCAGCAATGGCAACCCGCCTTGTGGCGCTGCCTCTTACAAGATGTGCAGCAAGATGTGGCGCTGGTCAACGGGCTTCAGGGCGCGGGCATGCAGTCGCGCGCCCAAGTGCACCAGGCCTTCATACACGCCATGACCGACCCACCCCCCAGCGCCGCCGAGTTGCCCCCCAGGGTGGTGGTGTTTGGCATATCGTCCTTGCCCTTGTCAACACTCGAAGCTTTGGCCGCGGTGGCCCGGGTGTCCCAGGTGGTGGTGGCGGTGACCAACCCGTGCCAAATGTATTGGGCGGATGTGCGGCCCCAACGCGCCAGCGCCCCATGGGGCCTCAGCCCCTCGGCCCAGCGCTTCACAGCCCCGCGCTGGCACGCCGTGGCTGCCGATGCAATGCTGACGGACACGCCATCCACAGCCGAAACCGATTCCCCGCTCGGCCCTGACAACGGCCACCCCTTGCTGGCTGCCTGGGGCCAACAAGTGCGCGACCAATTGCACCTGATCGATGTCTTTGAAGAACACCCCCAAGCCCGAATCGAGGCTTTTGTGGACCCCGCAAAACCAGCACCGGCCAGCCAACTGCATCAGTTGCAGTCCGATATCTTGCACCTGCGCCCGGTCACACTGGATCGCCACCCGCTGCAGCCCGACGACGCCAGCATCCAGTGGGTCCAGTGCCACAGCGCCCAGCGCGAGGTCGAGGTGCTGCACGATCAAGTGCTGGCTTGGCTCAAACGAGACCCCAGCTTGGCGCCGCGCGACATCATGGTCATGGTGCCGGACATGGCGCATTTCGCGCCGCACATCCATGCGGTGTTTGGGCGCACGGCAGCGGGACACGCGCTGCATCTGCCTTACGCCGTGGCCGATCAAAGTGTGGCCAGCCATACCTGGATTCAAGCCCTGGACCTGTTGATGCAATGGCCACAATGGCGACTCAGCCTGGCAGATTGGCAGGCTTTGTTTGAGATTGAAGCCATCCGCCAAGCGTTTGGCCTGCGCAGCGATGACCTGGCCACTTTGACCCAATGGCTGCAAGCCTCCGGGGTGCGCTGGGGCATGGACGCGAAGCACCGACAGCAATGGGGCATGGCGCCGGAACTGACCGACGCCGACCACAACACCTGGGCCTTCGGCCTGCGCCGATTGTTATTGGGATACGCCAGTGGCAGCAACCCCCACAGCGACCCCTTGGGTCAAGCCTGGGGGAATACCGTGCCCACGCCAGGGGTGGGGGGCTTGGACGCGGCGCTGATCAGCCGCTTGCTGGATTGGCTGCAAGCCATGACCGATTGGGGCCACACCATGGGCCAAGACCACACCCCCGCACAGTGGCAAGCAGTGCTTGGCGCTTTGTTGAAACGTTTTTTCAAGCCCAGTGAAGAGTCAGAAGATCGTTTTCTGGATCGGCTTCATGCGGGCTTGGCCGATTGGGTCGGTCTGTGCGAGCAAGCACGCCTGGACACACCGGTGGCCGCCGTGGTGGTGCGCGACCATTGGCTGCAAAACATCGCCGCACCCGGCTCGCATCAGCGCTTTCTGGGAGAAGGTGTGCAATTTGCCACCCTCATGCCCATGCGCTCCGTCCCGTTTCGGGTGGTGGCTTTGTTGGGCATGAACGATGGCGATTACCCCCGGGTGCGCGCACCGCGCGACTTTGACCTGATGGCCAACCCTGCTTGGCGCCGCATGGGCGACAGATCGCGCCGCGACGACGACCGCTACCTTTTTTTAGAAGCCTTGTTGTCTGCGCGTGAGCGCTTGTACATCAGCTGGCAGGGGTGGCGCACTCACGACCACCAGCCACTGCCGCCATCGGTGCTGGTGGGTCAATTGCGCGACCATTTGAAACACACCTGGGACGGCGAAACACCGATCCACCACATGCCCCTGCAAGCGTTTTCACCGCGCTACTTTTCACCAGACAGCTCGCTGACCACATTCGACGCCCATTGGGCAGTGGCCACCCAAGCGCTGCACGGTGACACGACCCTTGGGGCCAAACCCACATCCCAGCCTGCGCATGTCATCCCATCTGCCAATGACAGCGCCCCCACCGCCCACGCCCTGGCGCGCTGGCATGGCATGCTCAGACAGCCCTTGTCGGTGTATTACCAAGACCGTTTGCGCATTCATTTCGACACACCCGATGCCGACCTTGACAGCGAGGAAGCGTTTGAACTGAACCCGCTGCAAAGGCATCAAGCCCTGACCGCACTGCTGCACAGCGCCAGCGCTGCGGCCCCAGGTTTGCACGCCAGCGGAATGCTGCCTTTGGCCGGCTTTGGCAACATCGCCATGGACGCGCTGCAGACCCAACTCGACGAATTGCGCGCGCACACCCGGGGCTTGCGCACGCAACACCCCCTGCCATGGACCCCCCCCACAGTGGACATTGACTTGGGCGACCTGGGGCAACTCAGTGGCGACCTGGATCACCACGAATGGTGGTGCGATCAGCAAGGTCAGGTGCTGCACATTGAATACAGCCCGTCCAAATTGCTGCGCAACACCACCGCCAAAGAGGCTTTGCGCGCACGCATGCACAAGCTCACCCGCTGTTGGTTGCAGCACCTGGTGGTGTGTGCCAGCGCGCATTCGATCACCAGCGTGGTGGTTGGCCTGGATGCATGCGCCACTTGGACCTGCCTGGCACCCGACGAGGCGCGCCGACAGTTACAAGACTTGGCCGCCTTGTACCAACAAGCCTGGGTGCAGCCCATGCCATTGGCGTGCCAAACTGCCGGTGAATGGCTGGCCACGTTGAACGCTTTGGAGCCTGATGACCCGCAAGCTTTGGCCGTGGCCGAGCGCCACGCCCGATCTGTTTTCGAAGACCACATCGGCACGGGCGCGCGCTGGCCGGGTGAACACCGGCTCAGCCCTGTGTTGCGCCGCCATTGGGAAAATTTTGAGCAACTGCGTCCCCACTTGCCTGTGTGGAGCGCACGTTTCTACGGCCCCTTGCTGGCAGGCCTGGCATTGACCCGCCACCACCCGGCGGATGGCGCATGAACACACCCACGATGCTCGACCCCTTGGCGCTGCCGCTGCATGGCCGGCAAGTGATTGAAGCCAGTGCGGGCACCGGCAAAACCTGGACCTTGAGCGCCCTGTACCTGCGCATGGTGTTGGGTCTGCGCGATCCCGTGGCCTCACAAGCCAGCTTGGGGTCGCCATTGCTACCGCCGCAAATTTTGGTCATGACCTTCACCGAAGCGGCCACCGCCGAGTTGCGCGAGCGGATTCGACAGCGCTTGGTCCAAGCCGGCCAGGCATTTGCACACCCGGGCGAGCCCACGGATGCGTTTTTGCACCAATTGCGCGAACGCATCGACACCCGCTGGCATGCCAGCTGCGTGCAGCGCTTGGAAAATGCAGCCCAGTGGATGGACGAGGCAGCCATCCACACCATCCACGGCTGGAGCCTGCGCATGCTGCGCGAACATGCTTTCGACAGCCAAAGCCTGTTTGCGCAAACCCGCTTGGAAGACCCTGAAAGCCTGCAACGCCAAATCGTGCAAGACCATTGGCGGCGTTGGTTTTATCCCTTGGCCACCACAGACGCGCAATGGATCCACCATGAAGTCGCCGCGTCACCCAAGGCCTTGCGCGAGCGCTTGCTGCCGCTTTGGCGCCAAATGGAACGCAGCCCCGAAAGCCTGGCACAGGGCTTGGCATGGGCCCAACACACACCGCCCGCGATCTGCGCCGAGCGTGCCCAGTGGAACGAACAACGGTTGTCACAACTGGCGTCAGCGCGCCAAGCCTGGGATGGAGCGGCGGTTGCCGCCCTGAAAGACGCTGCGGCGAAAGGCCATTTAAATTTGCGCAGCTACTCCACAGCCAATCTGCCGCGCTGGTTGACCCACATGCAAGCCTGGCGCGATGGCGCAGACATCGACCCCCAGGTGTTGCAACGCTTTGCGCGCAGCACACTGGTGGCGCAAAACTGGACGGATGCGCCCGAGGCATCGGTGTTTGCGCAAATAGACGATTGTCTGGCCAACGCAGCCCAGGCAGAGGTTTATGTCGAGCGACTGCTCAAGCACAGCGCCAGTGCGTGTTGGCAGGCCCTGCAAGCAAGCAAAAGCCAGAGCGCCCAATTTGATTTTTCAGATTTGCTGCAACGGCTGCACACAGCATTGCAGCAAGCAGATGGTCGCATGGCTCAAGCTGTGCGCGACCAATACCCGGTCGCTTTGGTCGATGAATTTCAAGATACCGACCCCTGGCAATGCGGCAGCTTGGAGCGCGTCTATGCGGGTCAAGCGGGCACCTGCTGGGTCATGATCGGCGACCCAAAGCAGGCCATTTATGGCTTTCGCGGTGCCGACCTGAAAACCTATTTGCAAGCACGTGACCAGGCCCTGATTGAAAACCCGCAAGCGGTGCATGTGCTGTCGCACAACCACCGCTCGACCCCGGCCTTGGTGAGCGCGGTCAACCATGTGTTTGGCCACCACCCTCAACCGTTTGCCCAGTTGGACTATCCGCGGGTGCTGGCCGCACGCCCAAGCCCGGCCCTGGATGCCCAGGTTGCCCCAGCCAGCGGCTTGTCGGTGTGGGTGGTGCACGACAGCGTTGCAGACAAAAAAAGCCTGGGCAAAGGCCGCTTTGAAGACCTGATGGCGCAAGCCGCAGCCGAGCACATCGCGCAAGCGCTGCAAAACCAAAGCATCCAAGCGGGCCAGATCGCGGTCTTGGTGCGCGGCCACCACCACCACCGATTGATGCGCCAAGCCCTGCACCAGCGCGGTGTGGCCAGCGTGTATTTGTCTGAACGTGACAGCGTTTTTCACAGCGAAGAGGCCATGGACCTGTGGCATTGGCTGCACGCATTGAGTGCGCCGCGCAACACCGCCCGCTTGCGCGCTGCCTTGGCCACCCGCCTGTGGGGCCTGCCAGCGCAGGTCCTGCCCGAGAGCCTGGCCGATGGGGGCGAGTTGGATGAATGGCAGTCACTGGCGCATACGTGGCACCAAACCTGGCTTCGCGCAGGCGTGTGGCCCATGCTGCAACAGTGGATGCACGCGCAAACCCTGATGGGCAGCAGTTTGGCCCAGCGCTTGCTCGCCAGCCCAGATGGCGAGCGGCGCATCAACAACTTACTTCACCTGGGCGAATTGTTGCAGCATGCCGGCACACGCCTGAGCGGTTGCTTGGCCTTGGTGCGGTATTTGGGAGAGCAAATTCAATCCAGCACACCGCCGCTGGAATCGGCCCACATGCGGCTCGAGTCAGATGCCCAGCGGGTGCAAATCATCACCTATCACAAGAGCAAAGGGCTCGAATACCCCTGGGTGTGGGTGCCGTTTTTATCCAGCTTTGGCAAGCCTGCTGACAGTGCGCCAGGTGCTGCATCTCTGTTGGATGTGGAAGCCTCGGGTGGCGACGCCGAGCTTGGCAGCGATGAGGACATGCGCTTGATCTATGTTGCGCTCACCCGTGCCAAAGAAGCCGCCTGGGTGGGCATGGGCCAGGTGACAGGTGAGTTGCGTGAGGCCAAAGCCAACGAGCGTTTGCTGCGTTCTGCGCCCTGCGAGTTGCTCGAGCGCACCAGCAAGCAAGACCTGATGGAGCGGCTCCAATCGGCTTGGGGCCCCTGCCCAGACATCCACATCACGCCCATGGAAGCCAGCACCATCGAGGCCTCTAAATGCATTTACCAAGGGCCCAAGCAAGCGCTGGATTTTTCGCGCTTGGCCACGCCTCGCTCCTTGGGTTCAGCCCGTTGGTGGACAGCCAGCTTCAGCGCCTTGACACGCCAGCTCGACGCCGAACTGGCGATCCAAGCCAGCGACGAAGTCCACCCCGACTCAGCAGATCTGGCGCCTCAACCAAACCCAGACAAGCCCTCTCCAGACAGGCCAGAGGGCGTGGAAAGCACCCCAGCTCTCAGCCAAGCTGAAGCCACACCAGCCACCGATCACGCTGCCTGGCACCTATTTCCAGCTGGCGCGCGCAGTGGTTTATTGCTGCATGATTTGTTGCAGTGGCAGTGTGAGCATGGCTGGCCCTTGGTGCAAGACCCCAAGCTTCAACCTGCATCGGCCCATGACGCTTGGCCGGCATGGGTGACACGCAAAGCCATGGCGCTGGATTTGACCGAGGCGCAAACAGCGCTCATCAACCCCTGGCTGAAAGCCTTGTTGCACACGCCCTTGCCCACGCCCATCCCCAGCACCCCGCCTTTGGTGCTGGGCCAGCTCAAGCCCCCACAGGTATGGGCCGAAATGCCTTTCACCTTGGGCGTCTCCAGCACCTCAGCGCAGGCGATTGATGCCTTGATGGGGGCGCATGTGTTGCCTGGCCAGGCCCGCCGCGCTTTGCGACCGCAACAATTGAACGGCATGCTCACTGGGGTGATGGATTTGGTGTTTGAACACCAGGGTCGATACGGTGTGCTGGACTACAAGTCCAATCGCCTGGACAACTACCTGCCCGCGTCCCTGGACGCAGCGGTGCTGGACCACCGCTACGACGTTCAATACGTGCTCTACACCTTGGCGTTGCACCGTTTGCTGCAAGTGCGGCTGCCAAACTACGACTACGACCAACACATGGCCGGGGCGGTTTATGTCTTTTTGCGTGGCATCGACCAAGCCAGCGCCGGTGTGCATGGTCATCGCCCCGCTCGGGCATTGATCGAAGCACTTGATGGGCTCTTCAAAAAGGACGCTGCATGAGCACGCTTGGTCATCGCGACGCTCCAGCACAAGCTGTGCTGTCTGCGGCCCACGCCTTGACACCGCTGGACCGGGCTTGGGCTGATTTTTTGTGCCAAAAAATTCCAGCCAGCCATGCCAGCCAAATTTGGTTGGCCGCACTGACCAGCCACCAATGGGGACGCGGCCACGCTTGCCTGGATGTGGCGGCTTTGCAAACCGATCCAGCCCGCTTGCTGGGATGGAACCAAGCCGATGCCAACGCCCTGCCCAATGACTGGGCTGAGGCACTGGCCAGCCTGCCATGGTGCGAGGGCGCACATTCACCCCTGGTGGCGCATCACCACCGCCTGTACCTGCGCCGGGCCTGGCGGGCCGAGGCCAGCATTCGCCAACAATTGCAGGCGCGCCATCAGGCCACGCCTGAATCGGAGGAACTGTCAACCCCAGGGCTGGATGCTTTATTTGGCCCCGCCGATCCGCAGTCACCCCAGCACAGCCAGCGCCTGGCCTGTGCGATGGCCTTGCGGCAGCGAACTTGCATCATCACCGGCGGACCAGGCACCGGAAAAACCACCACGGTGATGCGCTTATTGGCCTTGTTGCAACAAGCACATGGCAGTGCACCGCTGCGCGTGTTGCTGGCAGCCCCCACCGGCAAAGCGGCGGCCAGGCTCAATGCATCCATCGCCCAAGCCCATGCTGCGTTGCCGCTGGGATGGCACACCGCGACACCCGCTGAGGCACAAACCCTGCACAAATTATTGGGCTGGCATGGCCATGCCGGGCCTCAGACCGCCCCCCGACAACTGGCTGCGGATGTGGTGGTGGTCGACGAAGCCTCGATGATCGACTTGGAAATGATGGCCCGCTTGCTGCAAGCTGTGCCCGCGCAAGCCCGCTTGGTGCTGCTAGGGGACAAAGACCAATTGGCCTCGGTGGAAGCAGGCGCGGTGATGGCGCAACTGTGCGATGGCCCCTTGCTGCGCGATGCCACCGCCACCTTGACCCACAGCCACCGCTTCGGCCAAGACAGCGCCATCGGCCAATGGGCCCAGGCGGTCAATGCCGGAGACCGCGCCCGCTTGCAAGACCTGTGGCAACAAGCCAGCGCTGACCCAGGCCCGCATTTCTTGGGTGTGTCGCGCTGGCACGGGGGTGAAAAATCGCACTCTCATTGGGGCCCCACCCAGGTCGCGCGCTTGCGTTCAGCGTGGTCTGCTTGGCTGCAAGGCCTGAGCGCTGGGCCAGTGACGGACACCGGGTATGAGCCAGTGTCTTACAGCGATGCGCAAGCGCGCCAGGGCTTAAAAGACTTTGCCCGCTTGGGTGTGCTTTGCGCTTTGCGCGAAGGGCCTTGGGGGGTACAAGCGTTCAATGTGGGTTTGGCGCGCAGCTTGGGTTTGCCAACCGGAGGATGGTATGCCGGACGCCCCGTGGTGGTGACCCGCAATGACAACGCATTGGGCCTGATGAATGGCGATGTGGGGCTGTGCTTGCCGCGCGCCGCCAATGGCAAAACCAGCTTGCAAGTGGCTTTTGCCGATGGGGCCGATGGGGTGCACTGGGTGGCTCCGACGCGCTTAGAGCATGTGGACACCGCCTTGGCCATGACGGTGCACCAGTCGCAAGGTTCTGAGTTTGACGCGGTGCTGTTGGTGTTGCCCGAACGCGATGCACCCGTGTTGTCACGCGAACTGATTTACACCGGCATCACCCGCGCCCGCCACAGCCTGGGTATTTGGGCCCCCGAACCCCAGGTTTGGTGGAATGCCTGCGCACGGGTGACGCAGCGCAGCGGAGGCCTCAGCGAATAAGCGGCGCTCCCGCTTGGGCCAAAAAAGCATCCACCTCGGCGCGCGTGGGGGCACCCAAAATCCCTCTGGGCTGCAAACACTTGAGAGCGGCTGCGGCGCTGGCCCAACGCATGGCGGCTGTGTCGTCCAAACCCTCCCACAAAGCCAAGCCCAATGCGGCATGGAACACGTCTCCCGCGCCCAAGGTGTCGACCACCGGGCCCACCGGCCATGCCGGCAGCTGTTGCAATGGCTGACCTGCACGCTTCCAACACACCCCTTGGGCACCCAAGGTTTGCGCCACCGCCAGCGGTGCACGGCCATGCGCATCGGTTTGCAAAGCACGCTCCAAACCAGCCTCACCACCGACGCCATAAGCGTGAATCAAGCCCGCCTCTGAGAACACCACCCAATCGGCCCAAGGGACCAAGGCGGTCAAGTCTGGTGCGGGGGAAATATCGCCGTCGAGCATGCTGGGCACGCCATGGGCGCGTGCCCATTGCAAGGCCTGCAAAGCCCAGGCGGGGCAGCGCGGGTCCACCCACAGCGCTTGGCATCCAGTGAGCCATGCCGGGTCAAAGACCGCATCCGCCGTGAGGGCACTGCCCCGGTGATTGAAGATCATGCGCTCACCCTGACCGTCAATGATGATGGCCGAGACCGAGCTGCTGTGCCCACTCAATCGCTGCATGCGCGCGGCGTCCACCCCCTCGCGCTGGAAATGGCGCGCAAACACGTCGGCCGCTGCATCGTCGCCCACCGGCCCACAAAAGGCCACATCGGCGCCCAAACGGGCCAAGGCCACAGCGGCATTGGCCGACATGCCACCCACGCCTTGGTGATGGTGATGGGCTGGGGTTTTGGT
>JBEDFU010000125.1:0-7024 GCA_041174965.1 Pseudomonadota bacterium | reverse complement strand
TTTGTTGAAGGCGAGTCATTGATCATGGGCATCAAGGGTTTGGCTGTTTCTTCTGGTTCGGCTTGTACCTCCGCCAGTTTGGAGCCCAGCTATGTTTTGCGTGCCTTGGGCCGCAGTGATGAGCTGGCCCACAGCAGTTTGCGCATCACCATTGGTCGGTACACGACCGAAGAAGAAATCGATTACGCCATTTCCACCATCAAACACAACGTCAATAAGCTTCGTGAGCTCAGCCCCTTGTGGGAAATGCATCAAGACGGTATTGACATCAGCACCATCCAATGGGCTGCCCATTAAAAATCGAAAAGGTAAACCATGGCTTACAGCGAAAAGGTCATTGACCATTACGAAAATCCTCGAAATGTCGGCTCCTTTGAGAAGGGCGACGAATCCGTTGGCACCGGTATGGTGGGCGCTCCAGCCTGTGGTGACGTCATGAAGTTGCAAATCAAAGTCAACCCAGACACTGGGGTGATTGAGGATGCACGCTTTAAAACCTACGGTTGTGGATCAGCCATCGCATCCTCTTCCCTGGTGACTGAATGGGTCAAAGGGAAAACCTTGGACCAAGCAGCAGCTCTGAAAAACAGTGAGATCGCGCAGGAACTGGCCTTGCCACCCGTCAAAATTCACTGCTCGATTTTGGCCGAAGATGCCATCAAAGCGGCTGTTGAAGATTACAAAAAGAAGCACGCCAGCATCGCCTGATCTGTGTGCCAGTTTTCATCTGAATTGCATTAATCAACTATGGCTGTTTCTTTGACCCCAGCGGCTGCTCGCCACGTGAACAAATACTTGTCCAAACGCGGCAAGGGTTTGGGCGTGCGACTGGGTGTGAAAACCACCGGTTGTTCTGGCTTGGCCTATAAGCTGGAATATGTGGATGACTTGACGCCAGAAGACATCGTTTTTGAAGCGCTGGGCGTGAAGATATTGATTGACCCGAAAAGCTTGGCTTATATTGATGGCACCGAACTCGACTTTGTTCGAGAAGGCCTCAATGAGGGGTTTAAGTTCAACAACCCCAACGAACGTGATCGTTGCGGTTGTGGTGAGTCATTCCGGGTCTGAGGTGACTGCGCCAGACAAGCTTCAGGCCACCAGTCTGGCGGCCAATGACTTTGCCTTGTTTCAGATGCCACAACAGTTTGCGTTGGACTTGTTGTCGCTTGAGAAATGTTGGAAAGCTTTGCAACGCCACGCCCATCCAGATATGCATGCGCAGGGTGATGCGTCGGCACAAAGGTTGTCCATGCAATGGTCAGTTCGCATCAACGAAGCTTATCAGCGGTTAAAAAATCCCATCAAGCGTGCCGCTTATTTGTGCGAATTGCATGGCGTGCCCATTGATGCTGAAACCAACACGGCCATGCCCGCAGATTTCTTGATGCAGCAGATCAATTGGCGTGAAGCATTGGACGAGGCTGTCAGCCCGCAACAGGTAGATGCGCTGCTCATTGAAGTTAAAGCGTACCGAAATTCACTGCTGCAAGAGTGTGCGCATTTTTTAGATGATGTCTGCGACATTCAAAAGGCGGCCCTGTCGGTCAGGGCGTTGATGTTTGTGGATCGATTTATTCAAGCGGTTGTCTTGCAATTGGACCGTTTAGAGAGTGCCTAAAGCACCATCGTTATGGCTTTATTACAAATTTCAGAACCAGGCCAAGCGCCAGATCCCCATCAACGTCGCATTGCCATTGGAATCGACTTGGGAACGACCCACTCTTTGGTGGCCAGCGTCAGACATGGTGTGCCCGAGTGTTTGCCTGACGAGCAAGGTCGCGTGGTACTGCCGTCTGTCGTTCGGTACTTAAAAGGGGGTGCGCGTGAAATTGGCTTTTCAGCGCAAGACAACCGAACGCTTGATGCGCAAAACACCTTGTCTTCGTTCAAGCGCTTTATGGGCCGTGGACTGAAAGATATTCCCAATCACGCACAGCTTCCCTATCGATTTGAAGATGCACCTGGAATGCTTCAAATTCACACTTCGGATGGTTTGAAGTCGCCCGTGGAGATCAGTGCTGAAATTTTGGCCACCCTTCGGTACCGGGCCGAAGACAGTTTCGACGATGACCTGTTTGGCGCCGTGATCACCGTCCCTGCGTACTTTGATGATGCCCAGAGGCAGGCGACCAAAGATGCCGCTCAACTGGCTGGACTGAATGTTCTTCGACTGATCAATGAGCCTACGGCTGCTGCCATTGCCTACGGACTGGACCAAGGCAGTGAGGGTGTTTATGCCGTCTTTGACCTGGGCGGTGGAACTTTCGACATCTCCATACTGCGCCTTCAGGCTGGGGTTTTTGAGGTGTTGTCCACGGGGGGCGATTCAGCCCTTGGCGGCGACGACTACGACCACATGTTGGCGAATGCGTTGTTGCAGAAGTTCAGTGTCCAGCCTTCATCGCCAGAGGAAATTGCACAGCTCCATGTGGCCGCGCGAGCCTGCAAAGAGCATTTGTCAGCTCAGCAAGAAGGCCGTTTCTGCGTCAGCTTGTCAACCGGTGTCATAGAGACAACGGTCACCCGCTCTCAATTTGATCTATGGACCCATTCATTGACCCAGCGAACCATGACCGCAGTGCGCAAGGCTTTGCGCGATGCGGGCTTGGATAAGCGCGATATTCAGGGTGTGGTGATGGTGGGCGGATCCACGCGCATGCCACAAATTCAATCTGCTGTGGCTGAGTTTTTCCAACAACCACCCTTGAACAACCTCAACCCTGATGAGGTCGTTGCCCTGGGTGCTGCGATACAAGCCAATCAATTGGCTGGCAACAATCCGGATGGCGAAATTTTGTTGTTGGACGTGATTCCGTTGTCCTTGGGGCTGGAAACCATGGGCGGCTTGGTGGAGCGCATTGTTCCGCGCAACCAAACCATTCCTACCGCGATGGCCCAAAACTTCACGACCTATCAAGATGGCCAAACAGCACTGGCCTTGCACGTGGTTCAAGGCGAGCGAGATTTGGTGGCTGATTGTCGAAGCTTGGCGCGATTTGAATTAAGGGGAATTCCCCCTATGGCGGCAGGTGCCGCACGCATCCGTGTGACATTCACGGTCGATGCAGACGGATTGCTGCAAGTCAGCGCGCAAGAAATGATCAGTGGTGTCCAGGCCCAGATTGACGTCAAACCCAGTTATGGCTTGAGCGATGAAGACATCGCTCGCATGCTTCAGGCGGGGTTTGCCACCGCACAAGAAGACATGGCTGCACGCGCTTTGGCAGAGGCCAGATTGGATGCCGATCGAATGTGTGTGGCCACGCGCAGCGCACTTCAAGCCGATGGACACTGGCTAGATGAAGCGTACCGTGCGTCGATCGAAAGCTTAATGGACGCATTGATTGCGGCCAAAAATTCAAATGAGCCCGCATTCATTGAGGCTGCCACAAAAGCCTTGTCGAATGCCACGGAGTCTTTTGCTGCTCAAAGAATGAACCGGGGTATTCAACAGGCCCTGGCGGGTAAAAACATAGAAAGCATTTGATGCCAATCATCAAAATTTTGCCGCATGAAGAATATTGCCCAACGGGTGCCATGCTGAACTCGCCCGTTGGCAACACCATTTGCGAAACACTTTTGGAAAACAAAATCCAAATCGAGCATGCCTGTGACATGAGTTGTGCATGCACCACCTGTCACGTGATCGTTCATGAGGGCTTTTCAAGTTTGAATGCCTTAGAAGAAACTGAGGAGGATTTGCTCGACCGCGCTTGGGGCTTACACCCCAACTCTCGTCTGAGTTGTCAAGCCATCGTTGCCCTTGAAGACTTGGTGATTGAAATTCCAAAGTACTCTATCAATCACGCCAAGGAAAACCACTGAAATGCGTCAAATCGTATTGGACACTGAAACCACGGGGCTCTCTGCAGAAAATGGGGACCGCATCATCGAGATCGGTTGTGTGGAGTTATTGGGAAGAAAAATCACCGGCAATCACTTTCATCACTACATCAACCCACAAAGAGACAACCATGAAGACGCTTTGAAAGTTCACGGAATCAGCAATGAGTTTTTGCGCGATAAGCCTCAGTTTGAAGTCATTGCTGCTGATTTTTTGAGCTTCATTTCCGGTGCGGAAATCATCATTCACAACGCCGCCTTTGACATCGGCTTCATCAACAAAGAACTTGAGCGCTTGGATATGGGGCGTCTCTCTGACCATGTTTTGGGCGTCACCGACACCTTGTCAATGGCCAAGGAAATGTTCCCTGGCAAGAGAAATTCATTAGATGCGCTTTGTGATCGACTCGGAGTCAACAATGCTGCACGAACATTGCACGGCGCGCTGTTGGACGCCGAACTGCTGGCTGATGTCTACATATGCATGACCCGTGGACAAAACGCATTGTTGATGCAGGAGGATTCAGCAGTTCAAGTGCAACATGAAAGCGCTGATGTCGACTTGTCCCAGTTTGACTTGCCTGTGATTGTTTCCACCGATCAAGAATGCAATGAGCATTCAAATGCCATGGCCATGATGATGAAAGCCAGTGGGGGCCAATCGGTTTGGCAAAGCTGATCCTTTTGAGCTCGCAGCATTCAATGATCTGAATTGCATAAGAGCATTTTTTTGGGCAAATTTATGTCAAAATATTGCCCTGGAATTAGATTTCGCGTGGTTAGCTCAGTGGTAGAGCATCGCCTTCACACGGCGGGGGTCGGGGGTTCGAAACCCTCACCACGCACCAAAAATTTCCCTTTACTTTCAACTACTTAAGCGCTTTTATTGGCGCTTTACTTTAAGAAATTTGTAGTATACCGGTCCCATACTACATTTCATAGATTTTTCAATGTGTTTTCATAGATTTCTCGAACAGAAATCAATCTAATTTTTATCTCGCGTGTGTGTGGTGGACTGCCCTTTGCGTGCAAGCCCTACAAGCGTTGATCACGTGTGCCAGCTACTCAGCCAGCCCTCGTGTGGAAAAGGGTGCTGTAGGGCTTTTTAAACGCCCGCTGCGGGGCTAGAAAGTTGTGAGGCTCAAGTGGGCTTGCAATCAGCGCACATGAACATGCTTTGATTGAGCACGCGTTTGAAGCTGCCCAGCGCACGCGGCTTGTGCAATCCGCATTTGTAGCAGCTCATGCTGGCGCCTGTGCCAGAAGCAGCAAATGGACTGCCACCTTCTTTGGATTTGTATCTGAGACCATCGCCAGAGATTTTTGTGATGTCGTCTTTGCTCATGCAGGCATTGTATTGAGCAAGCCTTGTTTGCACATCACTCCCAAGGGCGCGGCCTGCGTTTGCTCTGCAACTCACCCACGTTCATCTCACCCTGCAGGGGAGCGGCGTAAAAGCGGTCAATCATCTCAGGACTGGTTCGCGCATTCCTTGCCAGGGTCAAGGTGTCCACCGTTCTGCCAAACATCAGCCGGAACATGATGCTGCTGTGGCGCAGGCTGTACAGACTTCTTGGCTCACCCACATTGCCAATCTTCAGGTGCGTGATATCAAGTATTGAGTCAAATTGTTTGGCCAGCAACTTCATGGCATGGTCTCTGGTGGATGCCATGGGCATGAACACAAAGTCATCTGGCTCAACGGCTCTGCCAAATTCAAGCTCTTGGTGTCTACATATGCGCTCGTACACCTTCACAGCCCAGGGCATGGTGGTAATTGGATAGCTGTGGCCCTTGCTGGGTGGCAGGGTCAGCCGCAAATAGGTCCATTCGCGCCGGACAATCTCAACATGCTTGTGCTGCATGTTGCGAACATCAGTGGGACGGATGTAGCTGTTGACCATGAACACAATGAGATCTGCCAAGTCTCGCGTGATGTCATAGCTTTTGATCAATCGGTCGCTGGGGTTGTGCTTTTCACCTGACAGGCAGAAGTAATTGCCATCACCATCACTTCGAGATCGCCACTCAATGCGCTTGCCAGCAAACTTTTTGGCTGTTCTGAACAGCTGCTTGTACTCGCCCACATTGAACCAGCCCCGGGGCTTGTCTTCCACGCCCACCTTGGGAAACTCCGGCAGGTGCTGCAAAAGGCTGTGCCTGGCACCATGTTGAAGCACCTTGCGCACCAGCCCCATGTAGGCGCTCAGGGTTGAAATGCTCAACTTGGGTTCAAGGCTGGACATTTTTTGCAGGTACTCATCCAGCAGTTTGTAGTTGATGCTCAACACGTCCGTCTGACCAAAGAACGGCAGGATGTGTTTATCCATCCTCAGTTGCATATTCATAAAACTGGTCTTAGACAGCTGCATGCGATTGAGCTTGGCCAGTTCAGTGTCCATCAGCATCTTGGCCACTTTGGCAAATGACACCACCTCTGCTGCGTTCACATCAATGGGTAAGCCCTCAAACGTTCCACCATGCATGCGCAGGTTGATGTCATCGTAAAAGCGCTTGGCAGCTTCCAGTGCATCGCGCTTGTTTTCTGTCTTGGTGGTGCGCTTGAAGATGTGCTTTTCAGCGTAGTAGCGCACCCACCAGAAGCTGGAGGCTGGGATTTTGAAAATCACCAGCTTGCGAGGGTAGCCAGGGATCCGTGTGATGGTGTCCTGTAGCGGAACAGATCTGTGGCGCTGATGGGAATCGGGTTCTAGTGCTCGGGCCATGGCTTTCGCTCGCAATGTTCTACATAGTGTGTTTTCTGAAAAGTTGGGCAGTCAACCGAAAGCTGGCTGGACTGTGGCTTTTAGACGATCTGCACAATCGAATCAAAAAATTGAAGCATCAAACTTAGGCTGCAGCAGCTTGAACTGCAGGTTCATCCGCACTGCTCTGGGAGGTTTGACCTGTCCAATGGTGCTGGTCATGCCAATCACGGAGATTTGCTAGGGCATGATTGATCGCTTGTGTGCCGTATCCATTTGTCATGGCTTTTAAATTGGCAACATCAAAGTGTTCGATCACACTGTCTTGAATGCCACTTTCAAGCAGTTCTTCTTTGTGTTTTTCAACTTTTTCTGGCCATCTTTTGACTTCATCAAACAAGTGCCTGGCATGGTGATAGTTGTGCAACCGCTTGCTTAATTTTGTAAAGTCGTTGTTCTCTACGTAGAAAGAC
>JBEDFU010000124.1:0-5209 GCA_041174965.1 Pseudomonadota bacterium | reverse complement strand
GTGAAACTTCTCTTCAACATGGGTGTCTCCATTTCAAATTGGGGCCAAGTCATCCAAAACTGGGCAGATTGGACAGTATCGCGCAAAGCCCAAGGCGGCCACAGCGCACGAACCCCCACCGTTCTCGGGTGCATGGCGGGCTGACCCCACCGCCACCCATCGAAGCCAGAGGGCCCGTCAGCCTGTTCATAATGCGCCATGGTCCGACCCACCCAACTCATCCACCCCCAACGCGCGCCCGCCGCGCCCCGGCCTGCGGCCACTGTTTTGTTATTGCGCGATGGCGCAAATGGCGTGGAGGTGTTGATGACGCGCCGCGCCATGTCCGCCAGCTTCGCGCCTGGCGCATATGTGTTCCCCGGCGGCGGCATCGACGCGCATGACGCCGGCCACCACCACCTGGCTCAGCGCCGCCCCAGCCAAGGTGACGAACGGCTGACCCAAGCGCTGGCGGCCATTCGCGAAAGCCATGAAGAGCTGGGCATCTTGCTGGCCCAGCATGCCGATGGTCGCGCGCTGGATGCCGCCACCCATGCGCGCATCGACCGCCACGGCCCTTTTTACGACCAGTGTGCCCAACACGGCTTGCGCTTGTGCGCCGACCAGGTGTTTGTGCTGGCCCACTGGGTCACCGACCGCGACTTACCCCGGCGCTTTGATGTGCCTTTTTTGGTCGCCCGCATGCCCGCCGACCAGCACCCCGTTGCCGACGAAAAAGAGCAGTTCGAGCCGGTGTGGGTGCGCCCCGCAGACGCCTTGGCACGGCTCCAGGCCGGCGACTTTTTCATCATCTTCCCCACCATCCGCACCTTGCAGCGCTTGCAGGCCTACGCCACCGTGGATGCGCTGCTTCAAGCCTGCACCAGCGAGCAGCCCTTGTTCACCAGCTGCCCCAGGGCGGGTTACCTCAAAGGCCAGGTTGAGCGCTACATGGAGCACGAGCCGCCCTTTGGCGAGCTGACGCTGCTCAACCCCGATGGGCAAGTCCTGCACCACCTGGATTGGCAGTTCGAGCGGCCCGTGCCCTTGCTGCGCCATGTGCAACGCCTGACCGCACCCAACCCCGGCATGATGACCGGTCCCGGCACCAACAGCTACATCGTGGGCCAAGCTGACAGCGGCTTCATCGTCATCGACCCCGGGCCCAACGAACCCGCGCACCTGCAACGCCTGTTCGATGCCACCCAAGGCGATGTGCGCTTCATCGTCTGCACCCATTCCCACCCCGACCACTCGCCGGGCGCGGCGCCCTTGCAAGCGCTGTGCCATGCCCACGGCCACCGCCCGCCCATCTTGGGCCTGGCCAGCGCCGACACGGCGCGGCCCGACAGCCACTTCACCCCTGAGCGCGAGCTCGCCGATGGCGAGCGTTTGGTGTTGCACGGCGGCGGTATATCCCACAGCTTGCGCGCCATCCACACGCCGGGCCACGCGGCCAACCACCTGTGCCTGGTGTTGGAAGAAGACGGTTTGTTGTTCAGCGGCGACCATGTGCTCAATGGCAGCACCACCGTCATCAGCCCGCCCGATGGCCACATGGGCCGCTACCTGGACTCGCTGGACAAATTGCTGGCAGCTTGCGCCAGCGACCACATTGGTTTGATCTTTCCCGCCCATGGGTATGTCTTGGGCAACCTGCCCGGTGAGCCCTTCGATGCCAGCGATGTGATTCGCCGCCTCAAAGCGCACCGTTTGCTGCGCGAGGCCAAAATCGCCCGCGCCATGCAAACCCAACCCGATGGCACGCTGGACGATTGGGTGGCCGTGGCCTATGACGACACGCCAGAGCGCTTGTGGCCCGTGGCCAAGCGCTCCTTGCAAGCGCATGTGGACCACATCCGCGAATTGGCCGCTTGATCGCAGGCCCTGATCGGTTTGGGTTAAAGTGAATTTGCCTTCTCCCGTGCACCTGGGTCCATGGCGGTGTGCCACGACCCACCCTTCAAAGGTTTTTCCATGACTTCTGCCCCCGAAGCCAACACCTCGCTGGGCCGCTTGGCCGGCGCGGTGGAACACGGTGTGTGCGTGTTTCGCGGCGTGCCTTACGCCCAAGCCCCCGTGGGCGCCTTGCGCTTTGCAACCCCGCAGCCCATGGCACCCTGGAGCGGCGTGCGCGACGCCAGTCGCAACGGCCCCATACCGCCCCAACCCGCCTCGCGCTTGCGCGCGGCCATGGGCGACTTTGACGAACCCCAAGGCGAAGACTGCCTGACCCTGACCATTGCCACCCCGGCCGCCGATGGCGCACGCCGCCCCGTTTTGCTGTGGCTGCACGGTGGCGCTTTTTGGACCGGGGCCGGCTCGCTGGACTGGTACAGCGGCGTGCCCATGGCGCAGCACAACGACATGGTGGTGGTGGGCGTCAACCACCGCCTGGGCGCCCTGGGCTTCATGCACCTGCCGGGCGTCAGCCCGCCCAACTTGGGGCTGATGGACCAATGCACGGCGCTTGAATGGGTGGCGCGCGAAATCGCCGCCTTTGGTGGCGACCCCGACAACATCACCGTGGCTGGCCAATCGGCCGGTGGCCTGTCCATCTTGGCCATGCTGGCCATGCCCCAGGTGCGCCAGCACTTTCGCCGCTGCATCATCCAAAGCGCCCCGTTTGGCCGCACCTTGCGCGAGATGCCCCAAGCCGAGCGCATTGCGCTGTCGGTGCAAAAACATTTGGGCATCACCGAGGCCGCGCAGTGGCGCGACGCATCGGTGCAAGACATCGGCCAAGCCCAGGTGAAAGCCGCGCGCGAATTGGCCGCCTTTGCCAACACCACGCCACCGTTTATTCCGGTGATCGACCACCAATGGCTGGGCGACGAGACCATTGCCGCCGCCACCGCCGGTGCCGCTGACAAAGACGTGATGGTGGGCTACACCCGGCACGAAATGGCGGCGTTTTTTGGCAATGATGAGGCCATCCAAAACGCCACACCCGAACAAGTGCGTGCTGTGTTTGCCACCAAGTTTGGCGCCGCCGCTGATGAAGCTGTGGCCGAATACCAGCAGCGCGCCGGCAGCGACCACGCGGCACAGGTGTTGGGCTGCATGCTGGGCGACGCCTCTTTTGGAACCGGCGTGTACCAGTTTGCCGAGCGGCTTCACGCCACCGGGCGCGGGGCTTGGGTGTATCGGTTTGACTGGACAGCGCCAGGCAACCGCTTTGGGGCTTGCCATTGCATCGAGCTGCCCTTCATGTTTGACACCTTGGCGCACTGGCAAGCACCCATGCTCGACGGCGCCGACGCCAGCGAAAAATCCACAGTGGCCGCCACCGTGCGCAACACCTGGGCGGCCTTTGCCCGCCACGGTGACCCCAACCACACCGGCCTGCCGCATTGGCCGCGCCATGCGGCCCAAGGCGAGACCTTGCTCATCGACCACCCGCCCAGCGTGCACAACGACCCGGCCGGGCGCCAACGCTGGAAGTATTGGCCCTGACCCATGAACCACACCGCTGTTCGTTTGGACCATGTGCAACTGCGCTTTGGCAGCGAAACCATTTTTGAGGATCTGAGCTTCGACGTGCGCCAAGGCGAATTTGTCTGCTTGCTCGGGCCTTCGGGTTGTGGCAAGTCCACCAGCCTGCGCCTGATGGGCGACTTGCTGCAAGCCAACGGCGGCAGCGTCGAGGTGGCAGGCTTGCCACCCAGCCAAGCCTGGGAACAGGTGGCCTTTGTGTTCCAGTCGCCGCGTTTGGCGCCCTGGCGCAATGTGATGGACAACGTGTTGATGGGGGTGGAGCTGCGTTCAGGGCGTGCCGCGGCCAGGCAACAAACCGCCAAAGCCCAGGCCTTGCTCGACTTGGTGGGGCTGGGCACGTCAGCACACAAATTTCCGGCCATGCTGTCGGGTGGCGAGCGCCAACGGGTGGCCATTGCCCGCGCCTTGGCGGTGGACCCGTCCATCGTGCTGATGGACGAGCCTTTTTCAGCCCTCGACCCCAACACCCGGCTGCGCCTGCGCCAAGAAATTGTGCGCATTTGGCAAGAAACCCAGCGCACCGTGGTGTTTGTCACCCACGACATCGAGGAGGCCATTTGGTTGGCCGACCGCATCGTGTTGCTGTCGAACAAACCCACCCGGGTGCTCGAGAGCATCGTGGTGGATGCACCGCGCCCGCGCCAGCTGCACCAAGACCCGGCCTTGCAAGCGCTGCGCCAGCGCTTGGAGCAACTGTTTCACACCCTTGGCTTTGACCCTTCAACGGAGACCCTCGCACCATGAAAAGACGCCACTTTTTGGCCGCCGCTTCGGCCCCTGCTTTTTTGACCCATGGTTTGTCGCGCTCACAAACGCGCACCAAAGTCACTTACGCCTATTTGCTCGACCCGGCATTCGATGCGGTGGTCTGGGCGATTAAAAACGGCAAGGTCAAGTCCGACCTGATTGACCTCGAAGTCTCGGGTCTGCTGATTCCCCAATTGCTGCAAGCCACCTCGACCAAACAATTTGACGTGGTGATGACAGCCGTCATTGGCGTGCCCGCCGCCGCTGCGCGCGGCTTGGATTTGCGCATCTTGTCAGCCGCCCTGCATGCCTCGCCGGTGGGTGAAGGCGGTGGTGTCTGGGTCAAGAAAGACAGCCCGATCAAAAGCGTGGCCGCCCTCAAGGGCAAAACACTGGCCTCTTACGGCCTGCGCTCCACCGGCTATATGTTTGTGCGCGAAGCGATGCGGCGCAAGTTTGGCCTGAACATGGCGCTCGAAGGCGGCGATGTGCGCCAAGTTGAGGTGCAAGCCCCCAACCTGCCGGCGGCCTTGGCCACCGGTCAAGCCGATGCGGCCAGCCTGATCCACAGCCAAGCCTGGCGCGCCATGCAAAGCGGCGACTTTGTCAACATCTGCGAAACCGGGCAAATCCTCAACGAGTATTACGGCCCCTTGGTGTCAGCCATCAATGTGTCCTACCCTGAGCGCTTGGCGGCGCGGCCCGAGGCTTTTGCCGAATTCAACCGCATGTTCAAGGCCTCCAGTGCCTATGCCTTGAGCAACCGCGACGAGGTGTTTGGCGCCATGGCCAAGCAGGCCAACATCGAGCGCAAGTTTTTCGATTGGTGGTTTGACAAGACCACCAACGTGCCCGGCATTTTTGGCGATGCGCAGTTCAAGGCCGTGAGCCAAGCCTGGCAAATCGGCAAGGACATGGGCATGATCGCCAACGTGCCCGACCTGCGCGCCTTGGTGTGGGACAAAACCCTGCGCGCGTGAGCGTC
>JBEDFU010000123.1:0-9004 GCA_041174965.1 Pseudomonadota bacterium | reverse complement strand
GCATCAATATCGAAGGGCACCCATGTGCCTCACAAGGCGAGCAGTTTAACTGCAATGGGGCTCTTATAAGTCATTCAATCGGTTTAAATCATTTGGGTATCTGGCCCGATCCGTTGGGGGTTGCCGGCGCAGCAGGTGCCGGAACCGAAGGGGCTGGGGTGGTGGCATTCGCAGGTTCATTTTGACCGGGGATTTGACCAGCGGGTCCAGCGGGCACAGTCACAGGTGCTTTCTCCAACACGCTGGTGCCCTCGGTCGTGGGTTTGAGGTTGCCAAAATAAGCCAAGGCCAAGGTGCAAACGAAAAACACTGCCGCCAAGACCGATGTGCTGCGCGATAAAAAATTGGCACTGCCACTGGCTCCAAACAAACTGCCAGAGCTGCCGCTGCCAAAAGCCGCACCCATGTCAGCACCTTTTCCATGCTGAATCAGGATCAGTCCAATCATGGCCAAAGCAGCCAAAATTTGCACCACCAACAAAAGATTGAGAAGCAAGGTCATGTTTATCTCGTTTAATCAGCGCCTCAGAGCGCTTGGGCTGCGGCCACAATGGCCAAAAAATCATGGGGTTTGAGCGAAGCACCACCGACCAAACCCCCATCAATATCGGTTTGCGCCAATAAGCTGGCCGCATTGCTGGCATTCATGCTACCGCCGTAGAGCAAGCGAATGCTCTGTGCATTGGACGTGGCCGCACTCAGCTGAGCGCGCAACAGGGCATGCACTGTTTGGGCCTGCTCAGGCGTGGCGGTGCGGCCTGTGCCAATGGCCCATACGGGTTCATAGGCCACCACCATTTCACTCACGCAATGACCCACTTGCTGGATGACAGCCGCCAATTGCCGCTTGACGACATCCTCGGTTTGCCCGGTTTCTCTCTCTTGAAGTGTCTCGCCAACGCAAACCACCGGGGTAATTCCTTTGGCCAAAGCCCGTTGCGCTTTGGCTGCCACCATCGATGAAGTTTCCCCATGGTATTGGCGTCGCTCAGAATGGCCGACCAACACATACCGGGCTTTGAAATCTTGCAGCATGGCTGCAGACACCTCACCGGTGTATGCGCCCTGTTCATGAGCGGAAACATCTTGAGCACCCCATGCCATGGGTGAACCCTGGCAGATTTGTGCGACCTGGGCCAGGTAAGGGGATGGAACACAAACAGCCATGTCGACGCGGTCGCAGGCGGGCTCAGCATGCAAGATGGCACCGAGCAAATCGGCATTGCTGGCCGATTGCCCGTTCATCTTCCAATTGCCCACCAACAAAAAACGCTTCATGGCTTGATATCCAACCGTCTCAGACCCAGCGGGGGCTCAATGCTCGTTTTTGGGTTCTGCGTGGCGCTGTCCACCATCGTGTGGCTGGTCATGGCCATGCTCCGGCTGATGCTCGGGGCGATCCAACAAAGCCTTCATGGACAATTTGACGCGTCCCTTTTCGTCGGTTTCCAGCACTTTCACGCGCACCACTTGGCCTTCGGCCAACACATCCGTGACCTTGGCAATGCGTTCATGGCTGATCTGGCTGATGTGCAACAAACCGTCTTTGCCGGGCAACAAATTGACCAGGGCACCAAAGTCAAGGATCTTGGTGATGGGGCCTTCATAGACCTTGCCAATTTCCACTTCAGCAGTGATCTCGGCAATGCGTCGCTTGGCTTCTTCGGCTTTGGCGCCGTCGGTGGCCGCAATGGTGATCGTGCCATCTTCATCGATGTTGATCTGGGTGCCGGTTTCTTCGGTCAATGCACGAATCACCGCCCCACCCTTGCCAATCACATCGCGGATTTTTTCCGGGTTGATCTTCATGGTAAAGAGTTTGGGTGCGAAGTTGCTCACCTCGGTGCGCGCCTCGCCCATCGCCTCTTGCATCTTGCCCAAAATATGGATGCGTGCCTCTTTGGCTTGGGCCAAAGCCACCTGCATGATTTCCTGGGTAATGCCCTGGATTTTGATGTCCATTTGCAAGGCAGTGATGCCCTGAGTGCTGCCAGCCACTTTGAAGTCCATGTCGCCCAGGTGGTCCTCGTCACCCAAAATATCGGTCAAGACCGCAAAGCGGTTGCCTTCTTTGATCAAACCCATGGCGATACCAGCCACATGGGCCTTGAGGGGCACCCCAGCGTCCATCAAGGACAAACAACCACCGCACACCGATGCCATCGATGAAGAGCCATTTGATTCGGTGATTTCAGACACCACGCGCATGGTGTAGGGGAATTCTTCTTTGGTGGGCAACACGGCCGCCAAAGCACGCTTGGCCAATCGGCCATGGCCGATTTCACGGCGTTTGGTGCTGCCCATGCGGCCCACTTCGCCAGTGGCAAAGGGAGGCATGTTGTAGTGCAACATGAAACGGTCTTCAAACTCACCGGCCAAAGCGTCAATGCGCTGGGCATCGCGCTCGGTCCCCAACGTGGAGATCACCAAAGCTTGGGTTTCACCACGGGTGAACAAGGACGAGCCATGGGTGCGGGGCAACACAGAGTTGCGAATTTCAATCGGGCGCACGGTGCGGGTGTCGCGACCGTCGATGCGCGGCTCGCCGGCCAAAATTTGACCGCGGACTATGCGTGACTCGATTTCGAACAACAGGTTGTCCACCTTGACGGGGTCGAAGGCGATGCCGCTGGCGGTCAATCCGTCTTTGGCGGCTTGGTAAGCCTCGCGGCAAGCCTGGGTGCGGGCTTGCTTGTTGCGAATTTGATAGGCGGCGGTCAGCTTGTCTTGCGCGTGGGTCGCCAATTGGGCTTCGAAGTCGCTGTCACGGGCAGGTGCAGACCAGTCCCATGCGGGCTTGCCAGCATCGCGAACCAATTCGTGGATGGCGTTGATGGCAATCTTGCCTTGGTCGTGGCCAAAAACAACCGCACCGAGCATGATCTCTTCGGACAGTTGCTGGGCTTCGGACTCGACCATCAACACGGCGGTTTCGGTGCCCGCCACCACCAAATCCATCAGGCTGTCTTTGCGCTGGGTTTGACCTGGATTCAACACATATTCGCCGTTGATGTAACCCACGCGGGCAGCACCAATGGGGCCATTGAATGGCAAACCCGAAATGGCCAATGCAGCCGAGGTGCCAATCATGGCGGCGATGTCGGCATCAACCTCCGGGTTGAGAGACACGGTGTGGATGACCACATGCACTTCGTTGTAAAAACCCTCGGGGAACAAAGGGCGAATCGGGCGATCGATCAAACGGGAGGTCAGGGTTTCCAGTTCGCTGGGCTTGGCTTCGCGCTTGAAAAAGCTGCCGGGGATCTTGCCCGCAGCGTAAGCCTTCTCGATGTAGTCCACGGTCAAAGGGAAAAAGTCTTGACCTGGCTTGGATGACTTAGAACCGACCACGGTGGCCAGCACCACGGTGTCGTCGATGTTGACCAGCACAGCGCCGGTGGCTTGGCGGGCAATTTCGCCGGTTTCCAAGGTGACCGTGTGTTGGCCCCATTGGAAGGTTTTGGTGACTTTATTAAAAATAGACATGTGTCTCTCCTGAGATTGATGAGAGGTATGGGCCACCTCCACAAAGCCCGGAAAAATCGTCACAGAACACGATGCCATTCCATGAAACACCCCCCACGGGGGTCATTTGATGGAATGACACAGCTTCGCTCTGTTCTCGAGATCTCCATGTGGCAAGGCCACCGAGTTACCGAAATAACATCAGTGGCCGAGCATTCATGCGTTGAACAAAATTACTTGCGCAGACCGAGTTTGGCGATCAACGCGGTGTAGCGATCGGCATCTTTGGACTTGAGGTAGTCCAGCAGTTTGCGACGACGGCTGACCATGCGCAACAAACCACGGCGGCCGTGGTGATCTTTGGCATGGGTTTTAAAATGGGGGGTGAGTTCGTTGATGCGGGCGGTCAAAATGGCTACCTGCACTTCGGGACTGCCAGTATCGCTGGCGCTGCGGGCATTGGCTTTGACTACCTCTGCCTTGTTAAGCGTGGTCATGGTGTTTCCTTGAAGTTTGACTTGCGCTGGGCACTGGAACTGCGCCTAGCGTGCGTTCGAAAATCCCGAACTCGATGATTATAGCCTGATCCAGGCCTGCAAGCGCTCAACCCCCAAGCGCAAACGTTGCGGGTCTTGGGAAGCGAAACACCAGCGCAACCAACCTGCTGCTTCTGAGCCAAAGGCTTCACCCGGGGCCAAGCCCAGGCCCGCCTCAGCCACCAAACGCTTGGCCGTGACCAAGCCATCATGATGCCCGGGTATGCGAAAAAAGGCATACATCCCGCCCAGCGGAAGGCTGAGCTCCAAGCCAGGCAAAGACTGCAAAGCGCCCACCAAGGTGTCACGGCAAGATTTCAGATGGGCGACCACCCGGGGGGTGATTTCTTGGCGGCGCTGCAAGGCCGCCAAACCAGCGCGTTGGGTGAAAACGCTGCAACAGGAGGTATTGAATTCAATGAGCTTGCCCATGGCGTCGGTCATGTCAGGGGGCATGACCAGCCAACCCAGGCGCCAACCGGTCATCAAAAAGCTTTTGGAAAAGCTGTGCACCACGACCAAACGGTCTTGCGGGTCGGCGACATCCAAAAAACTGGGGGCGCAGGCATTTTCAGTGGGTGCGTAATAAAGTGCTTCATACACTTCGTCGGCCAAGATCCAAGTGCCCGTTACACGGCAACGCTGCAATATGGCCTGTTGCTCTTCGCGGGTCAAGGTCCAACCAGTTGGGTTATTGGGCGCGTTCAAAATCAACAGCTTTGTTTGGGGACCGATGGCTGAAAGCAATGCATCCAAGTCCAGCTGCCAGCCACCATTGACCACCTGCAATGACAAGGTGCGCAAATGGGCACCCATGATGCGGGGCTGGGCCACCAAATTGGGCCACACCGGCGTGATGGCCAGCACCTCATCGCCGGGATTGACCAAGGCCTGCACCGCCAACATCAAGGCATTCACCCCGCCCGCAGTCACAGCCACACGATCCAATGAAACCCCCTGCCCATGCGGCCCAGGGTGGTTTTCGCTCATATGGATAGAAATGGCCTGGCGCAAAGCAGGCAGGCCCAGGTTGTGTGCGTAGTAGGTTTCACCTTGTTGCAAAGAGTCAATGGCCGCTTGGCGCACAAAGTCAGGCGTGACCTCATCGCCTTCGCCAAACCAAAAAGCCAATACGTCGTCGCGGCCCAAGCCCGCATTGGCCACTTCGCGGATTTTCGAGGCCTCTAAGTCCATGATGGCGGTGCGCAAGGTCTGTCTCCTGGTTCAGCGACGCAGTTCGGTGCTGGGGGTCAAAGGCGGTCGGGTCATTCGACAACGGCTGGGCAACTCGGCCTGTCGGGCAGTCAATGTTTTGATCACGCGAAAACCATAGCCAGACCCTTCACTGTCGTGCCTAACACCGCGCTGACCCAGCTTGTCCATCAACCCCACCACCAAATTTTGCTGCAATTGATGATCAGTCTCACGCATTTGCGCTGGATGCCCAAAGATGTCCAGTTGCGAGCGCTCCAACTGCAAGGCCACGGCCAGCGCTTCGGTGCTCCCTGCAGATTCGACGGCGCGAACCCACATCTCCATCATCACTTGCATGCGCATGTGCACGTAATCGTCTTGCGGTTGAGGAAAACGCTGCTTGAAAGCCGCATAAAAAGCCGCCGATTCGGACCCTGCCACATTGGGCATCCATTCGGCCACCGCAAACACCTTGCCCACACCGGCCTCACCCATGGCCAGCGGCGCTCCCAGAGCGTTGCCATAAAAGGTGAAGAAATAGCCGTTGTATCCGGCGTCTCTAGCGGCCTTGACCAACAAGCTCAGGTCCTGGCCCCAATTTCCAGTGATGACCGCCTGAGCACCACTGGCCTTGATTTTTTGTACATACGGCATAAAGTCTTTCACCCGGCCCATGGGGTGCAGTTCTTCGCCCACCACTTTGGGTGCTTGCGGCATGAGCGCCATCTGTCGCTTGGCCTCACGCACAAATGCCTGACCAAAGCTGTAGTCTTGGGCGATCAAATAAACGCGCTCAATCGAAGGGTCTGCTTGCATGACCTCCATCAAGGCCTTCATCCGCATGTCTGCGTGGGCATCAAACCTGAAGTGCCAAAAATTGCAGCGCTCCTGGGTCAACGCTGGGTCCACCGCCGAATAGTTGAGGAAAAGCACCTGGCGAGAAGGGTCGCGATCATTGTGCTTTTGCGTCGCCTCCATCAAAGCGGCGGCAATTGCCGAACTATTGCCTTGCAATATCACCCGAGCACCGCCGTCGATGGCAGAACGCATCGCTGCCAGCGCCTCTTCCACTTGCCCTTTGCTGTCAAAGCGCTCCAAGAGCAGAGGTCGGTTACCACCGGCCAGTTTGACACCGCCGCGCAGGGCAACCCGCTCAACAGCCCAAGAAAGGTTTCGCCACACGGCTTCGCCAGTGTTGGCAAAGGGCCCGCTGAGCGACTCGATCATCGCCACCTTGATCGGTGCAGATGCGACCTGCTGGGCATGAACCCACAACGCAGCATTGAAAAACAGGCCTGCAAATAGCACCCAGCGCGGCCATTTCAAGACCCCTGTTGAAAAAAGATACATGCCCGAATGCCCTTGAATGTCGACACGTTGGTCGCAACTGATGATGACTGCAGAAACAGCTGCGCAGTGTACCCCTCACAAGGAGAAAACCATGTTATTTACCCCCATCGCCCCTGCCACTTACCGCACCAATGCCCGACTGGGCCTCGAGCGCTTTTTGCAGGAAGTGGCACGCCCACAGCACGCCCCACCCACGCAATTTGAACAAGACGAACACCAATACCGCTTGAGCATGGACATGCCCGGTGTATCCAAGGAGCATTTGGTGGTTCAAATCGAGGAGCAAATGGTGCAAATCAACACCACGGCAGACGCCAATCGGGTCTACAAAGCACAGTTTGAATTGCCCATGCCCGTCGATGCCGCCACCAGCAGCGCCAAACTGGAAAACGGCATTTTGAATTTGGTGCTGGTGAAAAAACTGCCGCATAGCAAAGCCCAAACTTTGCCGGTTCAGTGATGACTTGACAGTTCCTGCAATGGCCATCGGGGGCGCACGTCGAAGGCCCCATCGCGGTCCATGCGCAAGCCAGGCACAGCTTGGATGCGCATGGCAGCGGCCATGGCAATCATGGCGCCGTTATCGGTGCACAAATGCAACTCGGGGTAGTGAACCTGCACGCCCAAGGCTTGACATTGGGCATTGAGTTGGCTGCGCAAGGCGCTGTTGGCGCCCACGCCTCCTGCGACAACCAACCGTTTGAGCCCGGTTTGAGCCAACGCGCGCATGGATTTTTTGACCAATACTTCAACGATGGCAGCCTGGGTGCTGGCTGCCACATCGGCCACCCTCGCTGGCAAGTCGGTGCCCAATCGCTGAACCTGGGTCAACACAGCCGTTTTGAGACCGGCAAAGGAAAAATCCAAGTTGCCACTGTTCAACAGTGGCCGAGGCAAAGCAAATGCTTTGTGATCTCCCTGCTCAGCCAAACGCGACAAACCAGGCCCCCCGGGGTAAGGCAGGCCCAACAATTTGGCCGATTTGTCAAAGGCCTCACCCGCGGCATCGTCAATGGTCTCGCCCAACAAAGCATAGTCCCCCACCGCGTTGACTTGCATGAGCTGGGTATGCCCACCAGACACCAGCAAGGCCACAAAAGGAAAGGCGGGTGGGTCTTGGCTCAAAAAAGGCGACAACAAATGCCCCTCTAAGTGGTGCACGCCCAGCAAGGGCTTGTGCCAAGCTGCGGCCAAGCCAGCGGCCACCCCAGCACCGACCAACAAAGCACCCGCCAATCCGGGGCCGCGCGTGAAAGCCACTACATCAACCTCAGCAGCTAGAACACCCGCTTGGTCCAAAACGGATTGCGTCAAAGGGATGACACGGCGAATGTGGTCTCGGCTGGCCAACTCGGGCACCACCCCGCCATAAGCTTGATGCATTTCAATTTGAGAGTGGAGGGCTTGGGCCAACAAAGTGGGCCATGCGGCCGGGACGCCGGATTCCGCTTCTGCGGTTTTGACCAAGGCCACACCGGTTTCATCGCAAGAAGATTCAATGCCCAAAACAATCATGGACGCAGTGTAGCCCTGGCATGCGAGACAATCCGTGCATGGGCATCAGCGCATACATCAAAGAAATTGGCCGGGGCAAAGATGGCGCACGCGCGCTGACCCGCGCCCAAGCCGCGGACTTGATGGGGCAATTGCTCGACGGGCTCGCCAGCGACCTTGAAATTGGCGCCTTTTGCTTGGCCATGCGCATCAAAGGTGAAACCCCAGAAGAGATGGCGGGGTTTTTAGATGCCACGCAGCAAAGACTGCACCATTTTGAAAGCCCCGCCAACCCACCCACAGTGGTCATCCCCAGCTACAACGGTTCGCGCAAGCTGCCCCTGCTCACCCCCTTGTTGGCCGAGTTGATGGCGCGTGAGGGCTTTGCGGTACTGGTTCACGGCAGCACCACCGAAGACACACGGGTTACCAGTGAGCAGGTCTTTGCGGCCATGGGGACCTCCGCTTTGGATCGTCCCACCCGACTGGAACCCGGACGCGTTTTTTATGTACCCACCCAAGTGCTCTCACCGGCTTTGCAAAAGTTGTTAGATGTGCGGCGTATGGTGGGCTTGCGCAACCCAGCCCACAGCCTGGTGAAAATGCTCAATCCCCTGCGGCAACGCGCCCTTTTGGTGTGCAGCCACACCCACCCCGAATATGCTTTGTCCATGACCCACACCTTGAGCCTGGTTCAAGCCAATGCCTTGCTGTTGCGCGGCACCGAGGGCGAGCCCGTGGCCGATCCGCGGCGCACCCCGGCCATGACGGGCTTTGTCGCGGGACAGGCCAAGCCGATGTGCGAGCAACAAGCCGGCAGCTTGACCGACCTGCCAGCCTTGCCGGTGGACAACAGCGCCCTGGCCACGGCCGCGTTCATCCAAAGCGTACTGGACGGTCAAATCCCCGTCCCTGCACCGCTGGCCCAGCAGGTTTCGGTGCTGTGCCGATTGACCCAACACATG
>JBEDFU010000122.1:0-5910 GCA_041174965.1 Pseudomonadota bacterium | reverse complement strand
CTTCAAACATAGACCCAATATACCTTGTTTTGTGCCCTCAGCCGGCGCGCAGGCGCTGAAAGCGGGCGCCGCTCAGGCGGCTCACCTGGCCGTCGAGTTCGAGTTGCAGCAAATGCGCTTGCAGCGCCGCCGTGTCCCAGCCGCAGCGCGCTTGCAGTTGGTCCAAGCCACACGGCTCCCAGCCCAGGGCTTGCAGCACGGCGTCGGTGCTGGTTGCGGCCGGCGTTGGCATGTGACCCACACCGCTACTGCCACCACCACTGCCACTGCCACTGTCACTACTGCCATCACCATCACCATCACCCGCCGTGGTTGGGTTCGCAGCATCGCGCCCCCACAAGCCGGGTGCGCGCAATTCTTCCCACACATCTTGTGCCGACTCGACCAATTTCGCCCCTTGGCGGATCAAGGCATGGCAGCCGCGCGATTGCGGCGAATGGATGGAGCCGGGGATGGCAAACACCTCGCGCCCCAACTCCAAGGCCTGGTGGGCGGTGATCAGCGAGCCCGATGACAGCGCCGCCTCCACCACCAAGCAGCCTTGGCCGAGCGCGGCGATCAAGCGGTTGCGCTGCGGAAAGTGCGCCGGCAGCGGTGGCGTGCCCAGCGGGTATTCGCTGATCAGGCAGCCGCGCAGCGCCACTTCTTGGGCCAGCGCTTGGTTGCCCTTGGGGTAGACGCGGTCCAACCCAGTGCCCACCACCGCCACCGTTGCCAAGGCCAGTGTGGTGCCCCCGCGCAAAGCCCCTTCGTGGGCGGCGGCGTCAATGCCCAGCGCCAGGCCTGACACCACGCACAGGCCACTGGCGGCCAGGTCGCGGGCAAAGGCCTGCGCGTTGTCGCGGCCTTGTGGTGTGGGGTTGCGGCTGCCCACCACCGCCAGGGCGGTTCGGTCCAATGGCGCGGCTTGGCCTTGCAGGTACAGCATCAACGGCGGGTCACTCAGCTGCAAAAAAGCCTGGGGGTAGGCGGCGTCGCCCAAGGTCAAAATCTGGTGGACACAACCCGCTGGTGGGTGGGCCAGCCAGTGCTCGGTGCGGGCCAGGCGCAACGGTGCGTCTGCGGGTGGGCGGCTCAAAGCGGCTGCCGCAGCCACCCCCACCCAGTGCGCCCGTTCGGCCTCGCTGGCGGCCAGCACCTGGGCTGGCCCGCCAAATGCACTGAGCAATTGACGAAGTTGGCGCGTGCTCACGCCAAGTGTTGTGACCAGCCTCAGCCAGTCGGGCCAGTCATCGCTGGCGCTTGTGGTGGTTGTCATCTCAGCCTCCCTGGGGCATTTTTTGGGGTTCATCATCGGCCCACCGATGGGCTTTGGCAATAGGTGGGCCCCTGCGTGGGGGCTTGGCAGCCCCGTTGGGGTTGATGCGCAAAAGCGCGGACAATATGCCCCCATGGCTTTGCTCACCATCCTCACCTACCCCGATCCGCGCTTGCACACCGTGGCCAAACCTGTGGCCGTGGTGGACGAGCGCATCCGCCAACTCATCGCCGACATGACCGAAACCATGTACGACGCCAAGGGCATCGGCCTGGCCGCCACCCAGGTGGACGTGCACGAGCGCGTCATCGTCATCGACGTGTCCGAAGAACACAACCAACCCCGCGCCCTGATCAACCCGGTCATCGAGTGGGCCAGCAGCGAGCGCATCAAAGGCGAAGAGGGCTGCTTGTCGGTGCCTGGCATTTACGACGGCGTCGAACGCGCCCACCAAGTGCGCGTCAGTGCCCTCGACCCAGACGGTCAGCCCATCACCATCGAGGCCGAAGGCTTGGAGTCGATTTGCTTGCAGCACGAGATCGACCACCTGCAAGGCAAGGTGTTTGTCGAGCACCTGTCGTTTTTAAAGCGCACCCGCATCCGCAGCAAAATCCTCAAGGCCCAACGCGAGTCGCAACGCTGAGCCCATGCGCCTGATCTTTGCGGGCACGCCCGAATTTGCCCAGCAAGCCTTGGTCGCTTTGGATGCGGCGGGGCACGAGATCGCTTTGGTGCTGACCCAACCCGACCGGCCCGCTGGCCGAGGCCTGCAACTGCAAGCCTCACCGGTCAAACAATTTGCCCTGGCCCATCAACTGCCCCTGGCCCAACCGCGCAGCCTGCGCTTGGACGGCAAATACCCCGACGACGCCCGCGCCGCGCAACAAGCCATGGCCCAAGCCCAGGCCGATGCCATGGTCGTCGCCGCCTATGGGCTGATCCTGCCCGCCTGGGCCTTGGCCGCGCCGCCCCTGGGCTGCCTGAACATCCACGCCTCGCTGTTGCCACGCTGGCGCGGTGCCGCCCCCATCCACCGCGCCATTGAAGCGGGCGACGCGCAAACCGGCGTGTGCATCATGCAAATGGACGTGGGGCTGGACACCGGCGCCGTGCTCTTGCGCCGCGCCATCGACATCCACCCAGACGACACCACCGCCAGCTTGCACGACCGCTTGGCCGCTCTGGGCGCGCAGGCCATGCTCGACGTGCTGGCCCAAGCCCAGCCCTGGGCCGCGCAGCCCCAAGTGGAGGAGGGCATCACCTATGCCGCCAAAATCGACAAGCACGAAGCCCTGATCGACTGGTCACTGCCCGCCACCGTGCTGGCGCGGCGCATCCGCGCTTTTGACCCCTTCCCCGGCGCTCACACCCTGTGGCAGGGCCAGCCCTTGAAAATTTGGGCGGCACAGGCCTTGTCAGCACAACCACACGCCACGGCCAGCGTTGGCGCAACTGCCACCACCACTTCAGCCCCTTTCACCGCTGACCATCCCCATGCCGCTCCCCTCAGCCCACCCACACCGGGCCGGGTGTTGCAAGCCAACGCCCACGGCTTGGACGTGGCCACCGGCGACGGCGTGCTGCGCTTGTTGCAACTGCAAAAGCCCGGCGGCAAACGCCTGGCCGTGGCCGATTTTTTGCGTGGCACCCCCGATGGGCTTGGGCAAACCCTGGGCGCATGAGCCGCCCAGCCCGCGCGCGCCGCCATGTTTTTTGACCCTGCCAATTACCGCCATCCGGCCTTTCGCGCGGGCATGCTCGACACTCTCAAAGTCTCGCCCGGCATTTGGGCCTGGGGCCTGATGACCGGTGTGGCCATGGTGCAAGCGGGCTTGGGCACCGAGGTGTCCATTTGGATGACCTTGCTGGTCTACGGTGGCAGCGCCCAACTCGCCGCCACCCCGTTGCTCGCCGCCGGTGCGCCGGTGTGGGTGGTGCTGGCCACCGCCTTTTGCGTCAACCTGCGCTTTGCCGTGTTCAGCCTGCACATGCGGGGCTACTTGATGGCCTGGCCGCGCTGGCAACGCATGTCCATCGGCTACCTGGTGGCCGATTTGAACTACGTGCAATTTGTCCAGCGCCACCCCGAGCCCGCCCGCGACGCCGCAGGCCAACGCAACGAAATGGCCTATCTCTGCGGCAACTGCTTTCTGTCTTGGTTGGGCTGGCAAGTGGCCAGCTTGGCCGGCATCTTTTTGGCCAGCCAGGTGCCCATGCAATGGGGCTTGGGCTTTGCGGGCGTTCTGGCCTTGGTGGGCATCTTGTGTTCGCTCACCCAAACCCGTTTGCGTGCCGTGTCCTTGGTGGTCTCCGGCGCGGCGGCCGTGGCGGCTTTTGCGCTGCCCCTGCGCTTGAACATCTTGGTGGCCATCGCCGCGGCGGTGGCGGTGTGCTTGCTGGTGGAGCAAACCCCATGGGGCAAAAAGGCCAAAGTGTGATGGACAGCGTGCTCACCTTCACCTTGTTGGGCCTGGGCGCGGTCACCTTGCTCACGCGCTGCTTTTTCTTCATCCTCGACCGCGAGCTGCCCTTTCCCGCCTGGCCCCAGCGCGGCTTGCAATATGCGCCCATCGCTGCGCTGGCCGCCGTGGTCGTCCCCGAGGTGCTGGTCAGCCACGGCGCCTTCATCACCACCTGGCAAGACGCCCGCTTGTATGGCGCTGCGGCCGGCGTCGCGTTCTACCTGGCCCGGCGTGGCCAAGGCCAAGCGGTGCTGGGCACCATCGTGGTGGGCATGTCGGTGTATTTGCCGCTGCACATGGGCTGGGGTTGGTAAGGCCGCCGCTGCAAAGGGTGATCAGCGGGCAGGGGTGTGTTGCAGTTGGTGCCAGGCATGCACCGGCCAATCGCTGCGGCTTTGACCGTCTGCACCGCCGAACACCACGCAGCCGCTGGCAAACACCGCTGGCTGGTGGGCGGCAAATGTTTTGAGGCCTTTGAAATAGTCTGGGTTGATGGTGGCTCCGGCCTTGATCTCGATGGCGTGCATCTTCGTGCCCACGGGAATCAGCAAGTCCACCTCATTGCCCTCCGAGTCCCGGTAAAAGTACATCTCGGCCGTGGCGCCGGCGTTGAGCCGGTCTTTCATCGCTTCCATGATCACGAAATTTTCAAACAAACTGCCCCACAGCGGGTCGCGGGCCACTTGCGCTGCACTGCGCAGACCCAACAGCCAACAAGCCAAGCCCACATCATGAAAATAAAGCTTTGATGCTTTGACCAAGCGCTTGCCGGTGTTGGCAAACCAAGGTGGGAGCAAGTGCACGATGTAGCTCGACTGCAGCAGGTCGATCCAAGCGCGGGCGGTGGAGTGCGTCACACCCGCATCGTTGCCCAAGCTGCTCAGGTTGAGCAACTGCCCGGTGCGCCCGGCACACAAGCGGACAAAACGCTCGAATCGCTGCAAGTCTTGTACCGCAGCGAGCTGGCGCAAATCGCGCTGCACATACGTCGCAAAGTAGTCGGCCAGCGCCTGAGAAGGGTCCAGGCTTTGGTCATGTATGCGCGGATAAAACCCTGTCAGCAGCGTTTGTGCCAAATCCGGTGACGCCATGCCGCCGCGAAGGCGGTGCACCTCGGCCAGCGTGAAAGGCAGCAGGCGCAGCACAGCTGTTCGCCCGGCCAGCGACTGCGAAACTTGACTCATCAGCTCAAACTGGTGGCTGCCGGTCAGCACAAACCGGCCAGGCTTCGGGTCGGCATCGACCAGCCCCTGCAAATAGGAGGTGAGTTCGGGCGCGCGCTGAATTTCATCCAAGATGGCGCCCTGCGCGAACTGCATCAAAAACCCTCGGGTGTCCTCCATGGCGAAGCGACGCGTGTCTGGGTCTTCCAGCGTCACATAGGGCTTGTCAGAAAACAAGCGCCGGGTCAAAGTGGTCTTGCCACTTTGGCGCGGCCCGGTGAGGGTGATCACCGGGTATTGAGTGGCCAGCTGTAAGAGCACGGGCGCTATGTTTCGCTCGATCATGGCGCAATGGTAACAAACGTTTCCTGCAAATTGAAGAACGTTTCTTCAATTTGCAGGTTTTTGCAGGGTCGGTTGCGCGCTGCAAGTGCGCCTGTGCTGGGTGGGTAAGCCCTGTCGTGGCTTGGCCTCAGGCCGATGCGGTTCATGTCAGTCCCGTGACAGCCCATCGCCGCCACCTAAAATCAAAAAAACCATTATTTCTGCACCATGAACATCCTCCGCTTCGCCGACCTGTGCGCCCAAGGAAAAGTCCAAGGCCAGCGTGTCTTCATCCGCGCCGACCTCAATGTGCCGTTTGACGACCACGGCCACATCAGCGAAGACACCCGCATACGCGCGTCTGTGCCTTGCATCCAGATGGCGCTGGCTGCCGGTGCTGCGGTGATGGTCACCTCGCATTTGGGCCGGCCCACCGAGGGTGAATTCAAGCCCGAAGACTCGTTGGCACCGGTGGCCAAGCGTTTGGGCGAACTGCTGGGCCGCGAGGTGCCAGTGATCGCCAACTGGGTGGGCGGCTTGCAAGTCGCCCCCGGCCAAGTGGTGATGCTGGAGAACTGCCGCGTCAACAAAGGCGAGAAGAAAAACAGCGAAGGCCTGGCCCGCCAAATGGCCGCGTTGTGCGACATCTATGTCAACGACGCCTTTGGCACCGCCCACCGCGCTGAGGGCACCACCTACGGCA
>JBEDFU010000121.1:0-9891 GCA_041174965.1 Pseudomonadota bacterium | reverse complement strand
GTCTGAAGTTTTCGGGTGCGAGCCAAAAAAAGAACAGGCGCCATCGGGCGCCTGAAGTTTGAGATTGAAATAACTGGCGGAGAGAGAGGGATTCGAACCCTCGATACGGCAAAAACCGTATACCGGATTTCGAGTCCGGCGCATTCGACCACTCTGCCATCTCTCCGGGTGTCGAGGGCGAGATTCTATCAGCGCCCCATGCCCGCCACGGGCCTCAACGGGTGTGGCGTGCGTTCTTCAGGGGCGCACTGGGGTGGGCACTGCGGTGGTTGCAGGCACCGAGGCGGCTGGCGGCCGCGCCACCGGCGGCGTGTTGGCGCTGCGCGGGGTGATGGTCATCACCAGGTTGGGACCGCTGAGGGCCCCGCCTTCTGATATTTCAATGGTGGCGCTGCGGTCGGGTTTGGTGAACACCAACAAACTGGTTTTGCCGCGGCTGGCTGAAATCAAGCCCCAGCCATTGCGCTGGTATTGGTCCAAAAAGTAGTTGTAGGCGGTGCTGGTGTCGCGCCCCACATCCAGGGCCAAACGGCCCACCCAGTTGTCGCCCGCACCCAAGATGAGCGACTGCTCGTGAACTACCCGGCTGCCCGGTGGCAATTGGGTTTGGCCAATCAACTCTTGGATGGGCAAGGCCGCCGGGCCACCGTCTGCGCCCATGGGCGTGGTGCTGCATGCCGCCAGGCCACACAACACCAACAGGGGGCACAAGGTTTGGAATTTCATGGGAGGGCTTTCAAGGGTTGGAGGGTTTTCAGGCCCCCGAGGTAGGGCTGCAAAACGTCTGGCACGCGCACCGAACCATCGGCTTGCTGGTAGTTTTCGAGCACTGCGACCAAGGCGCGGCCCACGGCCAAGCCAGAGCCATTGAGGGTGTGCACCCATTCGTTTTTGCCTTGCGCGTTTTTAAACCGCGCTTGCATGCGCCGGGCTTGAAAGGCGTCGCAGTTGCTGACCGAGCTGATTTCGCGATAGGTGTTTTGCGCGGGCAACCACACCTCTAAGTCGTGGGTGCGCACCGCACCAAAGCCCATGTCGCCAGTGCACAGCAGCATGACGCGGTAGGGCAAACCGAGCTTTTGCAAAATGGCTTCGGCGTGGGCGGTCATGTCGTCCAGCGCCTGTTCGCTGTGGTCGGGGTGGACGATTTGCACCATCTCCACTTTGTCGAATTGGTGTTGGCGGATCATGCCGCGCGTGTCGCGACCGTGGCTGCCCGCCTCTGAGCGAAAGCACGGCGTGTGGGCGGTGAGCTTGATGGGCAGGTCGACCTCGGCCACGATTTCATCGCGCACAAAATTGGTCAGCGGCACTTCGCTGGTGGGGATGAGGTACAGGGCCGTGGGGTCGTCGCCGTCTTGGCCGCCTTTTTTAGCGGCAAACAAATCGGCTTCAAACTTGGGCAACTGCCCCGTGCCACGCAAGCTATCGGCATTGACGATGTAGGGCGTGTAGCACTCGGTGTAGCCGTGCTCTTGGGTTTGCACATCGAGCATGAACTGCGCCAATGCGCGGTGCAAACGGGCGATGGGACCTTTGAGCACGCTGAAGCGCGAGCCCGCCAACTTGGTGCCGGTTTCAAAGTCCAGGCCCAGGGGTTCGCCGATGTCCACATGGTCTTTGGCTTCGAAATCCAGGGGCGCGGGCTCACCACCCAGGCCCTGTTGCGGGCTCCAGCGGCGCAACTCCACGTTGCCATGCTCATCGCTGCCCAGCGGCACACTTGAATGGGGCAAATTGGGCAAGGCTTGCAGCAAGGCCAGCATGTCGGCTTGCAACAACTCCAGGCGCTGGGCCGAGCGCTCCAGGTCGTCTTTGATGCTGGCCACTTCGGCCATGATGTCATCGGTGCTTTCGCCCTTGGATTTGCGCTGGCCAATTTGTTTCGACAAGCTGTTGCGCCGGGCTTGCAGCTCTTCGGTGTGGGTTTGCAAGGTTTTGCGCTCACCCTCCATGGCCTGAAAGGTCTCGACATCCAAAAAGGGTTGCGGTGACTTGCGGGCGTTGAGGCGCTCCAAAACGTGGGGCAGATCGCGTCGGAGCAAATTGATATCGAGCATGGTGGGCGATTGTAATTTTTGTTCGGGCCCCAACCAGGGGCTTTGGGCATCAGGCCTCGGGCTTGAGGCCTTTGGGCAAGGGGAATTTGATGGTCTCTTGGATGCCGTCCAAGGTGCGCACCGACACCGCGCCCAGCGTTCGCAAGCGGGTGATGACTTGTTGCACCAAGATGTCAGGTGCAGACGCACCTGCGGTCAAACCAATGCGTTGCTTGCCCTCAAACCAAGCCGCTTGCAATTCGTCGGCATGGTCGACCATGTAGCTGGGCGTGCCGTACTTTTGCGACACATCGCGCAAGCGGTTGCTGTTGGAGCTGCTGGGGCTGCCCACCACAATCACGATGTCCACTTGGGGGCTGAGCAATTTGACCGCGTCTTGGCGGTTTTGCGTGGCATAGCAAATGTCTTGCTGTTTGGGTGGGCGAATTTGCGGAAAGCGTTTTTGCACAGCGGCCATGATTTCAGCGGCATCGTCCACGCTCAAGGTGGTTTGGGTCACCACCGCCAGGCGCTCGGTTTGGCTGGGCTGTACCGTGGCCACATCGCCCACGTCTTCCACCAAGTGGATGCCTTCGGACAACTGGCCCATGGTGCCTTCGACCTCGGGGTGGCCTTTGTGGCCGATCATGATGAACTCATAGCCCTCGCGGTGCAGCTTGGCCACTTCGACGTGCACCTTGGTCACCAAGGGGCAGGTCGCGTCAAACACCCGAAACCCACGCCGTTCGGCCTCGTGCTCGACCGCTTTGGGCACCCCGTGCGCGCTGAACACCAAGGTGGCCCCGGGGGGGACGTCGTTCAAGTCTTCGATGAAGATGGCGCCCCGCGAGCGCAGGTCGTTGACCACATGGGTGTTGTGCACGATTTCGTGGCGCACATAAATGGGCGCGCCAAACTTGCTCAGGGCGTGCTCAACGATGTCAATGGCCCGGTCCACACCGGCACAAAAACCCCGGGGTTCGGCCAAAATGATTTCAGAGGGTGTGGGTGCGTTCATAACACTCCGATCAATTGCACTTCGAATTGGACGGCCTGGCCAGCCAGGGGGTGGTTGAAGTCAAACAGCACCGCAGCGTCGCCCAACTGGCACACCGCACCGGCATAGCTGCCAGCGCCATCGGGCGCCGGAAAGGCAACCACATCGCCCACGGCATAGCTTTCATGCGGGTCGCCCATTTGGCGCAACAAATCGCGGCTGACCCACTGCACCATGTCGGGGTTGCGCGGCCCAAAGGCTTCGCCCTCGGCCAACTGAAAGGTGGTGCGTGCGCCCTCGGCCAAGCCCATCAAATGTTGCTCCAAGGCCGGCGACAACTCGCCCGAGCCCAGCGACAAGGTGGCCGGCTTGTCCGCAAAGGTGTTGATGATGTCGCCTTGCGGGCCGGTCAAGCGGTAGTGCAAGGTCAAAAAGGCGCCAGGGGTGACACGCACAATGGGTTCAGAGGTGGGAGAGGTCATAAAGCGGTGGGATTTCGCGTCCCATTGTAGAAATCCCTGATAGAGGCCTGTCAACGAATGTTGCTCGGGTGGCATTAGAACAAAAATATTCCACCCACACCCCCATGCGCGATTTACCCACCGAAGTGCGCCCCCGCGAAAAGCTGCTGGCCTTGGGGCCTGCCGCCCTGAGCGACACCGAGTTGCTGGCTTTGCTGCTGCGCACCGGCACCCCGGGCCGGCATGTGTTGCACATGGCCAGCGAACTGCTGGCGCAGTTTGGCGGCATTTCGGGCCTGCTGCAGACCCAGGCCAAGGACTTGCAGCGCTTCAAAGGCTTGGGGGGCACGGCCAAACGGGCCGAATTGCTGGCGGTGTTGGAGTTGTCGCGCCGCGCCTTGGCCGAGCAACTGCGCCAGCGCCCGGTGCTGGACTCGCCCGAACGCGTCAAGCAGTATTTGCAACTGCAATTGGGCCATTTGGGCCATGAGGTGTTTGCACTGCTGTTGCTCGACAACCAACACCACTTGTTGCAGTACCGCGCCATGTTCCAAGGCACGCTGAGCCAAGCCAGCGTGTACCCGCGCGAAGTGGTCAAGCTGGCCTTGGATGTGGGCGCCAGCGGTGTGGTGCTGGCCCACAACCACCCCAGTGGCAGCGTGCAAGCTTCCGCCGCCGACAAAGCCCTGACGCAAACCCTGAAGTCGGCCTTGGCCCTGGTGGATGTGCGGGTTCTGGACCACATCATCGTGGCCCCAGGCTGCGCCTTGTCGATGGCCGAGTCGGGCTTGATCTAAAAAGCCCCAGCATTCGACACACACAGCGCTGCATCGTTGGGTCACTGAAGTTGCGCCGCAAAGCGATGGTCCGGCACTGGCTGTGGCTGGCTATGATGCCAACCATGCTCTCGGCCACTTCCGTGGCACCGTCCCCACCCCTGCCTGTGTTGCCCCCATGAAATCGCGCTCCCTCAAAGACCTGGATGCCCTGCGCCAAAAACTGGCCCAGCAGCAAGCGAGCGACGCATTGGCGGCCCAAGCCCGCGCCGAGGCCTTGCGCCAAGCGCGGGCCGAACAAGAACTGTTTGTGCGCTCTGTCGGGGCCGTCAAACCCCTCAACCCGCAAGCGCGTGTGCCACTGCAATCCCCGGCGCCAGCGCCCGAGCCCCTGCAGCTGCAACGCGACCAAGAAGCGGTGCTGCGCGAGAGTTTGAGCGATGAGATCGACATCAGCCGCATGATCGACACCGATGACCAACTCAGCTACCTGCGCGACGGCATGGGCCGCGACGTGATCCGCAAGTTGCGCCAAGGCGATTGGGCTTTGCAAGGCGAGATTGATTTGCATGGCTTGCGCAGCGATGAGGCGCGCGAGGCCTTGGGTGGCTTCATCCGCCAAGCCCACCGCCAAGGTTGGCGTTGTGTGCGGGTGGTGCATGGCAAGGGCCTGGGCTCGCCTGGCAAAACACCGGTGCTGAAAAACAAAGTGCTGCGCTGGTTGGTGCAAAAAAACGAGGTCTTGGCGTTTGTGCAGGCCACGCCCTCGGAAGGCGGAGCCGGGGCCTTGCGGGTGTTGCTGGCTCCAGGGTCGGGCCCGAGCCACCTCACGGGCCGTTGAGGTTGCGCATCCAGTCAGCGGTTTGGAAAAAGCTTTCCTGTAAACGCGTTTGCAGGGCCTCTGGCAACTGCACCTCTTGCATGGCCTGGGCCATGCAGGCCAGCCACTGGTCGCGCTCGCGCACCCCAATCGCAAACGGCATGTGGCGCATGCGCAAACGCGGGTGGCCAAAGCGCTCGGTGTAATGCGATGGCCCGCCCAGCCAACCGCACAAAAACCAAAACAACTTGTCGCGCGCCGATTGCAAATCGCTGCCATGCACAGCGCGCAAATGGGTGTAGGCCGGCTCCAAATCCATCAGGTCGTAAAACCGGTCCACCAAGGCGCGCACCTGGGCTTCGCCACCCACCATGTCAAACGCGGTGACGCTGTCGGGTTGGTTGGTTTCATCCACGTGCTGGCTCCGAAAAACATCACAACGCCGCTTGGCGCAAGGTCTGCACCACCGGGCGGCGCAAAATTTCACGCAAACCCCACCAACCGGCCAACAGCGCCAACAGCGCACCCGCCAGCGTGCCCACCAAGGGCACCCAGATCGGCGGTGTCCATGCGAACTCAAACACATAGCGGGCCAAGCCCCAGCCCACGGCCAAGGCCACCAAGGAGGCCAGGGCACCTGCCAAGGCGCCCACGCCCACCAACTCGGCGGCTTGCACCCGCGCCAACAAACGGTTGGAGGCGCCCAGGGCGCGCAACACTGCATATTCGCGGGCCCGCTCTTCGCGGGTGGCGGTGACGGCGGCAAACATCACCACCAAGCCAGCGGCCAGGGTGAAGACGAATAAAAATTCCACCGCTTGGACCACTTGGCCCAACACCTTTTGCACCTGGTTGAGGCTGGCACCCAAGTCCACATTGGTGATGTTGGGAAAGCGCGCCACCAGGGCATTGTCAAAGCCGCGCACCGATGGGGCGCGAAACGCGGCGATGTAGGTCATGGGCACATCGGGCATGCGTGCCAGTGGGTACATGACAAAGAAGTTGGCACGCATCGACGTCCAGTCGACCCGGCGTATCGAGGTGACGCGCGCTTCTATGGCCACCCCCGCCATGTCAAAGCGCAACCGGTCGCCCATTTTCAAGCCCAGGGTTTTGGCCAAACCTTCTTCCAGGCTCAAGGCTTCGGGCTCGTCGGGCACCCAAGCACCCGCCACGATGCTGTTGTGCGCCGGCGCAGCCACGCTGTGCGACACATTGAACTCGCGGTCCACCAATCGCTTGGCCCGCTCGTCGGTGTAGTTTTGGGCCGACACAGATTGGCCGTTGACCGCCACCAAGCGAGCGCGGATCATGGGGTACCAGTCGTAGCGCTGAACCTGGGCTTGTCGCAAATGGTCTTGAAAGGCCTGCGACTGATCGGGTTGCACATTCAGAATAAAGCGGTTCGGCGCGTCGGCGGGCGTGGCGTTGCGCCAACTGGCCACCAAGTCAGTGCGCAACAACACCAACAACACCAGGGCCAACAAACCCACCGACAAAGCACTGACTTGCACCATGGCAAACACCGGTCGGGCAGAAATTTGGCGCGTGGCCAAACTCAGCCATTGCGGCGAGCGCGCCTCATTCACCGCCCAACGCAAACTGCGCACCGCCAGCCAGGACAAGGCGGCAAAAAAGGCCACCGCCCCAGCAAAGCCCAGCACCACCCACAGGCCCAACACCAGGTCGCGGCTGACCGCCATGAGCAGCAGCGAAAAACCCAGCAAACCAGCACCCATGACCCCCAAGGAAGCGGCTTGTGGTTTGCCCACATCGCGGCGGATCACCCGCAAAGGCGGCACCCGGGCCAATTGCAAAACTGGCGGCAAACCAAAGGCCACCAACAGCGTCAGGCCGGTGCCCACCCCATAGGCCAAGGGCCGCCAACCGGCGGCGGGCAAGTCGGCCTCAATCAAGCCGCTGAGCAAGCCGACAAACACCTCGTGCAAGCCATAGCCCAGTGCCGCGCCGATCAAGCTCGCGCCAATGCCGAGCAAACCAAATTCGATGGCATACACCGCAGCAATCTGGCGCTGGCTTTGCCCGAGCACACGCTGAATGGCGCAGTCGTCCAAATGGCGCGCCGCAAAACCGCGTGCGGCCAAGGCCACGGCCACGGCACTGAGCAAGGCGGCCAACAAGGCCACCAGGTTGAGGAACTTTTCTGCGCGCTCCAAAGTCTGGCGCATTTCGGGGCGCCCCGCCTCCATCGACTCCAGGCGCACACCGCGCACCTCGGGCAGGCTCACTTGGTCTTGGGCCCATTGCATATAGGTCGCCACCGGTTTGTCTGGCCCGGCCACCGCAAAGCGCCAAGCGATGCGGCTGGCCGGTTGCACCAAACCGGTTGCGTCCAGGTCGGCAATGTTGATCAACAAACGCGGGGCAAAGTTCATGAAACCCGCGCCCCGATCGGGCTCGGCGGTGAGCACTTGTGACAAGGTGACGCGGTGCTTGCCCAACCACAAGCTGTCGCCTGGTTGCAATTCCAGCGCTTCCAACAGGCCCGGCTCGGCCCACGCCTGCCCCGGCGCTGGGATGGTGCGCACCTTCACAGAGGGGCCGTCGTAGGCCGTTTGGTTGTTGGGTGCGGCCACCGTGCCAGGCAGAAGCCCCGGTGTGGGCAACACTGCGCCCACCAAATCGCCTGCCGTGGATTGCAACACCTGCAAAGCCCCGCGCAAGGGGTAGCCCGGCTCCACCGCTTTGAGGGCAATCAAGCGGCTGGCGCCTCCGCGCTCGTCGCTGGCCCGCGCCATGGTGGGAAAGCTCAGCGTGGTGGCGCTGTTCAGACCCAGGGCCTTGGCTTTTTGCACAAAGGGCGCCGGCGTGGGCTGATCGCTCACCACCACCACATCACCGCCCATCAACTGGCGGGCATCGCGCGCCATGCCGGCTTGCAGGCGATCGGCCAAAAATGCCACCGAGCTGAGCGCGGCCACGCCCAAGGCCACGGCCACCATGGGCAAGCGCAACTCGCCTGCGCGTGCATCACGCCACAGGTTGCGCCACGCCAAAGACCAGGAACGCATCATGTGGGGGCTCTTTTCACAGTGGTTTGCGCCAACTCGGGCTGCCACAACAGCACCTGGGGCGCGGTGTAACAAAGAAAACGCTTGTGGGTGGCGCGCCCCACGGTGCACAGACCCAAGCGCTGGGCCATTTCAAAACCCATTTGGGTGATGCCACTGCGCGACACCACCAGGGGGACTTGCATTTGCGCGGCTTTGAGCACCATTTCACTGGTCAATCGACCCGTGGTGTAAAAAGCCCAAGGCGCGTGGATGGGCGCTTGGTCGGGGTGGATGCCGTGCATCCACATCCACCCGGCAATGGTGTCAATGGCATTGTGGCGGCCCACATCCTCGACAAACAATTTCATCTCGCCGTTGTGAAACAGCGCGCAGGCATGCACCGAACCGGCCGACTTGTAAGTGCTCTCCTGCAGGCGAATCGCGTCCACCATGGCGTACAAGTCTTGTTGCGGCCATTGCGCCGCAGGCAGGCTCAGCCCATCCAAATCGGTGAGCAAGTCGCCAAACATGCTGCCTTGGCCACAACCCGTGGTGACCACGCGCTGCGCGGTTTTGGCGCTGAGGTCGGCAATGCCGCCATGGGTTTTGACCGCAGCGACCCCTGCGCCGCCCTCGCCCGCATCCCAATCGACGGTGATGGATTCCACCGCGTTGGGTGCATCGATCAGGCGTTGGTTGCGTAAATAGCCCAGCACCAGCCATTCGGGGTGGGCGCCCAGGGTCATCAAGGTGACCAACTCGCGCTTGTCCACATACACGGTCAAAGCGCGCTCGGCAGGTATGGACAAGTCTTCAGTCTGGCCATGCTCATTGACCGCTTGCACGGGGCAGGTCAGTGGCGCACGGGCTTGGGTGAGGCGGGGCAGCATAGGGGGCATAGCCTAACCGACCTGGCCTGGGCCTCGGGGCCAAAAGGACATTGGGTTTTCCAACGCCTGGGGTGCCCCCCCATTCAGGCCCTGCCTGCCTGTGCCGCCCAGGGGCGACAATGGCGGCATGGAGAAAATGCGCATCGACAAATGGCTCTGGGCGGCCCGTTTTTACAAAACCCGCTCCTTGGCCAGCGAAGACATCGACAAGGGCCGGATCGAGGTGAACGGGCAAACCGCCAAGCCCTCGCGCGAGGTCAAAACTGGCGACACGGTTCAAGTGCGCCAAGGTGCGGTGCAGCGCACCGTGGTGATTGCGGGCTTGAGTGCCCAGCGGGGGCCCGCCCCCGTGGCCCAGTTGCTGTACCAAGAAACCGCCGACAGCATGGAACAACGCGCCAAGCTGGCCTTGCAACAGCGTTATGCGCGCGAACCCGCTTTGAGCCAGGAACAAGGCCGACCCACCAAACGCGATCGGCGTGAACTTGAACAAGCACGCCACGGTTGGGATGATCGCTGGAGCGCGTCGGTGGACAAATAAAGCGGCCTACAAAATCGAGACCAATACGCTGCACGGGGCCTCTTCGATCAGCGACGGCGAGATGGAGGCATGCCACCAGCGCTGCACCCAGCTGTTTTTGTGTTGATGCCCCACCACGATCAGGTCGGCACCAATGCGTTTGGCGCAAGCGCATATCTCGTGCACCGGGTCGCCCAGCAGCAATTCGCCGGTGGCGGCAAAACCCTGATCGGCCAAAGCCGACAGGCCTTGGGCCAACACCTGCTCAAAACTTTTGCGGTGTGCCGCCTCTTGTTCGGTGGAAAACACAATGCCTTCGGCCACCACCGCATTGAGGGCCATGGGCATCACCGCCACCAAGTGCAATTCGGCTT
>JBEDFU010000120.1:0-11638 GCA_041174965.1 Pseudomonadota bacterium | reverse complement strand
GGCCTCGACAGCGTGGCCGGTGCCATCATCGCGGGCTTGTTGGTCGGTTGGCTCGAGAGCATTGCGGTCGGTTATTTCGGTGGCAAGGCGCGCGATTTGGTGCCTTACGTGGTGGTCTTGGCCATCTTGATGGTTCGCCCCTATGGTTTGCTCGGCACCCGTGACATTGAAAGGCTCTGAACCCCATGCGCATCGGTGATTTCAGAGCCAGCTATGCCCACGATGAGTCCTTGCTCATCACCCGGGTGCAGCGCAGTTGGATGATCGGGTTTGTCGGCCTGCTGCTGATCTTTCCCTGGGTGGGGGGCAGTTACTTCACCTATTTGGCCTGCCTGACCGGTGTCCATGTGATTGCGGCCATGGGCTTGAACATCGTCACGGGCTTTGCCGGTCAAATCTCATTGGGCCATGCCGCCTTCATGGGGGTGGGGTGCTACACGGTTGCATTTTTGGACAAGTGGGGCGTGCCTTTTTATTTCACCATTCCGATGGCCGGGGTGGTCAGTGCGCTGATTGGCGTGCTGGTGGGCATCCCCTCCTTGCGCATCAAGGGCTTGTATTTGGCAGTGGCCACCTTGGCGGCACAGTTCATCTTGATGTTTGTGTTTCGCGAGTGGGATTCGGTCACCGGTGGGGTGCGGGGTGTCAACATTGCCCCAGCCCAGTTGTGGGGCTGGGTGATCAACACCGACCGCGACATGTATTACGTGGTCATGATTTGCGCTGGTGTGATGTTGCTGGGCGCGCGCAACCTGCTGAGAACGCATGTGGGTCGCTCTTTCATCGCCATCCGCGACAAAGACATTTCGGCCGAGGTTTTGGGCATCGATTTGTTTCGCGGCAAACTCATGGCCTTTGCCTTGGGATCTTTTTATGCGGGTGTTGCCGGTGGTTTGATGGGGTATTTTTACCGGGCCATCACGCCAGAGCATTTCACCTTCACCTTGTCGATTTTTTACCTGGCCGCCATCATTGTGGGTGGCTTGGGCACGGTGCTGGGCACCATCTTGGGCGCTGCCTTCATGACTTTGGTGCCAGAGGTGCTGCGCGGCATCGTCACCTTGCTGACCATTTGGGCACCCAATGCCATGGCCTTGCTCTCCCCCATGCGTGAGATGGTGTTTGGCGCATTGATCATCGCTTTTTTGATTTTCGAACCGCACGGCCTGGTCGAAATGTGGCGGCGCATACGCCGCTTCTTCCATTTGTGGCCTTTTAAAACTTGAAGGAGACTGACATGAATTCTCGTCGCCATGCGCTCAAAAGCGTTGCTGCTGTCACAGGCTTGAGTGCCCTGGGCTTGCCCCTGACCACCTGGGCCCAGTCGGGTGAATTGGTGGTGGCTGCGGCCCCACCCATCACTGGTGTGTTTGCCTTTGCAGGCGTCGGCTTGAACATGGGCGTCAACGATTACTGCGAGTGGCGCAACGAAGCCAGGGGCGGCATCATGGGGCGCAAATTGCGCTACATCAGCGAAGACTCGGGTTACAAAATGGATCAAGCCATGGCGGTGTTCAAAAAACTGATGGCCGCGCACAAGCCGCCCGTGTTTTACGGTGACTCCACAGCTTGGGCCAAAGCCGCCTCGGTGGAGGTGAGCCAACTGGGCACCACGCTCACTTGCAGCCCCTCTTTCGCCTCTGATTTGGCAGATCCCGACAAAGTGCCTTATTACTTCATGGCCGGCCCCACCTATGCGTCCATGTGCGCCATTTTGTTGGAGTACATCAACAGCCAAGCCAAAGGCGGCACCAAGCCCACGGTGGCACTGGTTTACAGCGACACCGAATTCGGTCGTGACCCGATTGAAGCCACCAAAGAGCGGGCCAAGAAAATGGGGCTCAACGTGGTGCAAGAAATTGTCACCAAGCCTGGCAGCGTGGACGTGTCGGCTGAAGTGGCCAAGTTGCGCCGCGCCCGACCCGACTATGTGATCTTCCATGGGTATGTGCTGGCGCCCATCCCCGAGTTCATCCGCCAAATGCGCGAGGCCGGCATGACCGGTACCCAGTTCATGGGCACCATTTGGAGCATGGACAAATCCACTGCCGAAGCCATGGGACCGGTCGGCGATGGCTGGATGGGTGTGATGCCTTACCGCTACAGCCACGACACCAAAGATGCGCCGGCCATGGTGACCATGAACCAATTTGCCCAAAAGCGCCGCCCCGATATCAAATACGTCAGCACCTTCTACACCCATGGTTGGTTGGTAGGCACCATCTTTGCCGAAGTGATGGAGCGGGTGCTGAAGGCCAACAAGCCGCTCACTGGCCCCAATATGAAAGCGGCCTTGGAAACCATCACCGATTGGGATTCGGGCGGCATCAGCGGCTTGCCGGTCAACCTCAAGGGACACCAAATTGCCACCGGGCGCATATACCGTTTTGACGCCAATGCCAAACTGTTTGAGCCCGCCAGTGGGTGGATCAGAACCGCCTGATGGCCATGGTTGAAGAGGTCGTCGACGCTGCACTGCGCATCGAAAACATCGAGGTGGTTTACCACCACACCATCCAGGTGTTGCGCGGTTTGTCCTTGCATGTGCCCAAGGGTGCCATGGTGGCGCTGTTGGGCTCGAATGGGGCTGGCAAAACGACCACGCTCAAAGCGGTGTCGGGTTTGCTGCCCCTGGAAAAGGGCGAGGTGCGCAGTGGCGCCATTTGGGCCGACAACACGCCATTGAATGGCATGGCGCCGCATTTGATCGCGCGCAGCGGCATTGCTCATGTGCGCGAAGGCCGCCATGTGTTTGAAGACCTCACCGTGGAAGAAAACCTCATCGCCGCCACCATGGCCCTCAAAGGCCGGGTGGGGGCGGCCAAGCCCGACTTTGATCGTTTGTTTGAGTACTTTCCACGCTTGGCCGAACGGCGCCAACAAAGGGCTGGGTATTTGTCGGGTGGCGAGCAACAAATGTTGGCCATCTCCCGGGCCTTGGTGGGGCAGCCCAATTTGATCTTGCTCGATGAGCCCTCATTGGGACTCGCACCCAAAGTGGTCGAGGAAATTTTCGCCATCATTGCCCGCATCAACCGTGAGCAAGGCGTGGCCATGTTGTTGGTGGAGCAAAACGCCTTTGCCGCCTTTGGCATTTGCAGCGAGGCTTACATCATGGAAAACGGAAAAGTGGTGGTCAGTGGCCCGGTCGATCGATTGCGCAACGATGCCGATGTGCAACGCTTTTATTTGGGTTATTCGGAAGGGGCGTCAGAGGTGGCCAGCTTTCGCGACGTCAAACACTATAAGCGGCGCAAGCGGTGGTTGTCATGAGCGAATTCACCCACCTCACCTTGCCGCAAAAATTACAGCATTGGGCACAGCAGCGCCCCCATGATGTGGCCTTGCGCCAAAAAGACTTTGGCATCTGGGGGCCCATCAGCTGGCAAGATTACGAGCGCCATGCGCGTGAGTTCGGTTTGGGCTTGATGGCCTTGGGTTTGCCAGCGCAGTCGCGCATCGCCATCATCAGCGAAAACCGCTGTGAATGGGTTTACACCCAGTTGGGTTGCGGCATGGCGGGCATGGTCACGGTGGGCATTTACCCCACCAGCCCGGCCGCTGAAGTGGCCTATCTGTTGCAAGCGGCCGATGTGGCTGCTGTGGTGTGCGAAGACCAAGAGCAACTCGACAAGGTGATCGAGGCCCTGCCCGAAATGGCTGCAGTGCCGCGCATGATCGTCATCGACCCCAAAGGTTTGCGCCATTACCGCGACACTGCCTGGCAAAGTTTTGAGTCTGTATCCCAACTTGGGCGCGATGCACCATCCTCCCTGAAACAGTCCCAGGTCAAAGGGTTGGCGCAGCAAGTGCCCGATGACATCGCCTTGATGATCTTCACCTCAGGCTCCACGGGGCGACCCAAAGCCGCCATGATTTCCTACGGCAACATCACCGCCATGGCTTTGGGGGCGCAGCATTACTACCACTGCGATGCCAACGATGCAATGTTGTCTTACTTGCCCTTGTGCCATGTGGCCGAGCAAATATTCACCATTTCATTGCCCATGCAGTCGGGTGCGGTGGTGAACTTTGCTGAATCCATCCGCACCGTGCAAAGTGATTTGCGCGAAATTGCGCCGACGATATTTTTGGGCGTGCCGCGCATTTGGGAAAAAATGCACGCGTCCATGGTGCTGAAGATGCGCGAGGCCAGTGCCTATCAGCGCTGGCTGTTTGACCATGCATTTGCAGCGGTGGAGGGTTTTGCAGATCGTCCACGCCGCACCTGGACCTGGGCACAACAGCTGCAATATGCGTTTTGGTATGCCTTGGTGTTTCGGGCTTTGTGCAATTTTGTCGGTCTGCGCGAATGCCGCCGGGCGATGTCAGGGGCCGCACCGGTGTCGCCTGACTTGCTGCGGTTTTTCCGCATCGTCGGTGTGCAAATCACCGAGGGCTATGGCATGACCGAAACCGCGGGCATTGCCACCTTGCAGCGTGACAGCGCGTCGCCCCTGGGCACGGTGGGTGACCCGATTCCTGGCTTGGAGGCCCGATTGGCCGAGGATGGTGAGTTATTGCTGCGCGGCCCCACGGTGTTCAAGGGATACTTTCGCAATCCCGAGGCCACCGCCCAAGCCATTGATGCGGATGGCTGGTTGCACACCGGTGACATCGCCCAATGGGTGCCCACACCGGACTTGCCGCAGCAGCAAGAAATCAAAATTGTCGACCGCAAAAAAGACATCATGATCACCGCCGGTGGCAAGAACATCTCGCCCAGTGAAATTGAAAACATGCTCAAGTTTTCGGGCTTCATCAAAGAGGCCATCATCGTTGCCGACAAGCGCCACTTCGTGAGCGCCTTGATTCAGGTGGACGGCGAGACCGTGGGCAAATGGGCCGAAGAAAAAGCCATCACCTACACCAACTTCAAAAGCCTGGCCGAGCATGCGGCGGTGCGCGATTTGGTGGCCCAAGAGGTGGAGGCGGTCAATCGGCGCATGCCCCAGGTGCAACATGTGCGCAAGTTTCACTTGTTGACCAAAGAGCTCGACCACGATGATGGCGAAGTCACCGCGACCATGAAAATTCGCCGTGAAAGCATTGCATCCAAATACAGTGGCGAAGTGGAAGCCATGTACCGTGGCTGATGGCGTCCCATGAAGGAATAAACCCTATGGCAGAAAGCATTCGATTTGATCAACGCGTGGCCATCGTCACCGGTGCCGGGGGTGGTTTGGGCCGAGCACACGCTTTGGCCTTGGCCCAGCGAGGGGCCATGGTGGTGGTCAATGATTTGGGTGGCAGTGTCCAAGGCCAAGGCGGTGACCAGGCCGCCGCACAGATCGTGGTGGACGAGATCACCGCAGCCGGTGGCAAAGCCCTGGCCAATTTTGACAACATCGCCACGCCACAAGGTGCACAAGCCTTGGTCGATGCGGCCATGAAGGCCTTTGGCCGCGTGGACGTGCTGATCAACAACGCGGGCATCTTGCGCGACAAATCCTTGGTCAAGATGGACCCGGCCGACTTCGAGGCGGTGATCCGCGTGCACCTGATCGGCTCCGCATTGTGCAGCCGCGCGGTGTGGCCCGTGTTTCAAGAACGACAATACGGCCGCATTGTCATGACCACCTCGGCCGCAGGCCTGTATGGCAATTTCGGCCAGAGCAATTACGCCGCCGCCAAGATGGGTTTGGTCGGCCTGATGAATACCCTCAAGGATGAGGGCGCTCGCTACGGCATTTTGGTCAACACGATTGCGCCGGTGGCGCTGACCCGCATGACCGAAGGCTTGGGTCTGGCGCAATGGATGCAACAAGCCGAGCCCGACAAAGTCAGTGCAGCGGTACTCTTCATGGCCAGTGAGGCTTGTCAACACAGCGGTCAGATCGTGGCCGCCGGTGCGGGTTATTTTGCTGGTGTTCAAGTGGTGGAGTCCATGGGTGTGCGTGCACCTGAGGGGCAGGCAACGCCAGAATTTGTGGCCGAGCAATGGTCAAAAATCCATGACATGGCGCAGGCCCGGCCGTTTGCCAATGCCACACAGGCCTTGGTGGATACCTTTGGCCCGGGGTCCACATGAGTGTGACTTTGGCGGGGTCTGTACCTGCAAAACGTTTGTCATCCAGCAACCCACCTTTGCGCCGCAGCCCCAAGCCGCGTGCACACAACCGCCACCAAAATTTGTTGCTCGCTGCCGCCCAGGTGTTTCGCGACAAGGGCTATGCCCAGGCCAGCATGCGCGACATCGCGCAAGCATCGGGGATGATCGCTGGATCTATTTATTACCACTACGCGGCCAAAAGCGATTTGCTGTTGGCGGTCTACACAGAGGGTGTGCGTTTGGTCAGTCAGGCCATCGACGACATCTTGGCCAGCTCTGCCTCACCGGTGGTGCAACTGGAGCGGGCTGTGCGCAACCACTTGGAAATGATGCTGGGCACATTGCCCGGGGCCTCGCCGTTTGCCAGTGTGTTCATCCAGGTGCAGCCGCACGACTTCCCCCAAGAAGGCCGCCAAGCCTTGATTGATTTGCGCCACAGCTATGAAGACAAGTTCAAACTGCTGGTGGCCCGTCTGCCCCTGCGGCGTGGCACCGATAAGAGCTTGTTGCGCCTGCAATTGATCGGGGCCCTCAACCATGTGCCCATTTGGTACAAGCCCGATGGACGCAAATCCTTGAATGCCATTGCCAAAGCCATGACCGCCCATGTGCGTTGGGCGTTGGAAGAAGGTGCCACATGAGCGAATTGATCAACACACATGGAGCCAGCGCATGAGTTTGTCTTGGGATTGGGACGACGGTGACGACGACGAGTTGGCCGCTTTGCGTGACATGGTCCGGCGCTTCATTGACAAAGAAATCGCCCCGCACCATGCGCGTTGGGAGCGTGAGGGACAGGTCTCGCGCGAACTTTGGCGCCATGCGGGTGAATTGGGTTTGCTGTGCATGGGCTTGCCGACGGAGCTGGGTGGTTCCAGCGCCCACTTTGGCCACAGTGCCGTCGTGGTGCAAGAGTTGGCGCGCAGTGGCTTCAGCGGCCCTTTGTTCCATTTGCACTCAGACATTGTGGCCCCCTATCTGCACCATTACGGCACGCCCGAGCAGCAGCAAACGTGGTTGCCGCGCATGGCCCGGGGTGAGGTGATCTCGGCCATTGGCATGACCGAGCCGGGCACGGGCAGCGATTTGGCCAACATCAGCACCCGTGCCACCCCGCACGATGGCGGCTATTTGATCAAGGGCCAAAAAATATTCATCTCCAACGGGCAGTTGGCGGACCTGGTGGTGGTGGCGGCCAAAACCCAGCCTGAGTTGGGCGCGCGTGGGGTGAGTTTGTTTTTGGTTGACACCACCCGTCCAGGTTTTGCGCGTGGGCGCAATTTGGAAAAAATGGGCATGCATGCCCAAGACACCTCAGAACTCTTTTTTGACGATGTGTGGGTGCCCGCCAACTGCCTGTTGGGGCAAGAGGGCAAGGGCTTTGCGTATTTGATGAACGAGTTGCCCCAAGAGCGTTTGCTCGTGGCCATCACCGCTGTGGGTGCCATGGAGTCTGGTCTGCGTTGGACCTGTGCGCATGTGCAAGAGCGCAAAGCTTTTGGTGCGCCACTGGCAGAAAAGCAAGTGGTGCGACATGCCTTGGCCCAGGCCTATGGCGATGTGCAAGTGGCTCGCAGTTTTTTGAAGGACTGCTTGCAGCGCCATTTGCGCGGCGAACTCGATACCGCCACTGCGTCGGTGGCCAAGTTTTGGACCACCGAGATGCAGTTTTCAGTGCTGGACCGCTGTGTGCAGTTGTTTGGCGGCTATGGTTATATGGCCGAGTACCCGATTGCCCGGGCCTGGGCCGATGCGCGGGTGCAGCGCATCTACGGGGGCACCACCGAAATCATGAAAGAAATCGTGGCGCGTCAGATCTTGGATGCACCCAGCCTGCGCAAAAAACCAAGCCCTTGAGTCGCCTGCGACCAGGCTGATTTCAATGTTCGCGGCGCAAGGCCGGGAACAAGATCACATCGCGAATGCTCGGGCTGTCGGTGAGCAACATCATCAGCCGATCGATGCCAATGCCACAACCGCCGGTGGGTGGCATGCCGTACTCCAAGGCGCGCACAAAGTCGTGGTCAAAAAACATGGCCTCGTCGTCGCCACTGTCTTTGGCCGCCACCTGCGCATGAAAGCGCGCCGCTTGGTCTTCGGCATCGTTCAACTCGCTGAAGCCGTTGCCAAATTCGCGCCCGGTGATGTAGAGCTCAAAGCGCTCGGTCACCTCGGGGTGGCTGTCGCTGGCACGGGCCAAGGGTGAAATTTCCACTGGGTGTTCACATATGAAGGTGGGTTCCCACAGCTTGTCTTCCACGGTTTCTTCAAAGTACAGCACCTGCAAGCCCGCCAAGCTGCGTTGGGACAGGTGGTGCTTTTCTTCATTCAAGCCCAACTTTTTCAAAGCCTGGCGCAGCCACTCGGCGTTGTCCACGTGGTCGCCGGCCTCGGTGTGCTTCTGAATAGCTTCGCGGATGGTCAGTCGGGCAAAGGGTTTGGACAGGTCAACCGGTTTGCCGTCGTAGGTCAAGAGCAAGGTGCCCACCGCTTTCTCGGCGGCATCGCGCACCAAGCTTTCGGTGAACTGCATCAAGTCTTGGTAGTTCCAATAGGCGGCATAAAACTCCATCATGGTGAATTCGGGGTTGTGCCTCACCGAGATGCCTTCATTGCGAAAGTTGCGGTTGATCTCAAACACCCGCTCAAAACCGCCGACCACCAAGCGCTTCAAGTACAGCTCGGGGGCAATGCGCAAGAACATCTCTTGGTCCAAGGCATTGTGGTGGGTGCGAAACGGCTTGGCATTGGCTCCACCCGGGATGGGGTGCAGCATGGGCGTTTCAACTTCCAAAAAGCCATGACCCACCATGAACTCGCGAATACCGCTGACCGCTTTGCTGCGCGCCATAAAGCGTTTGCGTGCGCTTTCGTCGGTCATCAAGTCGACATAACGCTGGCGGTATTTGATTTCTTGGTCGTGCACGCCGTGGAACTTGTCGGGCATGGGGCGCAGGCTTTTGGCCAGCAAGCGAATCTGGGTCACGTGGATCGACAGCTCGCCGGTGCGGGTTTTGAACAAGCGCCCTTCGGCGCCGATGATGTCACCCAAGTCCCAGTGCTTGAAGTCGTTGTAGATGTCTTCGCCAATTTCGTCGCGTGCGACGTAGAGTTGAATGCGCCCGGTGCTGTCTTGCACGGTGGCAAAGCTGGCCTTGCCCATCACCCGCTTGAGCATCATTCGCCCTGCCACCCGGGCCAGTTGGCCCTCTTGGGTTAGCACTTCCGGGGTTTTGTCGCCATGGCTGTCATGCAAGGTGGCCGCATGGTGGGCCGGTTTGAAGTCGTTGGGAAAGGCCACGGCACCACCGGCGGCCTGGCGCTCGCGCAGCACCTTGAGTTTGTCACGGCGTTCCGCGATGAGTTGGTTCTCGTCTTGTGGGGCATCAGCGGCGGGGGTGGTGTCAGACATGGGGCAGTGGTGATGGGGGCCGCACGGCATGCTGCGTCCCAGGGTTGAAAACCGGCGCGGCTGCGCCAAACGATGGATTTTAGGTGGCTCGACCTGTGGGTGCGGTGAGTCGCCGTGTCGATGCGCAAATCCAGGACAATGGCGGCCTATCCATGGAACCCAACGACATGAGCACTGCCACCGAGCGTCCCCCTTTGCCCGACCACCTCAGCATTGATGAGCGCAGCCCGCACTATGCGGCCGACGTGCTGGCCCATGCGATTGGCATTCGCTTCAATGACAAAGAGCGACACGATGTGGAGGAGTACTGCATGAGCGAAGGCTGGGTCAAGGTGCCGGCGGGTAAAACGCTGGACCGCAAGGGCAAGCCTTTGTTGCTGAAACTCAAAGGGCGGGTGGAAGCTTTTTACCGCTGAGCTTTGCGGCGCTCACTTGAGCGCCACCGAAAAGCCGCGTTGCACCGCTGGACGGGCCATCAATTGGTCAAACCAGCGCTTGACGTGCGGGAATTGCGCCAAATCGACTTGGTGGCGGGGATGGCGCCAGACCCATCCCAAGATGGCAAAGTCGGCAATCGACAACTCGCCTGCGAAAAATGCGTGGTCGGCCAAACGCTTGTCCATCACACCATAAAGCCTCAGGGTTTCGGTCATGTAGCGCTGCAAGCCATAGCGTTTGTCGTCTTCATGGGTCAAACCGGCAAAGTGGTGCACTTGCCCAGGCATGGGGCCAAAGCCACCCATTTGGAACATCAGCCACTCCAAGACAGACACGCGGGCCGCGCCTTTGGCGGGTAAAAAGAGCCCGGTTTTTTCGGCCAAATACATCAAGATGGCGCCAGACTCAAACACGCTGATGGGCTGGCCATCGGGGCCCTGGTTATCGATGATGGCCGGAATTTTGTTGTTCGGGCTGATGCGCAAAAAATCCGGTTTGAATTGATCGTCTTGGGTGATGTTGACCACTTGGACTTGATAAGGCAGTCCCATCTCCTCCAAAGCCACAGAAATTTTTCGGCCATTGGGGGTGTCAAAGGCAAAGAGTTGAATGCTCATGGTGGGTCAAAGTGGAATGGCCGCACAGGCGGCGTTGGACGAAGAAAGTCGGGGCCGAGAATCAGGCCACCGCATCAGCGGGTTGGCGCAGCAGCATGGCCAAGGTGTTGGCCACGGTTTTGCGCAAATCGCGCCGGTCGCTGATGATGTCGATGGCACCTTTTTGCAGCAAAAATTCGGCGCGCTGAAACCCTTCGGGCAGAGTTACGCGGACTGTGCTCTCGATCACGCGGGGACCGGCAAAGCCGATCAATGCCTTGGGCTCGGCCATCACCACATCGCCCAGGAAAGCAAAACCCGCTGACACGCCACCCATGGTGGGGTCGGTCAGCACACTGATGTAAGGCAATCCCTTTTTGGCCAACCGCGTCAAGGCGGCATTGGTTTTGGCCATTTGCATGAGCGAGAGCAAGCCTTCTTGCATGCGCGCACCACCCGTGGCGGTAAAGCAAACGAAGGGGACCTTTTGCTCAATGGCGGTGTGCACCCCGCGCACAAACCGCTCGCCGACCACCGAGCCCATGGAGCCGCCCATGAAGTCAAATTCAAAGCAAGCCACGACCAAGTTGATGTTGTGCACCGAGCCACCCATCACCACCAAGGCGTCGGTTTCGCCAGTGTTTTCCAAGGCCTCTTTCAAACGCTCGGGGTATTTGCGGCTGTCTTTGAATTTGAGGGCGTCTACCGGCAAGACCTCTTGGCCAATTTCATACCGACCTTCGGCATCCAAAAAAGCATCCAAACGCGCACGCGCGGTGATGCGGTGGTGGTGGCCACAGCTGGGACACACATTTTGGTTTTGCTCCAAATCGTTTTTGTACAAAACGGTTTCGCAACTGGGGCATTTGACCCACAAACCTTCAGGCACGGTGCGCCGATCGGCGGGATCGGTTTGCTGGATTTTTGGGGGCAGCAGTTTTTCTAGCCAACTCATGTGTCTCTCCTGGGCGCAAAGGCCATGTGCGGATTATGCAGGGGCATGGTGGTGCGCAACCGACCCCTCAGGGGGTGTCCAAGGCCTGGCGTATCTCGGCCATGAAGCTGCGGGCCTGCTCAGCGGCTTGGCCACTGGAGGCAGCTTCGACCAACTGGATCAGCTTGCTGCCAATCACCACCGCG
>JBEDFU010000119.1:0-4620 GCA_041174965.1 Pseudomonadota bacterium | reverse complement strand
TATATATACCGCCCGATGCCTTAGAGGTGTTTTTGGAGGCCTTTGAGGGGCCGTTGGACTTGCTGCTGTATTTGATCCGCAAGCAAAACTTCAATATTTTGGACATCCCCATGGCGGCCCTGACCCGCCAGTACCTGAGCTATGTGGACGAGATCCGCACCCACAACCTGGAGTTGGCGGCCGAATACTTGCTAATGGCTGCCATGCTGATCGAGATCAAGTCGCGCATGCTGCTGCCCCCCAAAAAGGTGGCCGAAGGCGAAGAGGCCGAAGACCCGCGTGCCGAGTTGGTGCGCCGCTTGCTGGAATACGAGCAAATGAAGCTGGCCGCGGCCCGCCTCAACGAAATGCCCCAGTTTGGCCGCGACTTTTTGCGCGCCCAGGTGTACATCGAGCAATCGCTGCAACCGCGCTTTCCAGAGGTCGATTTGGTCGACCTGCGCCAAGCCTGGGCCGACATCGTGCGCCGCGCCCGCTTGGTCGAGCACCACAAAATCGCCCAAGAAGAACTCAGCGTGCGCGAGCACATGAGTTTTGTGCTGAAAAAATTACAAGGTCGCAAATTTGTCGAATTCAGCGACCTGTTTGACGCCCAGCAAGGGGTTTCCGTGTTGGTGGTGACCTTCATCGCGGTGTTGGAGCTGGCCAAAGAAACCTTGATCGAAGTGACACAGGCCGAGGTCTATGCCCCTATATATGTGCGGTTGAGCTATACCCCCGCATAATTTTCGCCTCACCGAGGCCACCCCATGACCGTTTACCACGCTGCCACCCCTTACGGGACCTTGCCTCCCGCGTCCGAGCTGCCCACGCGCAAGCCGATCAGCCTGCCGCGATTGAACGATATGCGCGCGCGCGGCGACAAGATCACCATGCTCACCGCCTACGACGCCACCTTTGCCGCCGTGGCCGATGCGGCGGGGGTGGAGTGCATCTTGGTCGGCGACTCGCTGGGCATGGTGTGCCAAGGCTTACCCAGCACCGCCGGCGTGAGCCTGGAGACCATGCGCTACCACACCGAAAGCGTGGTGCGCGGGCTGCGACGGGTGCAAGGCACGGCTTGGGTGATTGGCGACCTGCCCTTTGGCAGCTACCACGAGTCGCGCGAACAAGCCCTGCGCAGCGCCTTGGTGCTGATGCAAGCCGGCGCCCACATGGTCAAGTTGGAGGGCGGTGGCTGGACCACCGAGACCGTGCATTTTTTGGTCGAGCGCGGCATACCTGCGTGCGCCCATTTGGGGCTGACCCCGCAAACCGTGCACGCCTTGGGCGGCTACCGGGTGCAAGGGCGCGAGCCAGAGGCTGCGGCCCAACTGCACCGAGAAGCCGTGGCCTTGCAAGACGCCGGGGCCAGCATGTTGGTGCTGGAAATGGTGCCAGCCGTTCTGGCCAGCAGCCTGACCCTGGCCCTGCCTCGCTGCCACACCATTGGCATTGGCGCGGGCAATGGCACAGCAGGTCAAGTGCTGGTGATGCACGACATGCTGGGCATCAACCTGGGCAAAAACCCGAAATTTGTGCGCAACTTCATGACCGGTGCCGACAGTGTGCAAGCGGCCATGGCCGCCTACGTGGCGGCGGTCAAAAGCGGCCAATTCCCCGACAACGCACTGCACGCTTGGTGATGCTGGTCACCCATCGCGCTGTTCATTAAGCACCCCTCCCATGCTCATCGCCAGAACCATCGACGAACTGCGCCAGCACCTTGCCGCAGCCCACAAGCCGGCCTTCGTGCCGACCATGGGCAATTTGCACGAAGGCCATTTGACCTTGCTGCGCCACGCCAAAACCTTGGGCGACTTGAGCGTGGCGAGCATCTTTGTCAACCGCTTGCAGTTTTTGCCGCACGAAGACTTTGACAGCTACCCCCGCACCTGGGCCGGTGACTGCGCCCAACTCGAGACCGAAGGCTGCGACCTGTTGTTCGCGCCCGATGAAGCCGAGCTGTACCCCCAGCCGCAAACCTTCAAGGTGCAACCCGACCCGGTGTTGGCCGACATCTTGGAAGGCCAATTTCGCCCGGGCTTTTTCACGGGTGTGAGCACGGTGGTGATGAAACTCTTCACGGCGGTATTTGCCGGCAAAGCCAAAGGCGTGGCGGTGTTTGGCAAGAAGGACTACCAACAGCTGATGGTGATTCGCCAAATGGTGCGCCAGTTTGCACTGCCCATTGACATCAGCGGCGTGGACACCTGCCGCGCCCCAGATGGTTTGGCGCTGAGTTCGCGCAATGGCTACCTGAGCCAAGCGGAACGCGCGGAGGCGGTACAACTGTCGCTGGCCCTGCGCCAATTGGGCCAAGACGCTTTGGCCGCAGGCCCAGCCTTGCCCGCCCAATTGCCCCTGCTGCAAGCCCAAGCCATGGACCACCTGCGCCAGCGCGGCTGGCAACCCGACTACCTCACCGTGCGCCGCCGCCAAGACCTGCAAGCCCCGCAAGCGGGTGATCCACTGGTGGTGCTGGGTGCGGCGAAGTTGGGGGCCACGCGATTGATTGATAACTGGGAGGTTTGATCGTCGAGTGATGACGTCATAGCGAAACCCAAAGGGCTGAACAATCCAGGGTGCTTTTTTGCTTCACTCGCTTGGGTGGCAAAGGCGGTGTTCACAGAGTACCCGGAGCTTATTCGCCCTTGGCCCCACGCCCCATCAACGCCGCCACAGCCTGCTGCGGCGTGGTGTGGCCTTGCAACACCGACACCACCGCTTGGGCGATGGGCATGTCCACGCCCAGGTGCTGGGCGCGTTGCACCACGGTGTGGGCGGTGTACACGCCCTCGGCCACATGGCCCAGGGCTTGCAAAATATCAGAGAGGCTTTTGCCTTGGGCCAAGGCCATGCCAACTTGCCGGTTGCGGCTCAGGTCGCCAGTGGCGGTGAGCACCAAGTCGCCCAAGCCACTCAAACCCATGAAGGTGTCTGCGCGCGCACCCATGGCCAGTCCCAAGCGGGTGATTTCTGCCAAGCCGCGGGTGATGAGGGCTGCCCGGGCGTTCAAGCCCAGTTGCATGCCGTCGCACAAGCCGGTGGCTATGGCCAAAACGTTTTTGACCGCGCCACCCACCTCCACGCCCACGATGTCGTCGTTGCCGTAGACGCGCAGGCTGGGGCTGTGAAACACCGCGGCCATGCGCTCACGCACCAAAGCATGGGCACTGGCCGCGACCAAGGCCGTGGGTTGGCCGCGCGCGACTTCGATGGCAAAGCTCGGACCACTCAAAGCACCACCCATCAATGAGGGACTCACGGCATGGGCCACCTCATGGGGCAAAGGACCGCCATCTTCTGGCGCAAAGCCTTTGCACACCCACACCACCGGTGTGGCGCCCATGTGTGGCGCCAAGCTTTCCAAGGTGCTGCGCAAAGCGGCCACAGGGGTGGCCAAGACCAACAAGCCCAGGCCCGGCAACAAGTCGGCCACGGGCCCGTGGCTGATGTGCAAAGCGCTGGGCAAAGCCACGCCGGGCAGGTATTGGGTGTTGCAGCGTTCGCGCTGCAAAGCTTGGGCCTGGACCGGGTTGCGCGCCCACAGCACCACTTGGTGTTGCTGCGCGGCGCTGATGGCCAATGCCGTGCCCCAGGCACCGGCGCCCACCACGGCCACCTTCATGCTGTGGGTGCTCACGCCAACATCCGTGCGCGCTCAGTGGCTCATTGAACGGCGGGGTTGGCCGCTGCTTGCAGGGCCTGCTGCTCGTACATGGCCTGGAAGTTGATTTCGGTCAGGTGCACCGGCGGAAAGCCTGCGCGCTGCACCACATCGGCCACATTGCCTCGCAGGTAGGGGTAGACGATTTGCGGACACGCAATCCCCACCAGCGGGCCCATTTGGTCTTCGGGAATGCCGCGCACTTCAAAAATGCCGGCTTGTTTGGCCTCGACCAAAAACACGGTTTTGTCTTGGATTTTGGTGGTCACCGTGGCGGTGACGGTGACTTCGATCACCCCATCGGCCACGTTTTCTGCGGCCAAGGCCAATTGGATGTCCACCGAAGGCTGCTCTTGCGACAACAAAATGCCGGGAGAGTTGGGCTGCTCCAAAGACAAGTCCTTGAGGTAAATGCGTTGAATTTGGAATACGGGGGCTTGTTCTTCGGCCATGACGGGGTTCCTTGTGCGAAAAAAATCCCGACCGGACGTGCGCCCAGTCGGGTTGGGTGGAACGGATTATCTCAGGTTGAGGGGTGCAACAAAGGCTGCAAGCCGCCACGGCCGTCCAGGGCAATCAAGTCGTCGCAGCCGCCCACATGCACGTCACCGATGAAGATCTGGGGCACCGTGCGCCGCCCGGTGATGGACATCATGTGGGCCAACTGGCTGGGGTCGGTGTCGATGCGCACTTCTTCGATGTGCTCCACCCCTTTGGACTTGAGGATGTTCTTGGCCCGAACACAGTAGGGGCAGACCGCGGTGGTGTACATCTTGATGGGGGGCATGGGGGTCCTTTCAGGTCTGGATCGGGTGAGGCAATTCAAGGGTCTGGGGTGGGGCGCAGGGTGTCAGGCCTTTTCGGTGGGCATGTTGGCGTCGCGCCAGGCCTTGAGGCCGCCTTGCAAACAAAACACCTGCTCGTAACCCAATTTTTTGGCGCTGGCCGCGGCACGTTGGGCGCGCTGGCCC
>JBEDFU010000118.1:0-9170 GCA_041174965.1 Pseudomonadota bacterium | reverse complement strand
GCAAGTTGCCCATGCGGGCGATGAACAAAGCCATGAAAGCAAATGAAGACACTTCGACCAACAACGACAAGCCATTGGGCAGGCCCATGGCCAACATGGGTTTGATGGTGGCCCAATCGGGGCGACGCCACGGTGCGCCAATGCGCAAAGGCCGGTACATGGGGGCCCAAATCAACAAACCGATCATGGCCAAAAGCATGGCGAGATTGACCCACCACGTGGCCCATGCACAACCGATCAGGCCCATGCCGGGTTGGCCTTGCGTGCCCAAGGCCAGCCACATCGATAAGGGGATCTTGACCAGCAAGGCCAACACTTGAATCAGGGTGATCACCCTGGGGTGACCCAGGCTTTGGTTCAGGGTGCTGAACATGCGAAACAGCAATGCGGGTGCCAGCGCCAAAGACAAAATGGCCAGGTAGTCTGTCACCACACCTTGCAAATCAGCGGGCACCTGTGTCCATTCCAAAATCAGTTGTGGGTGACACAACAAATAGGCCCCGCCGATGCTGAGCAAGCCACAGATATACAGGCCTTGCTCAAAGCAGTGGCCGATGGCTTGTTTTCGGCCCGCCCCCATGTGCTCGCTGAAAATGGGCAACAGGGCTTGCAGCACCCCCATCAGGGCCACAAAAACGGTGATGTACAAGGAAGAGCCGACCGATAACGCGGCCAATGCTTCGGGTGAGCTGCGACCGGCCACCAAGGTGTCGGTCACGCCAAAACCCATCACCGCAATTTGACCAATGAACACGGTGGCCGCATGGCCGGCGATCAGCCGCCGTTCATTCATGGTGGTGGGGTGTTCGATGGGGCGGGGATGATCTGTCGATAGATCAACAGGTTTTCATAGGCGCGCGTGGGCCTTTGAACCTTTTGAACCCGGGCCCATCGCTGGGGGTCGGGTGCATGCGTGGGGTCGCTGGCCCATTGCGGGTCCATCAGCAACCATTCGCATCGGTTGGACGCACTCAGGTTCTCCAAGCGCCAGGGTCCGTGCCATTTCAAGGCCGCTACTTGGCCCGCGTTCAACCCCTTGATGGCCACGCAAGCGGTCTCGGGAACGGCCAATTTCACTTGTTGAACCAAGGGCACATAACTGCGGGCGTAGTTCAACAATGGCAGCCAGAGGGTCATCAACAGCAACCAGCACAGGGCGGCTCCGGCAGAGGGCAATACCAGGCTTTTCCACAAAGCCGTTCGATGTCGACCCACCCGCCAATGAACCAGCCAAATCCACAAGGCTGAGCCAGCCAAGGCCACGATCACATGCAAGTATTCAAAGCTGGGTGTGAAACCCGGCGCCAGTCGGGCCACATTGGCGGCCGGTTGCGGCGGCCACCCAGTCTGCATGGCCAGCCACACCACCCAAATGACCACACCGCAGCCGGTGAAAAACAGCAAGGTGAACCAGTCGATCAATGCCGTGACACTGCGCTTCAGGGTGGGCAGCGCAAAGGCCGCCATGGCGGCAAAAGCTGGCAAGGCCAGCAGCAAAGTGCGCTCTGAGGCCGCTGTGATGGCGCTGGCCACAGTCACGACCCCAATCATGGTGATGGGCCAAATCACATGCATGGACCACGGGCGGCGGCCCCAATGACGCCGCCAACTCCATGCTGCCCACAGTGCGAGTGGCCAGCATGGCCAGGTGAACCACACCATCAGCTCCAGCCAGCGGCGCACTTCAGAGCCTTGCAAGGGCCAGGTGCGCAAGCGCCAACGCCACAATCCCCATTCGCTCACCAAATGGGCCAGCAGCAACAAGGCCACAAGCAACAGCCCTGCCAATGCCAAGCGTTTGCTGACAGACAGTTCTGGTGTTCCACCCAAAATCAACAATAGACTAGCCACGCCCAAAGCCATGGCCAAAGTGGGTGCGCCACTGAGTGCCAGCACCAGCAAGCCCAGCGCGCTGATCAAGCCGCCACGCCAAGGCTTGGTTACCAATAGCGTCATGCCCATGAACAAGGTACTGCTGCCACCCAGTTGAACCAACATGGGCGAGGTTTCATGCAGGGGGACGGCCAGACCCAGGCATGCAATCAATGCCAATAAACCCGCATCGGCCAGGGTCCGCGCATAGGCTTTGGGTTCCGCCTCACCACCGAAAGCAAAGCTCACGGGTTGGGCCTGGGGACTTCGGGCCAGGGCTTCAATGGCGTACCAGGTCATGGCCAAGCACAAAGCGGCAATCGCCATGAACGGTAGGCGAGAAGCCATCACGGGAGAGAGCCCATCGGGAGCGACAGCCAAGGCCCAGGCACCCAACCAAAAGGGCAAAACCCCATCCAGTTCGGGTGGCAAACCCATCAAGGTGGGTTGCCACCACAGGCTTTCACCTTGGGCCAAGGCCAGCATTTGGCCAAACGCCGCCATGTCCCAGGGGCGCCAAGGGTCGCGCCCCAAAAAGCCGGGCAACAAATAAACCACGCACAACAACAGCAAGCCCCAGCGTGGCAGTCGGCGCACGCCGCTTTGGGCAACGATGGCGGGGTTGGGCGTGTTCAAGGGTTCAGCGCGGGAATGGCCTCAAGGGCTGTGCGGTCAGCCATAAAAAAAGCAGCGCGGTCGTCCCGTGCTGCTTTTGTATGGGTGAAGCCGGCTTATTTGGCGGCAGTCTTGTACTTGTTGCGGAATTTCTCCACGCGACCGCCCATGGTGTCGACCGACTTTTGGGTGCCGGTGTAGAAAGGGTGCGATTCGCTGGAGGTGTCCAACTTGTACAAGGGCAATTCGCGTCCATCATCCATCTTCACCATTTCTTTGGTGTTGGCGCAAGAGCGGGTGACAAATTTGAAGCCGTTGGAGAGGTCGACAAAGCAAACCTCGCGGTAATTGGGGTGAATGCCGTCTTTCATGGGGTGTCCTTTGATCAGCTGCAACAGCCACGCCAAACCATTTGGCGCACTTTTCGCAAAACGGGTGATTATGCCACGGCTTCAGCCGCCCCGGCGCATCAGGTCAAAGAAGTCGACGTTGGTTTTGGTCGACTTCATGTTCTTGAGCATCAGCTCCATCGACTCGATTTCATCCATGTTGTAGATGAACTGTCTGAGGATGCGGGTTTTTTGCAAAATTTCCGGCTGCAGCAGCAATTCTTCGCGGCGGGTTCCGCTGCGGTTGAGTTGAATGGCTGGGAACACCCGTTTTTCGTACAAGCGGCGATCGAGGTGGATTTCGCAGTTGCCAGTGCCTTTGAACTCTTCAAAAATCACTTCGTCCATGCGGCTGCCGGTATCGACCAAGGCCGTGCCAATGATGGTCAGCGAGCCACCCTCTTCAACATTGCGCGCGGCGCCGAAAAACCGCTTGGGGCGTTGCAAGGCGTTGGCGTCCACACCACCCGAGAGCACCTTGCCGGAGCTGGGCACCACGTTGTTGTAGGCGCGGGCCAAGCGGGTGATGGAGTCGAGCAAGATGACCACATCTTTTTTCAATTCCACCAAGCGTTTGGCGCGCTCGATCACAATTTCGGCCACGTGCACATGGCGTGCGGCAGGCTCGTCAAAGGTGGAGGCGATGACCTCGCCGCGCACGCTGCGCTGCATCTCGGTCACTTCTTCGGGGCGCTCATCGACCAGCAACACCATCATGTGGCTGTCGGGATAGTTGGCGGTGATGGCATGGGCGATGTGCTGCATCATCACGGTTTTGCCGCTTTTGGGCGGGGCAACCAACAAGGCGCGCTGGCCTTTGCCAATCGGGGCAATGATGTCAATGATGCGCCCAGTGATGTTTTCTTCGCCTTTGATATCACGCTCAAGCCGCATGTGTTCCTTGGGGAACAAGGGCGTGAGGTTTTCAAACATGATCTTGTGTTTGTTGTTCTCAGGCAAATCGCCGTTGACCTTGTCCAATTTGGTCAGCGCGAAATAACGCTCGCCGTCTTTGGGGATGCGCACCTCGCCTTCCACCATGTCGCCGGTGTGCAGGTTGAAGCGGCGCACTTGGCTGGGGCTGATGTAGATGTCGTCGGTGCTGGCGGTGTAGCTGGTGTCTGGGCTGCGCAAAAAGCCAAAACCGTCCGGCAGGATTTCGAGCACGCCGTCGGCAAACACCTGTTCGCCTGCGCGGGCGCGTTTTTTGATGATGGCAAACATCAACTCTTGCTTGCGCATGCGGCCCGTGTTTTCGATTTCGAGCGCTTCGGCCTGCTTGAGCACTTCAGACACGTGCAGTGCCTTGAGTTCGTTCAGATGCAGGGAAAGACTCCGGCGATGGAGTTCCTAAAGAAAGGGGGGGAGGGGGGAGCGGCCGCAAGGGCCATTCGATCCGCTGGGGATCCCGTCAATCGGATTGGACGGGAGGCATCAACGGGATGATTATGACAGGAAAAAAACCTGGGTCGGCGGACCCAGGTGGCGGGGGTTCAGGCCAATTGCTGATCGATGAACTCGGTCAATTGGGCCTTGTTCAGGGCCCCCACCTTGGTCGCGGCCAGTTGACCGTCTTTGAACAGCATCAGGGTGGGGATGCCACGGATGCCAAATTTGGCAGGGATGTCGCGGTTTTCGTCCACATTCATTTTGGCGATTTGCAGCTTGCCTTGATAACCGTTGGCGACATCGTCCAGGATCGGGGCAATCATCTTGCAAGGGCCGCACCACTCGGCCCAGTAGTCCACCAACACCGGCGTTCCCGATTGGAGGACATCGGCTTCAAAGGATTGATCGGTGATGTGTTTGATGAGGTCGCTGGCCATGTGTTGTCCTGTGGTGGTGTGGCGAATTGAGTGCAGATTGTGACAGAAAGCGCTGATTTCAATTGGCCCCTGCGCGACCCAGCGGGCTTGCCAGGGGTGACCCATGGGGTCTGAGAGTGCAGTGCGCTGGAGCGTTGTGCGCAGGACCGCAAAAGGGGAGTTGACGAGCCTTGACCCCGGCACTGGTTCCACAGTTAGAGCTGCTTGGTTCCCCACCTGACTCGGTTGGCCGCTTAGCCATGCGGGAAGGCCCGTCGAGGGCGATTGTAGGTCAAGGGGGCGGGGGCGTCATAGAATCCCGGCCATGTCTTACTTGGTGCTCGCCCGCAAATACCGCCCCAAAAACTTCACCGAGATGGTGGGGCAGACCCATGTGGTGCGGGCGCTGGTCAATGCCCTGACCCAACAGCGGTTGCACCATGCCTATTTGTTCACCGGCACGCGGGGGGTGGGCAAAACCACCGTCTCGCGCATCTTGGCCAAGTCGCTCAATTGCCAGGGCGCGGATGGTCAAGGGGGCATCACCGCTGAGCCCTGCGGTGTGTGCGATGCCTGTCGCGACATCGATGCCGGGCGTTTTGTGGACTACACCGAACTCGATGCAGCCTCCAACCGGGGTGTGGACGAGGTTCAAGCCTTGCTGGAGCAAGCGGTTTATAAGCCGGTTCAGGGGCGCTTCAAGGTGTTCATGATCGACGAGGTGCACATGCTCACCAACACGGCGTTCAATGCCATGTTGAAGACCTTGGAGGAGCCGCCCGATTACCTCAAATTTGTGCTTGCCACCACCGATCCGCAAAAAGTGCCCGTCACGGTGCTGTCGCGCTGTTTGCAATTCAATTTGCGGCCCATGGCGCCGTCGGTGTTGGTCGATCACTTGGTGCATGTCCTGCAAGCCGAAGGGGTGCCGCATGAGATGCCGGCCTTGCGCTTGATGGCCCGCGCAGCCCGGGGTTCCATGCGGGATGCGCTGAGCCTGACCGACCAAGCCATGGCATTTGGTGCCGGGCAGGTGATGTTGGAGCCGGTGCAGCAAATGCTGGGATCAGTCGACCGCGGCCATGTGTTTGGCTTGATCGAAGCCTTGGCCCATGGAAACGGGCAGCAAGTGGTGCACACGATAGAGCAATTGCGCGCGCAAGGCTTGAATGCGGCATCCACCTTGGAAGACATGACCGTGGTGTTACAACACATGGCGGTGTTGCAAGCGGTGCCTGGCGCCAGTGAAGAAGCCGATGCGGACGAAGACGCCCAAACCGAGCGCCAATTGGCCAGCCTGATGCCGCCCGATGAAACACAACTGCTCTACAGCATGTGCTTGCATGGGCGAGCTGAGCTGGGTTTGGCACCCGATGAATATGCGGCCCTGACCATGGTGTTGTTGCGCTTGCTGGCATTCAAATCTCCGCAACAGCCCAGTGCCGAGACGGAAAAAAAAAGCCTGAAATCAGCCAGCCCTGAGCTGGCGCATTCCAGCGCCATTTCGGCCCCAGCAGCCCCAAAGCCTATCAACAGCGGCTCTGCCAGCCCCCGGCCGGCACCCGTGGCGGTGCCCTTGGCGGGCTCGACGCCAAAACCTTTGCCCCAGTCTGTTGCGCCTGCTGCCGCTGAGCATTTGCCACCCGGTCGCCAAGTCCCGGTGCGCGACACCGCCGCCAGCCCAATCTTGGCCCGCTCCGACAGTCCCCAGTCTGTGGCCTTGGGCGGTGGGGCGATACCGGTGCGTGACCTAGGGCCTGCAGCCGAGCGCTTGGACAAACCCCTGGCACCCACCGAGTTGGTCTTGGTCACCTCCGAAGAGGGGGACTTTTGGCATGCACTGGTGCAGCAAATGGTGGCGGCAGAGCGCATCACCGCCTTGGTGCGCGAATTGGCTTTGCAGTCGCAATTGGTGGGCCGCGATACCCAGCAATGGTTGCTGCGCACAGAACGTGAGTCTTTGCACAACCCCATTGCGCGCGAGCGACTGGAGCAAGCCCTGGCAGATACCGGTCATGCTGTGCGCCTGACGCTTGAAGTGGGGCGTGTGATGGACAGCCCGGCCAAACGCGCAGCGGCCTTGGCCGCGCAACGCCAACGTGAGGCCGAAGCCATCATCCTCCACGACCCCTTTGTGCAAAAAATCATGCGTCAATTTGACGCGAAAATTGTTCCCGGATCCCTTAAACCCGCATGAAAGAAACTCACCATGTTCAATAAAGGACAACTCGCTGGCCTGATGAAGCAAGCCCAAGCGATGCAAGACAACATCAAAAAAACCCAAGATGAACTCGCCACCATCGAGGTCACCGGAGAGTCGGGCTCGGGCCTGGTCAAGGTGCTGATGACCTGCAAGCACGATGTCAAACGGGTGAGCATCGATGCCAGCTTGCTCAGCGATGACAAAGACATGTTGGAAGACCTGGTGGCGGCGGCCTTCAATGATGCGGCGCGCAAAGCCGCTGAGACCACCGAAGCCCGCATGGGCAAACTCAATGCCGGCATGCCTGCGGGCATGAAACTGCCTTTTTGATGTCCACCAGCCCCGCCCTGGAGGCTTTGATGGCGGCTTTGCACCGGCTGCCGGGTGTGGGCGTCAAATCGGCCACGCGCATGGCCCATCATTTGCTGCAAAACGACCGCGAGGGCGCGCACCTGATGGCCCAGGCCATTGCCCAGGCCTTGGACAAAGTGGGCCACTGTGAACGGTGTCACACCTTGTCCGAGTTGAAGGTGTGTGGCACCTGTGCCGACCCTGGGCGGGACCCCACACGCTTGTGTGTGATTGAGACGCCCGCAGATCAATTGGCCCTGGAGCGCACCGGCGCCTATCTGGGCACCTACTTCGTGTTGATGGGCCGCATCAGCCCCATCGAAGGTTTGGGCCCGCACCAAATGGGTTTGCAAAAGCTCATTGACCGTGCCTGTGATGGCCAGGTTCAAGAAGTGATCCTGGCCACCAACTTCACCGCCGAAGGTGAAGCCACGGCCCATGTGATTGGTGAGGTTTTGAAAAAGCGCGGCCTCCAGGTCAGCCGCTTGTCGCGTGGCGTGCCAATTGGCAGCGAATTGGAGTTTGTGGATTTGGGCACCATTGCCCATGCATTGCTTGATCGGCGCAGCACCTAAGTGATAACCCTTTCGGGATGACACCGATGCGGGGTGGCGCTCTCACGGCTAAGCTTTTCACTGGCCCTGATAACTACTTTTCAAGCCATGCCCATGAATTCTTTTGAACGTGATCGTCGACAAATCATCTCTGCCTCTGCCTTGATGGGTTTGGGATTGACCTGGCCAGCGGCGCAAGCCCAAAGCGGCAAGCTGGAAAAAACCAAGGTCTCGATGGCGGTCGGTGGCAAGGCCTCTTTTTATTACTTGCCATTGACCTTGGCCGAGCAATTGGGTTACTTCAAGTCTGAGGGCTTGGAGGTGGAAATCAGCGATTTTGCCGGTGGCACCCAGGCTTTGCGCGCGGTGGTCGGTGGGTCGGCCGATGTGTGCTCTGGGGCCTATGAGCACACCATCAATTTGCAAGGCAAATCCCAAATCTTCAAAGCTTTTGTGCTGCAAGGAAGAGCGCCTCAAATTGCCATTGGGGTGTCCACCAAAACCATGCCGCAATACAAAACCGTGGCTGATTTGCGGGGTAAAAAAATTGGCGTATCGGCCCCTGGCTCTTCGACCAACATGGTGGCCAACCTCATTTTGTCGCGCGCTGGACTCAAGGCCAGCGATGTGAGTTTCATCGGGGTGGGCACGTCAGCGGGCGCTTTGTCAGCCATGCGCAGTGGCCAAATCGATGCCATCAGCAACATCGACCCGGTGATGACCATGCTGGAGCAAAAAGGAGATGTGAAGATCATCTCCGACACCCGCACCATCAAAGGCACGATGGATGTTTTTGGGGGCCCCATGCCGGCTGCTTGTTTGTACGCACCGGCCGACTATTTGGTGCAAAACCCCAATACCTGCCAAGCCCTGGCCAATGCCATTGTGCGTGGCTTGAAATGGCTGCAGACCGCAGGCCCATCGGATATTTTGAAAACCGTGCCCGAGAGCTATTTGTTGGGTGACCGTGCCTTGTACTTGGCCTCATTTGACAAAATTCGCGAGGCCCTGAGCCCCGACGGCATCATCCCGGTGGAGGGCACCAAAACCGCGCTCAAGGCCTTGGCCAGCTTTGATGAAACGCTCAAGGCCGACAAAATTGACTTGTCCAAAACCTTCACCAACGACTTTGCCCGCCGCGCCAAGGACAAGTTCAAAGCCTAAGGTGCTTTGCATGGCCCATTTGCGTGTGAATACGCCCTGATGGATACCTCCGCGCTCGAGCTGTGCAATATCTCTTGCACCTTTCGCCCCCGTTCTCCGGCGGAACCGGCTTACACCGCGGTGGCCGATGCGTCTTTGCGTGTTCAACCGGGTGAATTTGTCTCGGTGGTCGGCCCCACGGGCTGTGGCAAATCGACCTTGCTCAATGTGGCGGCTG
>JBEDFU010000117.1:0-9373 GCA_041174965.1 Pseudomonadota bacterium | reverse complement strand
CACCGTAGCCGCCACCACCGCCAGTGCGGGGAGGACGAGCTTCCATGGGACGGGCTTCATTGACGACCAAACTGCGTCCGCCCAAAGGCTGACCGTTCATACCGGCAATGGCGGCTTGCGCCTCGGCATCGCTGCCCATTTCGACGAAACCAAAGCCTTTGGATCGACCCGTGTCGCGCTCCATCATGACTTTGGCACTGGTGACGGTACCGAACTGACCAAAAGATTGCTCGAGATCGCCATCGCGCACCGTGTACGGCAAATTGCCAACGTACAGTTTATTGCCCATGCAAGGGACTCCTAAAAAACACTAAAAAACAAGCGATGGGGTCCCGAAAGCACAACACAAAGGAAGCGGAGGCGCGAAACTGACCGATCACCCAAACCACTTTTGTCTTATTGAAAGACATAAGCGAATCCATTATGTGGGACAGGAAGAAGAAAAGAGCAAACTATTTATGTTCATTTGCCCCAAAAGCACCCAAAAAAACCACACTCTGGGGCAAACCCTCACCAAGAGGCCTCTCTTTCGGGGCTGGCGCTGATGTGGTGGATGCTCAAGTCGGCCCCTTCAAATTCTTCTTCAGGGCTCAGTCTCAAGCCCATTGTCATTTTGAGAGCGCCATACACCACGCTGCCAGCCACCAAGGCCCACACCACGCCCAGCAAGGTGCCCAAGACTTGGGCTTGCCAACTCACACCGCCCAAACCGCCCAAGGACTGGAGACCAAAAATACCCGCAGCCACCCCGCCCCAAGTGCCGCACAAACCGTGCAGGGGCCAAACCCCCAACACATCGTCGATCTTCCAGCGGTTTTGGGTCAGGGTGAACATGCTGACAAAAATCAAACCCGCCACCACCCCGACCACCAAGGCCCCCATGGGGTGCATGACGTCAGAGCCGGCACACACGGCGACCAAGCCGGCCAAGGGGCCGTTGTGCACAAAGCCCGGGTCGTTTTTGCCCAGGGCCAATGCGGCCAAGGTACCGCCGACCATCGCCATCAAGGAGTTGACCGCCACCAAGCCGGACATTTTGTCCAGGGTCTGGGCGCTCATCACATTAAAGCCAAACCAACCGACGATCAATATCCAGGCACCCAAGGCCAAAAAAGGAATGCTCGAAGGCGGGTGCGCGGAAACAGCGCCGTCTTTGCGGTAACGGTTGCTGCGAGCACCCAGCAAGATCACCGCGGGCAAGGCCAGCCAGCCACCCATGGCATGCACCACCACCGAGCCCGCAAAGTCATGGAACTCTGCGCCGGTGTGGGCCAGCAACCAGGCTTGGATGCCCCATTGCTGGTTCCAAGCCACACCTTCATACAAGGGGTAGACCACGCCCACCAAAACCGCGGTGGCGACCAGTTGCGGCCAAAACTTGGCGCGCTCGGCAATGCCGCCGGAAATGATGGCGGGAATGGCGGCCGCAAAGGTCAATAAAAAGAAGAACTTCACCAGTTCGTAGCCGTTTTGCGCCACCAAGGTATCGGCCGACACCCAAAACCCCGTGCCGTAGGCCACACCAAACCCAACCGCAAAATAGACCAGGGCCGATACACAAAAATCCACCAGGATTTTGACCAGGGCATTGACCTGGTTCTTTTTGCGCACCGTGCCCAGCTCTAGAAAGGCAAAACCCGCATGCATGGCCAAGACCATGATGGCGCCCAAGAGAATAAACAGTGCATCAGCGCTCGTTTTTGGTGCGTCCATGCGCAAGCCCCCATCAGTTTGCTTTATTTAGGTGCGCTTTTTCGGATAAAAAGCACATCGCACCAAAGGAAAGCAAAAACCACACCAAAATGGTGTGGCCGGGGGTCAGCGCTCGGTCATGGCGCCTTGGAAGGCTTTGAAAATGGGCTTGATCAGGTACTGCAACACGGTGCGCTCGCCGGTGCGGATGTCCAAGCTGGTGGTCATGCCCGATTTGATGACGATGTCTTGGGCGCGGGGGTTGTGTGACTGGTCGGCGTCCAGGCGCACCTGGATGCGGTAGAACACATTGGTCTCGCCGCGGCTGCCCTGTTCGCTCAGGGTATCGGGGCTGAAGTGGGTCAACTGCCCTTTGAGGGTGCCGTAAATGGAATAGTCGAACGAATCCACCCGAACGGTCACCGGCAGGCCGAGCTTGAGGCTGCCCACGTCACTGGGGGTGACACGGCCTTCGACAAAAAAACCGCCATCGGTGGGCGCAATTTGCATCAACTCGTCACCGGGTCGCAACACCCCGCCGATGGTGTTGACGCGCAGGTACTTCACCACGCCACCCACGGGAGAGGTCAAATCGGTGTGGTCCAAGATGCTTTGCCGCTCATTGAGTTTTTGTTGGGTGGTGGCCAGCTCTTCTTCCGCTTTGCTCGCATCTTGCCGCGCCTCTTGCATATAGCGGTTGCGGGTGGCGCTGATGCGGCCGGCCAAATCGGTGACTTGGCGCTCGGAGCGCAACAGGTCGAGGCGGCTGGTGTCGCCCGTTTTCATCAGCTTTTGGTTCATGTCCAACTCTTCTTTGGCATTGGCCAAAGCATCCTGCAAGTAACCCATTTCCTCGTCGAGTGTTTTCTTGCGCTGCATGTACAAGCCCGCTTGGGCATTGGTGAACTCCGGAAAGGCCGCACTTTGGCGGTTGAACACCAAAGGCTTTTGTGTGATTTCGGCGGAGGTGCGGTCCAGGATGGCTCGCAGCGATGCCACCCGTGCCACCACTTCTTTGAAGCCCGCTTGGGCGCGCTCTTTCTCCAAAACCGCCAGGGTTTGGCCCGCTTTGACCGCTTGCCCCTCTTGAACATTCAGCGCAAACAGCACGCCGCCATCGGCGGCTTGGATGATTTGGGTGCGCGCATCCGGTATCACCTGGCCCGTGGCCCGCACCAATTGGTCCAACTCTGACTGTGAAGCCCAAAATGCCAAAGCGGCAAACCCGGCCGACAAGATGGAAATCATCGGCCAGCTTCGGTGTTGGTCGGCATAGCTCATGCGGGGGCTCCTTGGGTCGCTGGGGTATTGGATTGCAAGCGCCGCAGCACGTCGTCACGCGGCCCGTCCAGCGCCACTTTGCCTTGTGCCACGATGAGCAAACGTTGAACCAGCACCAATAGCTCAGGTTTGTGGGTGACCAAGATCAAGGTGTCCGTGGGCTTGAGCGTTTGGGCCAGCATTTGGATGATGCGCTGCTCGGTGGCTTTGTCCACATTGGAGGTGGGCTCATCGAGCAACCAAATGGACGGTTCGCGCAAAACAACACGGGTCAAATTGACCAATTGCTTTTGGCCGCCCGACAAGCCCAGGCCCCCTTCGGAAATTTTCTGTTGCAGGCCTTCGGGATGCGATTGAATCACCGACTGCAGCAAGCCCGTGCGTTCGGCCGCAGCCAAGATGCGTGAGTCGTCGGGCACCACCAAACCCAAGGTCAGGTTTTCGCGCAAGCTGCCGGCAAACAAGCGCCCGTCTTGTTGCAAATAGCCGATGTGTTCGGACAGCACACCTTTGTGAATGTGGCCCAAGTCCAAATCATCCAAAAAGATGCGGCCCTGTTGGGGTGCGTACATGCCACTGAGCAAACGCAGCAAAGTGGTTTTGCCTGCACCGATGGGTCCCAAGATGCCAATTTTTTCGCCGGAGCGGATGTTCAGTTGGGGGACTGAAATAGCCAGCCGCGAACCGCCATAGCTGGCGGTCACGTTATCAAAACGGTAAGAACCGTGGATGGTGTCGGGCATCACGGGGGTGTCCACACCGTGGTGGTCGTCTTGCAAGCTCCACAAGGAGTTGAGCATCTTCACCGACACCTTGGTGCTGGACCATTGCAGATAAAGGGCAGGCAGGCCGGCGATGGGCGTGAGCACGCGGCCCGACAAAATGCTGCAAGCGATCAAGCCGCCCATGGTTACCTCACCCCGGCTGACCATCAACGCGCCAGTGGCCACCAGCAAAGCGTAAGACACCTGTTGAAAAGCGGCGGTGATGTGTTGGGCGTTTTCTGTCACGGTGCGCATTTCGAGCTCGCTCGCGCGGGCCTCGTCGGTGGAGTTCATCCAGCGCTGCAACATGCGCCAACCCGATTGACCGGATTTGATGGTCTCTGCACCCTCGATGCTTTCCACCAACAAACCTGTCTTGAAGTTGCTGGCGTGATAGACCACCTCGGCCAGCCGATCGGACTTGCGTTTGAAGTAAAAACCCATGGCCAAAGACAAAAACAAAAAAACCAGCGGAATGGCCGCCAACCAAGGCCCGCCCAAGATGCCAATGAGGATCAAAAACACAATGGCAAAGGGCGCATCCACAGCCATTTGGGTGGTGATGGCGGTGAGAAAGGATCGAATCGACTCATAGCCCCGCAACTGCGAGGCCAAGCTGCCCACACTGCGCGGCAGCTGGTCCAAGCGAACCTGCAAAAACCGCATGTAGGTGGCGCGCGCCAAGCGTTGATCAACGCTGTCAATCAATGCTTTGTAAAAGTGGCTGCGCAAGTGCTTGAGCAACAGCTCGAACAAAATGGCAATCATCAAGCCCATGGTCAGCGCCAACAGGGTTTGAACCGCACCGGTGGGCACCACGCGGTCATAAACCTGCATGCTGAAAAAAGAGCTGGCCAGGGCAATCAGGTTGATGACGATGCTGCCAATGAAAATTTCGGTGAAGATCGATTTGGAGCGCCACAGCTCATTGGTGATGATGCGAAACACTGGGCTGCGATGTGCCTCAAAAGGCTTGGCGGCCAGTCCGCGAAAAAAGCGACCCTGGGGCTTGCCATCCAAAACCTCTTCGGCCCACTTCTTTTGCTCGTCGTCAAAGCGCTCAATCACCCATTGCTGGCGCGCATTCAAACCACGAACCAGTGCAAAGCCGGTTTGTGCATCATGGACCAGCACCGGCATGGCGGCGGGGTCGAGCTGCCGCACCGACTGGAAGCGCGGTGCTTGCAAGTGCGCACTGATGGTGTTGAGTATCTTTTGCGGGTCCAGCTCGGCGTCGCTGGCGGTGGTCACCGACTTGTAGGCTGAATCAACCGCCTCTACCAGCGCCAAGCGGTCGCTGGCCGTATTTTGCAATGCGTTCAAACGCATCAAAGTCATGTAGAGGGTGTTCATGGCGAGTGATTCTTCCGGGGGTGTTAGCGTGCAGGCGCAGGCAGGCGAGGGCCGCCTTCAGCCAAAATGGTCAAGCGCCAACTCAGCTGCATTTGATTGGTTTGGGCTTCGATCAGTTGGCTTTCGGCTTGTTGGATTTCGCGCACCGCGTTCATCACTTCCAGCCAACTTTTGCGGCCGGCCAAAAACTGTCGCTCCCAGGCCTCTTGGATTTGCCGTGTGGATTGCAGCGATGTGCTCAAGGAGGGAATGCGCACCGCCAAATTGCGATACAAGGTCAAGTCATTGCGCACTTGCTCGCTGAGGTTTTGGCGCTCGGTCTCCACCTCGGTTTGTGCGGCCGCCAATCGCATCTGTGCCGACTGCTGTTGGGTGAAGCTGGACAAACCCGCACCCACTTGTGAGGAGACGCTCAGATAAACCCGATCCACCGTGCCGTAGTTCAAGTAGGTGAAGCTGCCGTTTTGGCGCTCAAAGCGCAAGCTCAGTTGAGGGAACATGTCCGCGCGGGCGGCGGTGACCTCGGCCTCGGTGGCCAAGGCCTGCGCCTGCAAGCGTTGAATGGCGGGGCTGTTGCTTTGTGCTTTGCCCATCCAAATGGCGTCATCGCCCTCCAGGGGCAAAGCGGGGCTGAGCGCGCCACTGAGCTCGGCCGACACAACGGGTCGTGCCAGCAACTCACTCAAGCGCGCCAGGGCAGAGGCTTTTTGCGACTCGATGCCAAACAGGTCGGCTTGGGTGGACTCGATGCGGCTTTTGGACAACAGGACATCGGCCTCCGTGGCCGCGCCCGCGGCCAAGCGGCGTTGCACCTGATCCAAGAGTTTGTTTTGGGCCTGCAGGCTGTTTTCAAACGCCTTGCCGCGCAAATGGGCCAGCTGCCAATCGGTATAGGCTTGCAATACGCGCAATGACAGTTGTTGTCGCGCTTCCAGGACCGCCGCTTCTTTGCTTTGTTTGAGCTCGGTGGCCCGTGTCACATTGGCGCCGAGCTTGCCACCCGACCAAATGGGTTGGCTCAGGCGCAAGGTGGTGACGGGGTCGTCTCGGTTGACCAAGGCCGGGTCGTTGGTCGAGTTGGCCCGCTCCACACTCAGCGATGGGGTGGGAAAGTATTGCCAACGCGCGCTGTCGATATCAATGCCTGCGGCCGATGCCAAGGCTTGTTGCATCCGCACCTGAGGGTGGCGCACCAACGCCTCGGCCATCAAAGGCGGCAGGGCCCCTTGGTTGGGGATGGCTTGGCCCCAGGAAAGGGGCACCAAACCACCAAAAGCGATAACAATTAAAACACTCGAAGTTTTCGATTTCATGGAATTTATCATTTAAGTAGCATATTCTACACAAAAACGTAAACATTAGGGCTCATAAAGGTGGGGGGCTTATTTTCAGGCAAATATGAGCAGTTTGAACAAGCGTGGCGGCGTGATGGCCCCCTGGTGTGTTGTCTCACAGCAGATCTGACACAAAGAATCTTACCTTTGCCCTTGGCTAGAATCACGTCAAGCGCCGATTTGCCAGAGATTGCGGGCGCGTCTATAAATTCAGCTAAAAACGGACTGCTTCGGGCGCCGTCAAGGCCGATCCAAACTGCTCCATGACCCTCATCGCCCACACCCAGACACAGACGTTCACCCAAGCCTTGGGCTTGAAGTGTGGCTTGACCCTGGGCTCGTACCAACTGGCCTATGAAACCTATGGCCAACTCAACGCCCAGCGCAGCAATGCGGTGTTGATTTGTCACGCGCTCAACGCCTCACACCACGTGGCGGGTGTGTACCCAGGCCAAGATAAGAGCGAAGGCTGGTGGGACAACATGGTCGGCCCGGGCAAGCCCTTGGACACCGACCGCTTTTTTGTGATCGGTGTGAACAATTTGGGCTCGTGTTTTGGGTCCACGGGGCCGATGCACGTCAACCCAGAGACCGGGCGCGTTTATGGCGCTGATTTCCCCGTTGTCACGGTAGAGGACTGGGTTCATTCGCAGGCGCGCTTGCTCGACGCCTTGGGGATTGACCAACTCGCGGCGGTGATGGGCGGCAGTTTGGGCGGCATGCAAGCCCTCAGTTGGACACTGCAATACCCGGACCGGGTGCGCCACGCCCTGGTCATTGCCAGCTCGCCCAACTTGAACGCGGAAAACATAGCTTTCAACGAGGTGGCCCGGCGCGCCATCGTCACCGACCCGGACTTTCATGGCGGCCACTTTTACGCCCATGGCGTGGTGCCCAAACGCGGCCTGCGCATTGCCCGCATGCTGGGCCACATCACCTACCTGAGCGATGACGTGATGAACGAAAAATTTGGCCGGCGTTTGCAACGGGCGACCGATCAGGCTTACCAATACTCCACCCAAGACGTGGAGTTTCAGATTGAAAGCTATTTGCGCTACCAAGGCGACAAATTCAGCGAATACTTTGATGCCAACACCTATTTGCTGATCACCCGTGCCCTCGACTACTTTGACCCAGCGCGCGAATATGGCGGCGACTTGAGCGCCGCGCTGGCGCGCGCCAAAGCCGCTTTTTTGTTGGTCAGCTTCAGCACCGATTGGCGCTTTTCCCCGGCCCGCAGCCGCGAGATGGTGCGCGCCTTGCTCAACAACCGAAGCACCGTGAGTTATGCCGAGATCGATGCCCCCCACGGGCACGATGCGTTTTTGCTCGATGACCCGCGTTACTTGGCCTTGGTGCGCAGCTATTTTGATCAAATTTCTTTGACCGAGGCCACGGCATGAGCGACCCCTTGGTGATGCAAGCCTTGGCCAACTTGGTGCCACATGGCAGCCGCGTGCTCGACCTGGGCTGTGGCAACGGGGCGTTCCTGAGCCTGTTGCAATCGCAGCGCGGCTGCACCGGGTACGGGGTGGAAATTGACGACGCCAATGTCTTGGCCTGTGTGCAACGCGGTGTGTCGGTGATTCAGCTCAACCTGGAACAGGGCTTGAGCATGTTTGACGACCAGTCGTTTGACGTGGTGCTGCAAATTGACACCTTGCAACACCTGCGCAATGCCGAAACCATGTTGCGCGAAACCGCCCGCGTGGGCCGCATGGGTGTGGTGGCGTTCCCCAACTTTGCCCATTGGCCCAACCGCTGGAGCGTGTTGACCGGGCGCATGCCGGTGACCAAGCGCTTGCCCTACCAGTGGTACGACACGCCCAACATCCGCGTCGGCACCTACAGCGACTTTGCGCTGCTGGCGCAGAAAAACAATTTGCGCATCACCGACGCCTTCGGTTTGCACCAGGGGCGGGTGATTCGCCATTGGCCCAATTGGCGCGCAGCCACGGCGGTGTTCACCTTTCAGTGATGGGTGGCGGCTCGGCTTGCGGTCGCCCGCAACGCTGATCACGCCACAGCGACGGCCCAGGCACAATGAAACGCCAAGGTCTGTGTGACCATCCCTGGCCTATTTTTCAGGAGACCCTCCCCATGAACGCACCCCTGTCGGCGAAAGGTTTGCAACCAGACCAAGCCCTGGCGCATGTGACCCACAGCTGGGACGACAGCATCGTGGCGCAGTTGCAAGACTACATCGCCATGCCCGCCAAGTCCCCGGCATTTGACCCGCAGTGGGCGGCGCACGGTTGGTTGGACAAGGTGCTGTTGCACGCGGCCACGTGGATCGAAGCGCAAAAAATCCCGGGTTTGACGCTGGAGGTGGTGCGCCTGCCGGGGCGCACGCCGGTGCTGATGTTTGAGGTGGCCGCCACCCGCGCCGCCAGCGCTGAAACCATTCTGCTGTATGGCCACATGGACAAGCAACCCGAGTTTGACGGTTGGCGTGCCGACTTGGGGCCGTGGACGCCCAAGATCGTGGGGGACAAGTTGTATGGCCGCGGCAGTGCCGACGATGGCTATGCGGTTTACGCCAGCATCGCGGCCATTGCAGCGCTCAAAGCGCAAAACATCCCCCACCCCCGTATGGTGGGGTTGATCGAAACCTGCGAAGAGTCCGGCTCCGGCGATTTGCTGCCGTACATCGATGCCTTGCGCGCTCGCTTGGGCGAAGTGGCCTTGGTGATTTGCTTGGACAGTGGCGCGGGCAACTATGACCAGCTTTGGTTGACCACCAGTTTGCGTGGCATGGCCAGCGGTGTGCTCAAGGTGCAGGTGCTGACCGAAGGCGTGCATTCGGGGGACGCATCGGGCTTGGTGCCTTCGAGCTTTCGCATCATGCGCCAGTTGCTCGACCGGCTCGAAGACAGCCAGACGGGCCGCTTATTGCCACAAAGCTTTCACTGTGAAATTCCGTCGGAGCGGGTGGCCCAGGCCCAAGAC
>JBEDFU010000116.1:0-5615 GCA_041174965.1 Pseudomonadota bacterium | reverse complement strand
CCGGCGGAACCGGCTTACACCGCGGTGGCCGATGCGTCTTTGCGTGTTCAACCGGGTGAATTTGTCTCGGTGGTCGGCCCCACGGGCTGTGGCAAATCGACCTTGCTCAATGTGGCGGCTGGTTTGCTCACGCCCAGTCTGGGTGAGGTGCGCGTGTTCGGGCAAGTGCTGCAGGGCATCAATGCCCGTGCCGGCTATATGTTTCAAACCGAAGCTTTGATGCCTTGGCGCACTGCCTTGGACAATGTGTTGCTGGGTTTGCAGTACCACCAAACCAATGCCGATGAGGCCCAGCATCTGGCCTTGGATTGGCTCTCGCGCGTGGGTTTATCCGGTTTCGAAGACCGCTATCCGCACCAACTGTCGGGGGGCATGCGCAAACGCGTGGCCTTGGCCCAAACCCTGGTGCTCGATCCCGACATCATATTGATGGACGAGCCGTTCTCCGCCTTGGACATCCAAACCCGACAGTTGATGGAAACCGAGGTGCTCGAGCTTTGGTCGCGCCAAAAAAAGGCCGTGCTTTTCATCACCCATGACTTGGACGAAGCCATTGCCATGAGCGACCGGGTGGTGGTTTTGTCGGCTGGGCCTGCGACACACCCCATCGGAGAGTTTCAGATTGACTTGCCAAGGCCTCGCCATGTGGCCGAAGTGCGTTCCCAGGCGCGCTTCAATGAGTTGCATGGGCAAATTTGGGAATTGCTGCGTGACGAAGTTCTCAAGGGCTATGCCCAGCAACTGCGCAAAGCCTGAGGTATCTGCACCATGTGGTCCCTGATCAAACCCCAAGAATCCAATTTGCGCTGGTGGCAAGTGGGCCTGTTGGTGGCGGTGTTGGCCTTGTGGCAATGGGTCAGCCTAGACCCCAAGATGGCTTTTTTTCTGGGCAACCCGGTACAGGTCATGGGCCGGGTGTGGAGTTGGTTTGCGCCCATCGACCTGCCCCCCAACTTTTTCTTTCCAGATGGGCTCAAGGGCCGGGCTGACATTTACATCCATTTGGGCGTGACCCTGCTCGAGACCGTGTTGGCATTCGGCTTGGGCACCTTGTTCGGTTTGGTGTGTGGCTTGTGGTTGGCGTTGAGCCCCTTGGCCAGCGCCATCTTGGACCCCTACATCAAGGCCGCCAATGCGATGCCCCGGGTGATCTTGGCGCCCATCTTCGCCATGTGGTTTGGCCTGGGCATTTGGAGCAAGGTCGCGCTGGCCGTGACCTTGGTGTTTTTCATTGTGTTTTTCAATGTGTACCAAGGGGTGCGCGAGGTCAGCCCGGTCCTGCTGGCCAATGCGCGCATGCTGGGCGCGAAGCAAAAACAACTGTTGCGCACGGTTTATTTGCCCAGCGCCACGAGCTGGGTGTTTTCCAGCTTGCACACCTCTGTGGGCCTGGCTTTTGTGGGGGCCGTGGTGGGTGAGTACCTGGGTTCAGCGCGCGGCGTGGGCTATTTGATCCAGCAAGCCGAGGGCACCTTCGATGTCAACACCGTGTTCGCCGGCATCACGGTGTTGACGGCCTTTGCCTTGTTGCTCGATGGTGCTGTGGGGCGCTTGGAGCGCCACCTCATGGTTTGGCAGCCCCGCAGCGCGGAAAACGAACGGCTCTGAAATGCCTTTCCTGAGTGGCAAAAACCGGAGCGGGTTTAGCGGGCTTTGGCGGTTTGCACCTCGGCGCCCGATTTTCCTGTGGGTTTTTTCTTCGCTTGAACCTTGGCTTGGCCTTTGGCAACGCCAGGCTTGGCCGCCACATAAACCACCAGCGTTTGACCGGCTTTGAGCGGGCTGCGCAGGCTGAGTTTGTTCCATTCGGCCAATTGCGCTGCGCTCACTTTGTAGCGTGCAGCCACCGCATCCAGGTTGTCTTGCGGCTTGGCTTTGACCGTCAGGCGCCTGAGTTGGGCCTCGGGGGACAGGTCCAAGCGCCCGTTGTCGGCGATGGCCGATGAAACATCCTCTTCCATGCGTGCGGTGCGCGGCACCAGCAGGGCTGAGCCAGACTTGATCAGCATCTGGGGCGGAATGCCATTGAGGGCGCGGAAATCGGCCTCGGTCATGCCCGCGCGTTTGGCCGCTTCGGCCACCTTGATGCTGTGGGGCGTGACCCATGCGGTCCAACTGGCCATGCGCGCTTCCCCATGTTGGGCAAAGTTGCGCATGAAAATTTCAGCGTTGTCCCAGGGCAGCAGCAATTGGGGGGTTCCGGCGGCCAGCAGCACGGGCCGGTGGGCCGAAGGGTTGAGCGACTTGAAATCCTCCACCGAGATGTCGGCCAGTTTGGCCGCCAGGGTGACGTCGATGTCCCGCGTCAGGGGCACGGTTTGAAAATAAGGGTGGTTGGGAATGTGGGGCAGTTGCAGGTTGTACAAATGGGGCATGGCCACAATGTTTTTCACCGCTTGCAACTTGGGCACGTAGTAGCGGGTCTCGTTGGGCATATTCAAGTCGGTGTAGGACAAACCCAATTGGCTGCGTTGGTTGCGCGCCAGTGCCTTGCCCACATTGCCCTCGCCCCAGTTGTAAGCCGCCAGGGCCAGGTGCCAGTCGCCAAACATGTTGTGCAGCCTTTGCAGGTAATCCAAGGCCGCACGGGTGGAGGCCAGCACATCGCGCCGGTCGTCGCGAAACGCGTTTTGCTTGAGATCAAAGCTTTTGCCGGTGGCGGGCATGAACTGCCACATGCCGGTGGCGCGTGCGGTGGAGACGGCCTGGGGATTGAAGGCGCTTTCGATGAAAGGCAGCAAGGCCAGCTCGGTGGGCATGCCGCGGCGTTCAATTTCTTCCACGATGTGATAGAGGTATTTGCTCGACCGGTCGGTCATGCGCTGCAAATAGTCGCCCCGGGCCGCATACCACTGGGTGCGGTCTTGCGACAGGGGGTGGTCCAGGTCGGGCATGGCAAAGCCGCGGCGAATGCGGTCCCACAAATCGACGGGCAGGTCCATGCGTGGCACGCTGGAAGGACTGGACTCAGCGGCGGCCAATGGGCTGAGCACCACCGGTGCGGCGGCGGTGTTGGGTTTCTCAACCAAAGCGGGCGTGACGTCACGCCAGGAGGGCACGGCCGCGATCGGTGGGACCTCGTCTGTGGCAACTTGTGTGGGCGGTGGCGTGACACAAGCGGTGGTCACACAGGCGGTGGCCAGCAGCAAAAACAGTCGATTGATCAAAATTGGTTTTTCCATTCGCGCAATTGGGCAAATACCGCCACCTCATCACTGGCACTGGGGCTGCGTTGCTGCACGGCCTGCACCACCGACGCTTGGCGGCTGCGCAAAAAAGGGTTGATGGCCAACTCCTGGGTCAGGGTGGAGGGCAGGGTGGGTTGGTTTTGTGCACGCAGTTGCAAACAGCGGTCATGGTACGCCAACAAATCAGCGTTGGCGGGCTCCACGGCCAGGGCAAAACGCAGGTTGGACAGGGTGTATTCGTGGGCGCAGCACACCCGTGTGGCGCCCGGCAGGGCTGCCAGCCGGTCCAAGCTGTTGAGCATTTGTGCCGCTGTGCCTTCAAACAAGCGGCCGCAGCCCCCAGAAAACAAGGTGTCGCCGCAAAACAGCACGGGTGCATTGGCACCGCCAAGCTCAGGGGGGGTGTCAGGGTCTGGGACAAAGTAGGCAATGTGGCCCGCGGTGTGGCCGGGCACATCCATGACCTCGATGCGCTGTCCTTGCCAATCAAAGTGGTCACCGCCCGACAGGGCCACATAGGGGCCGGGGATGTTTTCACCGGCGGGCCCGTAAACCACAGCCTGGGTGGCATGCCGCAGCAGGTTCACGCCCCCGGTGTGGTCCGCATGGTGGTGGGTGACTAAAATGGCGTCCAGGTGGAGATGAAAGCGGTCCAAAGCCTGCATCACCACCTCGCCGTCACCCGGGTCCACCACCACCGCGTGGCTGCTGTCGTGCCACAGCCACAGGTAGTTGTCGTTGAAAGCGGGCAGTGGTGTCAGTTGCATGGAGCTTCAAATTATAGAAACCCCTGGATTGAACGCTTGGTGGCTCAGCCCACCCGGGCAATATGTGTTGGATTGGCAGCAAGCGCAGTTTGACCGCGTCGTCAGCGATATGTTTGGCTACCATGCTTTGCAAGTGGGTTTGCCCCACATCGATACCCTGCGCCACAACCGCATGCCGCACCGCTGGATGGCCTGCCGCAATGCGTCCGACCTGGGGATTTGGTTGGCGCAGCCCCACCAAGCCCAAGACACGGGGACCAAACGCTCGGTTTTTGTCACCGAATCGGTGGCTTTGCCGTTTCCCGATCAATCTTTGGATTTGGTGGTTTTGCCCCACGGGCTGGAAACCAGCCTCGACCCCCACACCACCTTGCGCGAAGTCGAGCGGGTGTTGGTCCCCGAAGGGCGATTGGTGATATCGGGCCTCAATCCCATGAGTTTGTGGGGCTTGCGCCAGCAACGATCGCGCTGGTTCAAGCGCTGGGGGGCCAAAGACCAATTTGTGCCCGAGGTGTCGGACTGGATGGCCTATTGGCGCTTGCGCGATTGGCTCAAGTTGCTGAGCTTTCAGGTCGAAAGTGGTGGCTTTGGAATTTACCGACCCGCTGTGGACAGGCAGGTCTGGTTGCAGCGCTGGTCTTGGATGGATGCCGCGGGCGACCGCTGGTGGCCGATTTTGGGGGCGGCCTATTTTTTAGTGGCCGTCAAACGGGTGCATGGCATGCGCTTGCTGGGCGCATCTTGGCGCCGTGCGGCCAATTCGGCGGTGCGCCATGCCCCTGCGGCCAAAACCAGGCCTGCGGTGACGCAGCGTCAACACAGCGAGGTGATGGATGAAAGGGGTTGAGATCTACACCGATGGGGCCTGCAAAGGCAATCCCGGGCCGGGCGGTTGGGGCGCGTTGCTGTTGAGTGCTGGCCGGGAAAAAGAGATTTTTGGCGGTGAGAGCCTCACCACCAACAACCGCATGGAGTTGATGGCGGTCATCGAAGCCCTGCGCGCCCTCAAGCAGCCCTGTGAAGTGGTTTTGCATTTGGACAGCGAGTACGTGCGCAAAGGCATCACCGAATGGGTCGCTGGCTGGAAGGCGCGCGGCTGGCGCACAGCGTCCAAGCAACCCGTGAAAAATGTGGATTTATGGCAAATTTTGGATGAATTGGTCAGCCAATCCGGCCACCGCATCGACTGGCGCTGGGTCAAAGGCCATTCCGGAGACCCCGGCAACGAGCGGGCCGACCAGTTGGCCAACTGCGGCGTGGATTCGGTGATGTCATCTAGGTGACAAAAGCGGCTTCGCATTGATTGGTGCTGCCTGACCCAGGGCCAGCGTATTTACCCCACAATCGGCGTTTACTTCTGAAATTTGTCTTTTCCAATATTCTGAGACATGGCAACAAAAATCATTTACCCCTTGGTGGCGATCATCGGCATTGCAGCGGCCTCTGGCGCTGCTTGGTGGTACCAACAACCCAACAAGTCCGGTCCTGAGATCGTCACCCTCAAACCCGCAGCTGGCCCAGCCGCCCCAGGTGGTGCGCCTGGTGGCGCTGCAGGCCCCGGCGGTGGTGCACCTGGCGGCCCGCGTGCCATGGGCGTTGAGGTGGCTCAGGTCAGCAAAATCAGCATTCGCGACGATGCCCAAACTGTGGGGACCTTGCG
>JBEDFU010000115.1:0-5190 GCA_041174965.1 Pseudomonadota bacterium | reverse complement strand
CCCCTGCACCTGCCCTTGAAATGCCCGCCCCCAAGCCCAAACGCTTGGGCCTGGCTTTGGGCGGTGGGGGCGCCCGCGGCTTTGCCCATGTGGGTGTGTTGCAGGTGCTGGAGGAGGCCGGTATCAAAACCGACTTGGTGGTGGGCACCTCGGCGGGCAGTTTGGTGGGCGCTTTGCATGCCAGTGGCAAAACCGGTGCCCAGTTGCAGCGCATCGCCGAGACGATGGAGGAGTCCACCATCACCGATTGGGCCTTGCCCTTTTTGAACCGGGGGGTGTTGCGCGGTGAGGCCCTGGCCCGCTACGTCTCGAACCAGACCCAGGGGCGAAAAATCGAAGACCTGCCCATTCGCTTGGGCATCGTGGCCACCGACCTGAATTTGGGCGAGGGGGTGCTTTTTCAGCGCGGCGATACGGCCACAGCGGTGCGCGCCTCCAGCGCTGTGCCCTCGGTTTTTTTGCCGGTGCGCATCAACAACCGCGACTATGTCGACGGCGGCTTGGTGGCGCCGGTGCCAGTCCGGTACGCGCGGGAAATGGGCGCAGAGGTGGTGCTGGCGATTGACATATCCACCACCCCAGAGGGCAGCCAGGCCGAGTCCATGCTGCAAATCCTGCTGCAAACCTTCAACATCATGGGCAAAAGCATCAAGGCCTTGGAGCTCAAAGAGGCCGATGTGGTGGTGCGCCCCAGCCTGGGTGGGGTGAGCAGCGCTGACTTCAATGCGCGTTTGCGCGCCATTGAAGCCGGCCGTGTCGCCATGCTGGCGGCCTTGCCCGCCTTGAAGTCGGCTTTGGCAACCCCACGCTGACCCGTTGGGGTCCACGCCAAAAAAAGAGGCCCTGTTTTGCAACAGGGCCTTTAAGGGATCCCGGAACCGAAAGGTTGCGACAGGATCCGAGGAGACAAGGATTCGCCTTGAAGGGCCATCAGCCCTTCAGGTTCAACGCTTTTTGCTGGCGGTCTTGGCGGCGGTGACAGCGGATGCGGTCACGGCGTTGAAATTGGCTTCAGCCATGTCGGTGGCTTGCTTGACAGCCTTTTGCATGGATTCCATGGCGTTTTGGCTGGCGGCCACGGCGCTTTTGACCATCGACACAGCGGTCTCGGAACCGGCAGGTGCGTTTTTGGCGGCCGAGTCAATCAGGTTGGCGAAGGTTTTTTGGGCTTCGACAGACTTGTCTTCCATGGCCTTGCCAAACTGAGCGCCGGTGCTGGTGGCGATGTCATACAGGTGGCGGCTGTAAGAAACTGACTTTTCAGCCAAAGGCTGGATCAACCCGGCTTGCAAGGCCATCAGTTCTTGTGCGTCTTTGACACCCATGGCGGCGTGGGCGTGGCCCATGGTTTCCGACAAAGCTGCTTTGGTGGCGGTCAGGTTGAGTTCAACCATTTTTTCGAAGCCGGCAAAGGCCGAGTGGGTCAGGCCGTAGAAGGTTTCGAGGTTGGCTTTTTGGCTGGCGGCGATTTGGTCAACGGTGATCATGGTGTTTCCTTAAAGTTGGGTTTCACTGCGTCGCGGTTGATGTGTTGCGTTGCAGCATGGCGTGAAGTATAGGGTTACCCCGGGGGTTTTCAAGCCATTTTTGCTGCAATGCAACATATTAGAGTGGGTGTTCTAAACCGGCTTCAAACCGGGACAATCACCCGCCGTGAACATTTATTACGCCACCCCCCATGTGCAGCAACTCCCCCCTGGGCATCGCTTCCCCATGGGAAAGTACGAGCGCTTGCGCACCCGGCTGGGGGAGGAGTTGCCCCAGTTGAGACTCTCCCTGGCCGAGCCGGTCAGCGACGGCGAGTTGGCCCTGGTCCACACCCCGGCCTACATCCAGGCGGTGGTCAGCGGCAGCCTGAGCCCGGCCCAACAACGCGAAATCGGCTTTCCCTGGACGCCAGGCATGGTCGAGCGGGCCCGCCGCTCGAGTGGTGCCACGGTGATGGCTGCGCGCAGCGCCTTGCGTGAAGGGTTGGCGGCCAACTTGGCTGGCGGCACCCACCATGCCTATCCCGACAAGGGCAGCGGCTTTTGTGTGTTCAATGACGCCGCTGTGTGTGCCCGGCTGATGCAGGCCGAATGGTCGCGCAGCCATCGCCAGCCTTTGGCCGTGGCGATCATCGATTTGGATGTGCACCAAGGCAATGGCACGGCACGGATTTTTCAAGGCGACCCCAGCGTCTTCACCTTGTCATTGCATGGGGCCAAAAACTTTCCTTTTCGCAAAGAGGCCAGCGACTTGGACGTGGAGCTGCCCGACGGCTGTGGCGACGATGAGTATCTGGCCGCTTTGGAACTGGCTTTGCAGCATTTGGGCGAGCGCTTTGACCCAGGGCTGGTGATTTATTTGGCCGGCGCTGACCCCCATGAGGGGGACCGCTTGGGTCGGCTCAAACTCAGCTTTGATGGCTTGGAGGCACGCGATCGGCGCGTCATGGACTGGGCCCATGCGCGTGGCCTGCCCTTGGCCATGGCCATGGCGGGCGGATATGGGGTGGACATTGAAGACACGGTGCAAGTGCAAATCAACACTTTTGCGGTGGCGGCCGCCCATTGGCAACGCTGGCAGAATCGGCGCCCATGAGCACGCCAGCCCCAGCCCGCATCGAACCCGAGCCGCGCAGCGCCTACAAGGCCTTTCGCAGCATTGGCACGCGCTGGATGGACAACGACGCCTACGGACACGTGAACAACGTGGTTTATTACAGCTGGTTTGACACCGCGGTCAACGCCTACTTGATCGAACACGGGGTGCTCGACATCCACCACGGCGAGGCGATTGGTTTGGTGGTCGAAACCCAGTGCAACTATTTTTCTCCCCTGGCCTTTCCGCAAACTGTTGAAGCCGGGTTGCGGGTGGCGCGACTGGGCAGTTCCAGTGTGCGTTACGAAGTGGCTTTGTTTGCCCAAGACCAAGACCTGTGCGCAGCTCGCGGTCATTTTGTGCACGTGTATGTGGACCGCGTGAGCCGCCGTCCCGTCAGCCTGCCGCAACCCCTCAAACAATTATTGGAGACCTTGACATGACCCCCAGCGAACGCACCCAAGCCGTGGACGAGGCCATCACCAGCCGCATGTCCATGCGCGCTTTCACGGACCAAGCGGTGCCGCGCGCCACCATCGAAGCCATTTTGCAAGTGGCGAGCCGGGCCCCATCGGGCACCAACACCCAGCCGTGGAAGGTGTATGTCTTGCAAGGCGCCAACCGCGACAGCTTGGTGCAAAAAGTGTGCGCGGCGCACGATGACTTGCGCGACCACCCTGAAAAGGCCGCCGATTACCAAGAAGCCTACGACTACTACCCGGAAAAATGGGTTAGCCCCTACATTGATCGGCGGCGCGAAAACGGCTGGGGCTTGTATGGTTTGTTGGGCATTGTCAAAGGTGAAAAAGACAAAATGCATGCCCAGCACCAGCGCAACTTTTGCTTTTTTGATGCACCTGTGGGCTTGATGTTCACCATCGACAAGGTCATGGGCCGCGGCTCCTTGCTCGACTATGGCATGTTCTTGCAAAACATCATGGTCGCCGCCCGCGCCCGCGGTTTGCACACCTGTCCGCAAGCGGCGTGGAACAACTTTGCCAACATCATCTTGCCCCACATCGGTGCCCCTGACAGCGAGATGCTGGTGTGCGGCATGTCGCTGGGGTGGATCAAGGCCGACGAGCCGGTTAATACCTTTTTCACCCCCCGCGAAGATGTGGCCAGCTTCACCCATTGGTGTGACGCCGCACCATGATCATCACCAGTCTGCTCGACACCGATCTGTACAAGTTCACCATGATGCAGGCGGTGCTGCATCAGTTCCCGGGTGCGCAGGTGGAATACCGCTTCAAGTGCCGCAACCCCGGGGTGCAGCTGGGCCCTTTGGTGCACGAAATCCGCACCGAGGTGCGTTCCCTGTGCAGTTTGAAGTTTCAAGACCCAGAGTTGCTGTGGCTGCGCAGCATGCGCTTCATCAAAAGCGACTTTGTGGATTTTTTGGGGCTGTTCAAGCTCAACGAAAAATACATCGAGATCGAAGCCTTGCCTTCGGGCGAAATCGACATCGCCATTCGCGGCCCCTGGTTGCACACCATCTTGTTTGAAATCCCGGTGCTGGCCATCGTCAACGAGGTGTTTTTCCGCCACACCCAACGCCTTCCAGATTTTTTGCAAGGCCGCGAGCGCTTGGACCGCAAAATCGGTCAACTTCAGGCGGAAGGTCTGCGCGAATTGAAGATCGCTGACTACGGCACCCGCCGGCGTTTTTCCAAAGCCTGGCATGAAGAAGTCCTGCGTGTCTTGGCCGACCGCCTGGGCACCGGCCCCAGCGGCCAATTTGCCGGGACCAGCAACGCCTTGTTTGCCATGAAGCTGGGCCTGACCCCTTTGGGCACCATGGCCCACGAATACCTGCAAGCCTGCCAAGCCTTGGGGCCACGGCTGCGTGACAGCCAGGTGTTTGGCTTTGAGACCTGGGCGCGCGAATACCGTGGCGACCTGGGCATTGCCCTGAGCGATGTGTACGGCATCGAGCCCTTTTTGCGCGACTTCGACATGTACTTTTGCAAACTCTTCGACGGCGCCCGCCACGACAGCGGCGACCCATTCACCTGGGGCGAGCGCTTGCTCGAACATTACAAAAACAACCGAGTCGACCCGCTGACCAAAACCTTGATCTTCAGCGATGGCCTGACAGTGCCGCGCACCATCGAGCTGTACCAACGCTTTCGTGGCCGCTGCCAACTCGCCTTTGGCATTGGCACCAACCTCACCAACGACTTGGGCTATGAGCCGCTGCAAATCGTCATCAAAATGGTGCGCTGCAATGGCCAGCCAGTGGCCAAGCTCTCCGACACGCCGTCCAAGAACATGTGTGATGACGAGAAGTACCTGGCCTATTTGCGCCAGGTCTTTGACATCAAAGCCGCTGATTGATTCAGTGGCTTGCGGTGCCGCTGATCTCTGGACGATGCTTTTGTGACAATGGGGTTTTCCAATGTTTTCAACTTGGCATATGAATAAAACTTTTTGGCATCGCGCTTGGGCGCTGTGTGCGCCCCTGTTGCTGTGTCCGGGCCTGGCGGGCGCGGCGAGCATCGATGGCGCCGCGCTCAGTGCTTGGTGGGGCCTGCCTTTTGCGGGCATCTTGCTGTCAATCGCCTTGTGCCCCTTGCTGACACCCACGCTGTGGCACCACCACTACGG
>JBEDFU010000114.1:0-9702 GCA_041174965.1 Pseudomonadota bacterium | reverse complement strand
CCAAGGGCATGCGCCAACACAAGTCTTGCGCCGCTTCGCCCGCCGTTTCCAGGGCTTTGGCCAGGCCGTCGTCGGTGGCATACAGGCCGCTGCGCACATGGCCCAAAGCGATCACACAAGCGCCTGTCAGGGTGGCGATGTCAATCACCGCGCTGGGCTTGAAGCGCTTGGCATAGGTCAAGGCATCGCACAAAATCAAACGCCCTTCGGCGTCGGTATTGAGGATTTCAATGGTTTGCCCGCTCATGCTGGTGACCACATCACCAGGCTTCAAGGCGCAGCCATCGGGCATGTTTTCGCAAGCGGGGATCAAGCCCACCACGTTGATGGCCGGCTGCAATTTGGCCAGGGCCATGAAGGTGCCCATCACGCTGGCGGCGCCACACATGTCAAATTTCATTTCGTCCATGCCGGCACCGGGCTTGAGCGAGATGCCGCCGGTGTCAAAGGTGATGCCCTTGCCCACCAACACCACCGGCGCCTTGGACTTGGCCGCCCCGTTGTAGTGCATCACAATGAAGCGCAAGGGTTCTGTGGAGGCCTGGGCTACGGCGGCGAAGGAGCCCATGCCCAACTTGGCCACCTCTTTGGGACCCAATACTTGGACGCGCATGCGCCGCTGCTTGCCCAAGCTTTGTGCCGCTTTGGCCAGCATGCTGGGGGTGGCATGGTTGGCGGGTCGATTGCCCCACTCTTTGGCCCACTCCACACCTTCGACCAGGGCTTGCTGGCGGGCAAATTCGGTTTTGTGCTTGACCGCATCGGGCATGGCCAGGGTGACCCGCTTGAGGTGGCGCGGCTTGGCGCTGGGTTTGGTGGTGGTGAACACATAACTGGCATCGGCCAGGGCCTGCATGGCGGGACCCACCAAGCTGGCGGTGGACTCGGGCATCCAAACGGTGATGGCCTCAGGTTTGGCCCCTTTCAACACCGCCCAGGCAGCGGTCAGGGCTTGTCGCACGTGTGCCGCACCGCCAGGGCCCATGCCCACCAAGCACACGCGCTTGGCAGCCCAGCCCGGGGACTCAAACATGGACACTTGAAAACCGACTTGGGTGGAGAAGTCGCCACTTTTGAGTTGCCGGGTCAACCAATCGGCCAAAGGACCGCGAGCGGGCTTGAGCCCCTCTGGCACCAAAACCAGCAAGACATCGGTTTTGTGGCTGTGGACGGCGTTGGATGAAAGGGTGAGCAAGCTGAAGTTCATAATCGGGTTTTCCTCTGCACGGTATGTTATTCGATTCCAGTCTCAAACAAGAGCTCAACCGCAGCTTTGGCGCCACCTTGGTGGTGCTGGTCACGGTGGTGATGACCATGGTGCTGATCCGCACCCTGGGTCTGGCGTCCAATGGCAATGTCAACCCGGCCGAGGTCAGCCTGGTGCTGGGCTTCACCGTGCTGGGTTATTTGCCCACCATCGTCACACTCAGCCTGTTTGTGGCCATGGTCAGCACCTTGTCACGGCAGTACCGGGACAGCGAAATGGTGATCTGGCTCAGCAGTGGTCAAGGCTTGTTGAAATGGCTGCGGCCCTTGTGGCAATTTGTCTGGCCACTGATCTTGATCGTGGCCACCCTTATTTTGTTGGTCTGGCCCTGGAGCAACCAACAGGTCCAAGAGCTGCGCGAGCGCTATGAAAAACGCGGCGACTTGGAGCGCGTCACCCCTGGACAGTTCCAATCATCGGCGTCTGGGCAACGGGTGTTTTTCATCGAAAAAGACCAAGCCGGCGACTTGCAAGGCAAAAACGTTTTCATCTCCATCACCGATGCCGACAAAACCGTGATCGCCACGGCCCGATCGGGCCGCATCGACCTGCGCGGTGAAGAACGCTTTTTGGTTTTGGAAAACGGACAACGCCTGGAGCGCCGCCATGCCAACCAAGAACTCACCCTGGCCGAGTTTGAAACCTATGCCACCCGCATCAACCGCACCCTGGTAGACCCCAGCCAACTGTCGGCCAAAATGTTGGGCTTGGATGAATTGCTGTTGCAGCCCAGCTTGGAGAATCAAGCCGAGTTGGTGTGGCGCTTGGGCAGCGTCGTGGCTTGTTTTAATTTTGTTTTATTGGCTTTGTTGATGGCGCAATTTAACCCGCGCTCGGGCCGCAGCCTGCAATTGATGCTGGCCTTGTTCTCATTTTTGGTCTACACCAACATGATCAACATTGGTAAAACCTGGATGGTCAATCACAAAGTCACCCCCTGGGGCTTTGCCATCGCCTTGCATGGTGGGGTGATGCTGGTGGCCATAACCGGGGTATGGATGCGTCACCAGCAATGGTCTTGGCGCCACTGGCTGCCGGCACCTGCGGTTGAAGGTGGCAAGCCATGAAAACCATGCGCCGCTTGATCTACAAAGAGGTCTTGACCGCCGTGGCGTTTGTGACCTTGGCGTTTTTGGGTTTGTTTTTCTTCTTTGACCTGGTCGAAGACCTGCAAAACGTGGCGGGTCGCCACAGCCCCAACTACCAATTGAACCATGCCCTGTTGTATGTGGCGCTGCTGATCCCCATCCACATTTATGAGTTGATGCCCATCACCGTGCTGATTGGCTGCATTTTTGTCATGGCGCGCATGGCCCAGTCCTCGGAATTCACCATTTTGCGCACCAGTGGCATGGGGCCGGGCCAGGCCTTGCGCCACTTGATGCTGTTGGGTTTGTTGTTTGCCTTGCTGACTTTTGTCATGGGCGACCACATTGCACCTTGGTGCGAACGCGAAGGCCGCTTGCTCAAGTCGCGCTTTGAAGGCGGCGTCTTGCACATTGGCCAAAACGGCGCTTGGCTCAAAGAAAAGCAAAAGTACAGCCAATTTGCCGTCAATGTGGGGGCCATCAGTGGCGAAGGCCAGATGAGCGACATCCGGCTGTATGAGTTCTCACCCAGTGGCCGTTTGATCTCCCACACCTTGGCCCAAAAGGGTCGCATTGCCGATTCAGGTGGCTGGGTGTTGAGCGGGGTCGCGCGCAGTGAATTCAGCCCCACCGCCGAGGCCCGCCAATCGGTGGCGCAAAGCCAAATGAATGAAATGCGCTGGCCGTCCGAGATCAGCCAAGACATGGTCACCGTGGCCTTGATCAAACCCGAACGCATGGGCATTTGGGACTTGTTCCACTATGTGCGCCATTTGGAAAACAATGCCCAAACCGCGCAACTGTACGAAATTGAATTTTGGAAAAAGGTGTTCTACCCCTTGAGCTGTTTGGTCATGGTGGTGCTGGCCCTGCCCTTTGCCTATCTGCACATGCGCAATGTCAACATCGCCACGTATGTGTTCATTGGGGTGCTGTTTGGGGTGAGCTTCTTTTTGCTGAACAACATGTTTGGCCACATTGGTAACCTGAACCAATGGACCCCTTGGTTGGCGGCGGCTTTACCCGGCATGCTTTACTCATTGATGTCGCTGGCGGCCTTTGCTTGGTTGGTGTTGCGCCAATGACCTCTATCGTTTTATTCGCCCATGGCTCGCGTGACCCCGCTTGGCAGCGCCCGATGCTGGCCGTGGCCCAACGCATCCGCGACCTGGCCCCCGCCATGTGGGTGGCTTGCGCTTATTTGGAATTGACCGAGCCCAGCCTGCCACAAGCCGTGGCCCAAGCGGTGCAAGCGGGGCATGTGCACATCCGCGTGGTGCCCATGTTCTTGGGCGTGGGTAAACATGTGCGCGAAGACCTGCCCCTGTTGATGGCGCAGTTGCAAGCTCAACACCCCCATGTGCAGTTTGACCTGCAAGCGGCGGTGGGCGAGCAAGCAGCAGTCCTCGACACCTTGGCCTTGGCCGCCACGATGGACATGGGCTTGCAGCCCGCTCCTGCTCAACCCGCCAAAGCGCCCCCATGAACCTGCACCAATTCAAATTTGTCCAAGAGGCGGTGCGCCGCAACCTGAACTTGACCGAAGCGGCCAAAGCCTTGCACACCTCGCAGCCTGGCGTCTCCAAAGCCATTTTGGAGTTGGAACATGAGCTGGGCATCGACATCTTCACCCGCCACGGTAAACGCCTCAAACGCGTCACCGAGCCCGGCCAACAAGTGCTGCACAGCATTGAGCGCATCTTGGCCGAGGTGAACAACCTCAAACGCATTGGTGAGGAATACAGCCAGCAAGACCGTGGCACCTTGTCGATTGCCGCCACCCACACCCAAGCCCGGTATGTGTTGCCCAAGCCTGTGGCTCAGCTGCGCACCACTTACCCCTTGGTCAATGTCAGCATGCACCAAGGTGCGCCCGGCCAAGTGGCCCAAATGGTGCTGGATGAAGTGGCTGAGCTGGGCATGGCCACCGAGTCCCTGGCCGATTACCCCGATTTGGTCACCCTGCCCTGTTATGCCTGGGAGCACGTGTTGGTGCTGCCCTTGGGCCATCCCTTGGTGGATCAGCCCCTGAGTTTGGCCGCCTTGGCCGAACAGCCCTTGGTCACCTACCACCCGTCATTCACAGGCCGCACCCGCATCGACAACGCCTTTGCCAAAGCCCATTTGCAACCCCGTGTGGCGCTGGAAGCCATTGACTCGGATGTGATCAAAACCTATGTCCGGCTGGGCATGGGGGTGGGCATCGTGGCCGAAATGGCCATGAACGAGAAAAACGAGGAAGACCTGGTGTCTCGCCCCTTGGGCCATTTGCTCGGCCACAATGTGGCCCGAGTGGCCTTCAAGCGCGGTGCTTATTTGAGGAATTTTGTTCATGAATTCGCCCACATGCTGAACCCTTCCCTGACCCACCAAGCCCTGCAAGACGCCATGCAAACGCCTTGGATGGCCCCTGCCAACAACCCATCTTGACCTTTTTCGACCATGACACCGATTCTTGACACCAAATTGCCCAACGTGGGCACCACCATCTTCACCGTCATGTCGGCCTTGGCCACCGAACACCAAGCGGTCAATTTGGGGCAAGGCTTTCCAGACTTTGGCTGCGACCCGGCCCTGATCGATGCGGTCAGTGACGCGATGCGCGAAGGCCTGAACCAATATCCGTCGATGTTGGGTGTGTTGGAGTTGCGCCAAGCCATCGCCCAAAAAATCCACACCCTGTATCAAAAGCAGTACGACCCCGTGGCGGAAATCACCGTCACCGCTGGGGCCACCCAAGCCATCATCAATGCCATCTTGGCGGTGGTGCGCGCCGGTGACGAGGTGATCGTGCTCGAACCCTGCTACGACAGCTACATCCCCAACATTGAGCTGGCCGGCGGCACCGTGGTGCGGGTGCCGCTCACCCCCGGGAGCTTTCGGCCCGACTTTGACCGCATCAGCGCTGCCATCACCCCACGCACCCGCGCCATGTTGATCAACTCGCCGCACAACCCCAGCGCCACGGTGTGGAGCGATGCCGACATGCTGCGGCTGCAAGAAATTTTGACCCCCACCCAGGTGCTGCTGATCAGCGACGAGGTGTATGAACACATGGTCTACGCCCCGCTGGTGCACCGCAGCGCCGCTTCTTACCCGGGCTTGGCCGAACGCGCTTTCATCATTTCGAGCTTTGGCAAAACCTACCATGTCACCGGTTGGAAAGTGGCCTATTGCGCTGCACCGCCCAGTTTGACCGCTGAGTTTCGCAAAGTGCACCAGTTCAATGTGTTCACCGTCAACACGCCGGTGCAGCATGGGTTGGCGCGCTTCATGGAACGCACCGAGCCCTACATGGGCTTGCCCGCTTTTTATGCCCGCAAGCGCGACCTGTTTCGCGCAGGGTTGGCGCGCACCGCCTTCAAGCTGCTGCCCAGCGAGGGCAGCTACTTTCAATGTGTGCGCATTGACGAGCTCAAGGTAGCAGAAAAAAACCTGAGTGAGAGCGACTTTTGCCAGTGGCTCACGCGCGAAGTGGGCGTGGCCGCCATTCCCTTGTCGGCTTTTTATGCCGATGGCTTTGACCAGCGGGTGATTCGCTTTTGCTTTGCCAAAAAGGACGAAACCCTGAACCTGGCTTTGGAGCGCTTGGCCCGACTCTGAACTTGAAAGGCTCAGTGGTTGAGCTGGGCCCAGGCTTTGTCCAAACGCTTGCTGCTGACCGGTTGCGGGGTGCGCAACTCTTGGGCAAAAAAGCTCACCCTCAATTCTTCGAGCAGCCAGCGAAACTCCAGCATGCGCTCATCGGCCACGCCTTTGCGCTCGGCCACCAAGCGCCAATAGCGTTGTTCCTGGGGTTTCAACTCGCCCAAGCGCTGGGCATCCCGGGCCGGGTCAGCGCGCCATTTGTCCAAGCGCAACACCACCGCTTTGAGGTAGCGCGCAAAGTGCTGCAACTGCGGCCAGGGGGTGGCTGCCACAAAGTTTTTGGGCATCAAGCGCTGCAACTGCTGGGCGCAGTCGGCCGTGGCCTCGGGGGCGTTTTTGGTGTCTTTGATCTTGCGCACCGCCAAGGCGTATTCGGTCAACACCGTGGCCACCAAGCGCGCCACCTCTTGGGCGATCAGGGTCAGGCGGCCACGCCCATCGGCCAGTCGGCGTTGAAAAGCAGCGGCGTCGCTGGGCAAGGGGTCGAGCAAAAAGGCCCGGTCCAAGGCCACATCCAGAATTTCACCGCGCAGCTCTTCCACACTGCCCAGGGGCATGTAGGCCACCGCCATTTTTTGCAAGTCGGGGATGTTTTTTTCCAGGTACTTCAGCGCATCTTTGATTTGCAAGGCAAACAAACGCCGCAGGCCGGCGCGGTGTTTGGCGGTGGCCATTTCGGGTTCGTCAAAGACCTCGATGCTCACACCGTCTCCCGCATCGACGAGCGCCGGAAAGCCCACCAACACCTGCCCAGACTTGCGAATTTCCATCAGTTCGGGCAATGCGCCAAAGTCCCAACCGGTGTACTTTTGATCGCTGGACGCGGCCCCGCTGGAGTGGCCTGAACCGGGTTTGGCCTGCGCTGGCGTTTGGCTTGGCCCCGGTGAGGTCCCCATGGCAGGCTTGGCATCGGAGGCCTTGGTGGACTGATCACCAGGGGCCACCGGTGCCAGGGTTTTGAGTTGGGCCAAAGCCTGAAACGCGCCACGCGCTTGGCTGCCCCATTCGGCCTTGAGCGCACCCAGGTTGCGGCCCATGCCCAATTGACGACCATGCTCGTCGATGACCCGCAGGTTCATGAAAAAGTGCGGACTCAGCATGTCCAGCTTGAAGTCCGCGCGTTTGACATCCAGGCTGGTTTCGCTGCGCACCCGGGCCAACAAGGCATCGGTCAAGGAACCCAGGCCAAAGGCTTCGCTCTCGCCCATGGCTTGCGCCAGCCTGGCCGCGGCTTCTGGCAGGGGCACAAAACGCGAACGCGGTTTTTGCGGCAGGCTTTTGAGCAAGGCTTGGATCTTGTCTTTGAGCATGCCCGGCACCAACCATTCGGTGCGCTCTTCGCTGACTTGATTGAGCACAAACAAGGGCACGCTGACGGTGATGCCGTCACGCGCGTCACCCGGTGCATGCAAATACTCAGCGCGACAGTCCACCCCACCCAAACGCAGGGCATTGGGAAAGGCCTGTGCGGTGACACTTTGGGCGCTGTGGCGCATCAGGTCTTCGCGGCCCATGCACAAGAGCTCGGGTTGGGCGACGCGGGCTTTTTCATACCACTGCTGCAAGCTGCGCCGGCTGTTCACATGGGCCGGCAGTTGGGCCTCGTAAAAAGCCTCGATGATGGCGTCATCCACCAGCACATCTTGTCGGCGCGACTTGTGCTCCAAGGTCTCGACCTGGGCCAACAAGCGCTGGTTGGCGCGCAAAAAAGGCCAATCGCCATCGAGTTGGCCGTCGACCAAGGCTTCGCGGATGAAGATTTGCCGCGCACCCGCCTCGTCCACCCGGGCATAGGGTTTGCGCCGGCCGCTGTAAACCACCAAACCATACAAGGTGGCGCGCTCCATGGCCAGCACGTCCCCACTGCGTTTGTCCCAATGCGGGTCCAGCATTTGGCGCCGCAGCAAATGCTCGGACACCTGCTCCAGCCAGGTGGGGTCGAGTTGCGCCATTCCGCGGCCAAACAAGCGCGAGGTCTCCACCAGCTCGGCACACACCACCCAGCGACCCGGTTTTTTCTTCAGCCGGTTGCCGGGGTGGGGGTAAAAGCGAATTCCCCTGGCCCCCAAGTAGGCCTCATCGTCATCGGGCTTGAAGCCGATGTTGCCGAGCAAGCCCGACAACAAAGACAGGTGCAGTTGCTCGTGGCTGGCCGGTGTGCTGTTGCGCGTCCAGCGCTGCTCGGTGACCACCGACACCAATTGCGCATGCACATCGCGCCACTCGCGCCAGCGCCGCACATGGATGAAGCTTTGTTTGAGCAGGTTTTCCAGCTTGCGCTGGCTCAATTTGTCCTCGCCCACCCGGTGCGACTCGATCCAATCCCACAAGCGCAGGTAGCTGACAAATTCGCTTTTGTCGTCGTCAAAACGGGCATGGGCTTGGTCGGCTGCCGCGCGCGACTCGGGCGGGCGTTCGCGCACGTCTTGGATGCCCATGGCGGAGGCGATGATCAGCACCTCGCTCAAAGACTGGCGTTGGCGCGCTTCCAGCACCATGCGCCCCACCCGCGGGTCCAGCGGCAAACGCGCCAAGGCGCGGCCCAACTCGGTGAGTTGGTTTTGCTCATCCACCGCCGCCAACTCCGACAGCAGTTGGTAGCCATCGGCAATGGCCTTGGGCCTGGGCGCCTCTAAAAATGGGAACTCGGCCACCTCGCCCAGGTGCAGCGACTTCATTCGCAAAATCACGCCCGCCAAAGAGCTGCGCAGGATTTCCGGTTCGGTGAAAGCCGGTCGGGTGGTCAGGTCTTTCTCTTCGTACAAGCGGATGCATACGCCTTCGGCCACCCGTCCACAGCGGCCGCTGCGCTGGTTGGCGGCGGCTTGGCTGATGGGCTCAATCAACAACTGCTCGACCTTGCTGCGAAAGCTGTAGCGCTTGATGCGGGCGGTGCCCGCGTCAATCACACAGCGGATACCAGGCACGGTCAGAGAGGTTTCGGCCACATTGGTGGCCAACACAACCCGGCGTTCATGGTGCGGGGCAAACACGCGCTCCTGATCAGCCTGGGACAAGCGTGAATACAGTGGCAAGACCTCGCTGCCACGCAAGGCCGGTTGGCGCGTCAAATGGCCGCGCAAATGGTCGGCCGCATCGCGGATTTCGCGCTCACCGGGCAAAAACACCAGCACATCGCCCTGCCCGCGTGGGTCGCGCCACAGCTCGTCCAAGGCATCGGCAATCGCCTCGTTCAACCCATATTCGCGGCTCTCTTCAAAGGGGCGGTAGCGCAACTCCACCGGATAGGTGCGGCCCGACACCATGATCACGGGTGCGGGGCCGTGGGCCGAGGCAAAGTGCTTGGCAAACCGATCGGCATCGATGGTGGCCGAGGTGACGATGATTTTCAAATCGGGGCGGCGCGGCAAAATTTGCCGCAAATAGCCGAGCAAAAAATCAATGTTCAGGCTGCGTTCATGCGCCTCGTCGATGATCAAGGTGTCATAGGCCAGCAGCAAGGGGTCGGTTTGCGTCTCGGCCAGCAAAATGCCATCGGTCATCAGCTTGACCGAGGCGCCCGGGCTCAAGCGGTCTTGGAAGCGAATTTTGTAACCCACCACCTCGCCCAAAGGGGTTTGCAGCTCGTCGGCAATGCGCCGCGCGACCGTGGTGGCCGCAATCCGGCGGGGCTGGGTGTGGCCAATCATGCGCGGCTTTTGGCCCGCTGGCGTGTGGCAAGTCCCACGGCCCAGGGCC
>JBEDFU010000113.1:0-3484 GCA_041174965.1 Pseudomonadota bacterium | reverse complement strand
TTTCAACCCCATGCTGAGCGGCCATGCCCAAGATCACCGGGGCCAATCCGACCAAGCCACCGATGGACGCAGTGTCGTGCCCTTCGGCGCCAGCACAGCGGTTGGGCGGGATGCCCTTTGCCCAGTTGGCAAAAAAATCACGGTGGTAAGACTCGGCGTAGGTGTCGTTGTGGCTGTCGGGGGTGGTCATGAAGGCCACATACTCAGACAAAAAATCCTCTGTGTCGTGGCCTAGCCTTTGCGTCATGGAGCGCAACACCAGTCTGGCGCACAAGGCGTTCAAGGTGTTCTCGCCCGCTTGCATGCCTTGGTGGTAATGCCGGTTGGGTGGCCCCCAGTGGTGCTTTTTTCCTTTGAGAATGACTTCGCCCACCACCTCACCCACCTGCACGCCACGACCGGCGCGCGCCGTGCTCGACAACGACATGATGGAGCTGGGGTGATGCGCTTTGGGCGCTTGGAAGTCGCGCACCTCGCCAAAGTCGCGCTGCAAGTCAGACAGCCGGTAATACCAATGCACTGGCATGGCCAGGGCGTCGCCCACCAGCATGCCCCACAAAGCACCACGGATGCGGTCGGCAGGGGTCAAGGCTTGGGGTGTGGTGTGAGTGCTCATGTTTTGGGTGTGGTTGATGCGTGAACCGGTGCCACCAAAGCCCACAGGCTTTGTCCCGATAACCATGTCACTTGGTGTTGGGCAGCGAATTTTTTCAAGGGTTGGGGCATGTCTTGCAAACTCACGCACATCAGGCCCAAGGCGTCTTGGCTGTCTCGCTCGCTCAGCAAGGCTTGCAAGCTATCCATGCCCCAGGCAGCGGCCTTCCAACGCTTGGCGCATACCAGGGTGGTTCGACCCTGGCGCTTCAAAGCGAAGTCGGCCAAACCATGGCTCAAGGCAGTCACGGTGTAGCCCTGATGAACAAATGCCTGACTGAGCAACGGTGAAAACTCGCGCCAATGCATTTCTGCCAAGGCAGTTTGCAAAGCTTGTGCTTGGGCGGGACTGAGTTGGTTGCGCTGTCGCCAAGCGGCCACTGCACCAACCACGGCAAACGGGAGGCTGCACAAAGCGCCAACGATTTTGTATTCATCGGGCAACAGCGCAGAAGCAGCCAGAGATATGGCGGCCACCAGCACAAAACTCACCCACCAAGGGGAGCGCAACAAGATCGCAAACAAAGAGCGATCGGACATTTTCCATTTCATCGGGACAGCGCCTGCCATGTAGGGAGCTGCATTATGGGTGCAGGTGGCAAGCGCTTCTTTGAGCAGGAAGGGTTAGCCCCGCTCGTGCCACGGCTTTGGCTGCATCAGTTGGTTTTGGGCGCCAAGGTGATGTTGGTGGTGTCGCTGGGGACTTTGAGGGTCGCGTTGTTGACCGTGCTGTTTTGCGTGCCCACGGTGCTTCCCGGAGCGGCAATGTTGCCGTAGTTCAGGCCGCCAATGGGGGGGGCGTTGACCGGTGCACTTTGCACCACGGGGGCGCGGGCCACGCCAGAGCTGACGACCTCGGTGGTGGATTTGCGCTCTTTGGCCAGCGACTCATACAGCCCTGCAATTTGCGACGGGTTGTTTTTGGCAATGGTTTCAAAACTCGCATCGATGATCATGTTGATGTCGTGCGTGTGGGCCGTGCCCAACCAGTCCGGGCTGTTGGATTTGATCGCAGCGATTTGCTCTTTGTTGCAGCTGCCAATGAACTTGCGCAGCCATTCCTCGGCCAACTTGGCCCTTTGGGCGGCATCGTTGGTGCGCAGGCTCATGCCCTTGAAATGCGCCACCAAACAACCGGCAGGCTTGTCGTCTTGCGCCCAAGCCGATGTGCAGGTCAGCACCAAGGCGGTGAAGGAGGTGATCAAGTGTTTCATCAACAGGCTTTCGGTGTGGGGGCAGGGGCGGGAGGTCATCAGGCTTGTGTGAACAATGGGGCTCTCGCATTCAGATCGTCAGCGGGTGCTAAAACTTGAGATACCCAATGGGTACCCAGCTTCGCAGCACGTCACCCCCACTTTAACAGTGGTCATCAGGCGGTTGAAGATGACCCCAATGCAGCCCCATGAGCCGCCGCAACAACCCATGTCGAAGCCGTAAACCCTGGTTTGTAACTGGTTATATACAGTTAAAAGCGTCAAATAAAATTGACATTGCCTAACATTAGGCCCAGATCAGACAAGCCCCGATCCAGGTGGCCCTGAAGGTTTTCATGCGGGAGATTGCCTTGAACATCTACATCGTTGTGTTTCTCTTGGTTGGCGCAGTCTTCGGTCTCATCACGTTCTCTTACCGGCACATCTTCAGTGAGGGGCCCAACAAGGTCGAGACACCGCCGAACGGCCCGACGTTGACCAGTCGCGTCCTGTGGGCCATGGTCTGTACCTTTTTGTGGCCCATCATGGTTCTCACCGGTCTCAACTCAGCCTGGATCCTGGCCAAGCGCAAACGGCAGTCGGCGGTTGCAGAACACTGAGCCTTAGCCGTGTTCTGCATGCGCAACTGATCACCAAATCTCTATAGTCCCGTACAAGGCGCGGGCCCGGCCTTGGGTGTTGTCGCTGTCGGTCATGATGGCAATACCGATCAAACGCCCTGGTGGGCGACCAAACGCCCGTTCGAAATCGGCCCGGAAGTCGCGCTCGATCAAATGTCTGGTTTGCCGGTCCCCTGGGCCGGCCACCACCAGCTTGCGAATGCGGTCGATGCGGGGGTTGTGCACCACGCTGCCCACTTCTCTTTTGGGGCACCACACATACATCAGGGTGGCATATGGCATGGGCTCACCGGTCATCAAGTGGCTGAGCTCGCTGAGGGCAGCTTCGCGCGCTGAAAACTCGCTGCGATCGCCGTCAAAAGCCAGAATGACCCGCGCCGGAGAGTCCTCCTTGTCTTGCCGGGCCACATCGGCATTCATCAAGGGTTGCTCAATCACCAACGGGAAGCGAATGCGTGAATAGTGCCCATTGGCTGGTTCGATTTTTTGCCTGAGCATGCTGGCCGAGCTCTGTGCATCGGCGCGCAACCAAGACTGACCTTCATGGTTCACCAGGGTGTAGCGGGTGGCAAGCTTTCCCGGAAAACGCACTTCGCGCCACTGGGCCTGGTCGGCGCTGTGCCAAATGTGGCCAGCCTGGGCCACATTGGGCTCATGTTTGACCACACTAGGTGTTTGATGCGCGCAACCCACCAAGCTGGCCATGACCAGTGCACCACTGCACCAGATCAGCACTTGGCGCAGGAGGGTTGGCGTTGCAAATTTTGGTGACACGAATAGGCGCAAAGTCATTGGCCTAATGTACGAAAAAACATGCGTTACCCCATTACAAAAAACCCGCACCTCGTGAGAGGGTGCGGGCTGTGGGCGGAACCTTGTGAGTTTCCGTAAACATCTGATTTCGTTGGGTATTTTGGTGGCGCTTCACGGATTCGAACCGCGGACCTGTGGATTATGATTCCATCGCTCTAACCGACTGAGCTAAAGCGCCGAGCC
>JBEDFU010000112.1:0-4352 GCA_041174965.1 Pseudomonadota bacterium | reverse complement strand
TGGGCTGTGTGGCATAGGCCAAATACAGCTGCACGGCTTCGGCCTGCATGCCTTGGTCCACCAAGGCTTGTGTTTTTTGGAACAACTGGTCGATGCGCAGCATGCCCATCTGAGCCAACTTGAAGAAATTGGTCCAATGGTCCAAAGGCAGGGTTTCAGTCAAAGACACTGAATCTCCGGTTGGGCTGATGGGGATGCGGGCGTTCAAAGCGGCCTCACTGGGGACGTTGCTGCTGATCCAAACGCTCGACCCATTCTAATAACTGAATGTGCACCGATTGCATGGCTTCGTCTTCGGGGTAACGCGACAGGGCTTCGGTGAGCACGCTGTAGGCCGATGAATAGTCCAAGCGCTTGATCAGGGCTTGGACCAAGATGCGGTAAGAGGCGGCCGTGGTGCGCTCACCGCGCACGGTGAGCAAGGGCTTCATGTGTTCAAACACCTGTTCCCAGTCTTGGCGCAGCATGGCCATCATGGCGTTGATGACCAGCAGGTCTTCGCTGTCGGGGTAAATGGCCAGCCCGGCATCGCCCAAAGCGCGCGCCAAGTCTTGGTGCTGTGGCTGGGCCAACAACTCTTGAATGGTGTAGCGAATTTCTTCGGGCTCGAAGCGTTTGATCAAGCCCTCTTGAAAATACATCGGGTTGACACCCTGGCTCATCAATTCTGTGTACAAAGACATGTGGCAAGTTTCCAAGTTGAGCGGCAAAAAATTTCCGCGTGGTTTTAACGAAGCAAAAAATGTTCCTGATGCATTGACGGGTTCAACATTTCACGGATGGGAGGGTGGTCATCGGCTTAGCCTTGCAACAGCTTCATCACATACTGTTGATTCGCATTGGCCTGCGCCAAGATGGCGGTGGCCGCTTGTTGAATGATTTGGGTGCGCGCCACTTCGCTCGAGGCCTGGGCGTAATCGGTGTCTTGGATCTTGCTGCGCGACTCAGAGGTGTTGATGCTCACGTTGGTCAAGTTGTCGATGCCGTGGTTGAGGCGGTTGATCACCGCACCCACATTGGCGCGGGCCAAGTTGACGTTGTTGATCACACCATCGAGCAGGGTGATGGACTCGTTGGCCTTCTCAACCGTTGAGATGTTGATCAAAGGGTCTTTTTCGTTGACGTCGGCGGTGATCACACCGGTGAGTGCGCCATCCTTGCCAAAGTCGGGCATGTCGATGGTGGTGCGCTGCAAATACCGGGCGCCCACTTGAAAGCTCAGTTGTCCACTGGTGTGGGTGCCGTAGCTGCCCGCTTGAAAACCCAGCGCGCTGAAGTTGGATGTGGCGTCGTAGCCGTTGACACCGGGCTCGATGCTGAAGGGGGCTTCAGATTCGAGCGTCACAGCGCCATAAAAAGTTTGCAAGTTCACGCCGGCTGTGGGCGAGACCAAATCGCTCAGGCCCAATTCGGCAGGGGCGACGGCGCCGTCCCATTCCACCGACAGGTTGCGACCATCGGGAGTGGTCAGGTCAATGCCGCCGCTGTCATTCAAGGTGGCTTTGACGCCGTGTGAGCTGGTGCCAAAGTTGATGGCATTCGACACGTTTTTCAAACGCGATGTGGTGGTGTCGGTGAGGGACAGCACCACAAACACGTCGACATTGTTCAGCCGGAAAGGCACGGGGGAGGCGTCACCGGTGGTGGTGATGGCTTGCCCTTGCAAACGCGCCGGTGTGGCAATGGCATGCACATGGGTGGCCTCAGCGCTTTCGTTGATGGCCGCTGCCAAGGCAATGGCGCTGCTGAGCGGGTCGCTGCTGATGACCGTGCCGTCCGTCTCTGAGAGATCGTCATCGGCCAAGGTGGTGCCACGGATGGCCACGCCATTGATGGTCAAGTCGCCGTCTTGCAGCGGTGTGGCGGTGAATGGCAAGTTGGCGTCCACCGTGCGCGGCAAGATATTGGCGCGGGTGAGGGAGGATTTGAATTCGCCAGGGGTCAAACCCCAGCGGTCGATGCGGCCACTGGTGCTGGACAAGGTGAGGGCTTCTTCGCGCTCGCTGGTCAAGGCGATGGTGCCGGTTTGCAAAATTGAAAAGTTGCCGTCGGTGGACGTCCATTGCGCCTCGATGTTGCGGCCATCTTCTGCCGCCAGCTTGATGCCGCTGCCTATGGGGCCGGGCGCACTGGCACGGATGCCGGTGTAGGGCGCCATTTCGTTGATCGCCCGCACCGCCACATCGCGGTTGACCAAGGGGTCGGCGCTGGTGGTGGTGATGGTGGTCGATCTGCCGTTGATCACCAAGGTGCCCGACGTGGCAGCCAGAAAGCTGTCGCCCGAAAACCCAGATACGGTATTGGGTTGAACAATGGCCCGCACGCCCGATTGCTCTTTGCGCGCATTGATGGCCGCTGCCCGGGCAATGGCACTGTATTGCCGGTTGGCCAGTGGCGACAACTCATCGTCTTCTGATTGCGGAATGCCAATCGCCACACCGTTGATGGCCAGGTCTTGCGAGCCAATGGTGGGCATGGGGGAGGGCAGGTCCAAATCGTAGAGCTGACCAAAGCCGGTGGTTTTGGCGACAAAGCCAATCGGCAAGCCGTTGGAGCCGTTGAGGATGGGAAAGCCGTTCCACTCGGTGTTGTCGGCAATTTGCACCATTTGCTTTTTCAGCTGCTGGTACTCCATGTTCATGTATTGCCGCTGCGCCGCTGAATAGGTGTCATTGGCTGCCAGCACAGACAGTTCGCGCATGCGTTGCAACATCTCGGTGATTTCGCTGCTGGCGCCGTCTGCGGTTTGCAGCAAGGAGATGGCGTCGGTGCTGTTGCGAATGGCTTGGTTCAGCGAGCGCACCTCGGTGGTCATCCAATTGGCAATGGCCAAACCAGCGGCATCGTCGCGGGCCGAGTTGATGCGTTTGCCGGTCGACATTTGCTGCATGGCGACGGCCAAGGGCCGTTCGTTCATGCGCAAAGCGGAGATGGCCATCTCCGCTTTGATGTTGGTGTTGATCACGCTCATGTCGTTGTCCTGATGTGGGGTCTTCTCGGGATCTATATGGACAAACCCACAAGCAAGTTAAGTACCAAGGCAAATGAATACTTATGAGGTGCATGGCGGCAATGTTTGTCAAAGTCTCGACAGAACTTTGCCGCTGCCATGACCACACATTGCCGCCAATTCCGTCAATGGCCACGAAATGCGATATTGAGAACTTAAAAATTATTCAAAAAAATATATCAGCGTTTAAGTATTGGTTAAGGGCCGGATATGTAAGCCCAAAACTTGCGAAACAGGAGCTTTAAAAGCTGGCACGCAAGATGCTTAATGGTTGACGTGGTCTTGGAATTCAGGACCAAGACCAACGCAACATTTAATTCAGGAGTCCGTCATGACTGTTTTGGCACAAGAGATCATCACCAGCGCCCAAGTGGGCCGCATGCTGAGCGACCGCGAGGTTTCTCGTTTCCAGCCCGCAGAGATCCGTGAGGCGATTCAAGCCCTGGTGACCGAAGGCAAAGATGGATTGGCCATTGCCTTGGGCGATGCAGGATTGAGCCTGTATCCCGAGAGCGAAGACATTTTGGCCATCACTGGCTTGTTGGCCCTGATGCGCCAAGAGTGGGCCCTGTCAGTGGAATTGATGGAGCAACTGCGCGCTGTCCAAGGCGACAAAACACCCCCCTTCACCTATGTGATGCTGGTTCGCGCCTTGCGTTGCAACCTCGACCCGGTGCGTGCATTGGAAGTGGCCCACGAAGGCCTCAAGCAGTACCCCGATCAAATTGAATTGGCCGCTGAAGCAGACACCTTGAAAGACTTTGCAACGTCTTCCAAGGCCCATGCAACGGCTGAGCATTAACCCGTCGAACCAGGCGGCAAGCTTTTGCAAGGTGTGGCAAGTGATTGCCACCCAGCTGCAACAGGATGCCACTACAACGACATTGATAAGACCTAACTGAGATCGTGAATCGTCCAGGTGCATGCAAATAAGATTTGTAGAAGTAGGCACAGGACTTGCATAACACCTTGAAAGATTGACTGAAGTTAGTCAGGAGAAAACAAAATGGCAGTGATCAATACCAACGTTAAAGCATTGTTCTCGCAGGCGGCGCTCAAATTGACCGAGCGCAACCAGCAAGTCTCGATGCAGCAGTTGTCGACCGGCAAGCGCATCAACTCGTCTCGCGACGATGCGGCAGGTATGGCCATTGCCACTCGCATGACCCAGCAAATCCGCAGCTTGAACCAAGCGGTGCGCAATGCAGGCGACGCGATCACCCTGATCCAAACCGCTGAAGGTGCGACCAACGAAATCACCGACATGCTGCAGCGCATGCGTGAGTTGGCCATCCAAGCCTCCAACGACACCAACAACAACGAACAGCGCAGCTACTTGGAC
>JBEDFU010000111.1:0-6407 GCA_041174965.1 Pseudomonadota bacterium | reverse complement strand
TTCGGGCTTGATGGCGGTGCAATTGGCCAAAGCGGGCATGACCGGGCCGGAGACAGCGCTCGATGGCCGCTGGGGTTTGTTTGCCCAATTCGCCCACGACCCAGCCGCTGCTGAGCGCTTTGCCCAATCGGTGGGGGATTTGGGTCAGCGCTGGCACATGCCCGACGCGGCCATCAAATTTCACCCCTGTTGTCATTACCTGCACCCTTTCATCGAAGCCGCAGGTTTGTTGGCGCAGCGCGGGGTGCAAGTGGCGCAGATCAAAGCGGTGGTGTGCGAGGTGCCCGAAGGTGCTGCGCCAGTCATTTGCGAACCCTGGGCCAGGGCTTTGAACCCTGCGAATGGCCATGCGGCGCGTTGGAGCTTGCCCATCACCGTGGCCATGCGTTGGGTGGAGGGGCGTGTGGATGTGACCAGTTTTGAGCGCAGTGCATCGGCAGATGTGCGCGCCTTGGCGCAAAAAATCAGTTGGGTGCCTCTGGCCAATGCCCGCTTTCCGCAGCGCTTTGAAGCGGTCATCACCTGCGAATTGACCACCGGAGAAAAGATCACCCAGCGCATTGACGATGTCGACGGCAACCACACCCGTCCACCCAGTGATGCACGCGTGCTGGCCAAGTTCAATGCCAATGCCGCGCTGACTTTGAAGCCCGAGGGCGTGGCCTTGTTGCAGCAAACGCTGAAAGACCTCGACAGTGCCAACCCAGTGACCTCGATCGGTCAAGCCCTGGGACAACTCCTGGGCTGAATCAAGCCTTGAGGTGGCTGGCTTCGATCTTGCGTTGGATGTGCTCGCCGGCTGTCATGGCCGGGTAGCGGGGCGTTTCACCCGGGGCCACACAGGTGGGCACACTGGCAATGCTTTGATCGTAGTTGGGGTGCACAAACATACCGATCGATAAGCGACGACTTTGGGCCATGCCCACCGGCGGATTGGCCACGCGGTGCAAAGTTGAGGCCCATTTGTCGTTGGTCCAGCGCGCCATCATGTCGCCCAAATTCACCACAAACTCGCCTGGCTGGGCCTGAACGGCGCGCCATTGGCCATCGGGCATTTGCACCTCCAAGCCGCCTTGCGCATCGGTAGAGGCCAAGATGGTCATCGCCCCATAGTCGGTGTGCGCACCGGTGCGCAGTTGATTCGGCATGGGTGCCTCGGATAAAACCGGGTAGTGGTGGCACGACAAAATGCTGAAGTGGCGCTGCAACACCCCGTCAAAATAACCGGTGGGTAAGCGCAAAGCCGCCCCAAACAAGCGCATCATGTCCTCGGCCAAGCGTTCATAAGCGCGGTACAAGCGCACCAAAGTTTGGTCCAAACCCGTGGGCAGGTTGGGGATCAGGTTGGGGGCATAACTGGTGGCGGCTTGCGGCAGGTGTTGGTAATGCGCCCGGTGATCGTCTATCGGGCCCAGGAACAAAGACTCGCGCAAATCGGGTGGCGTTTTTTGACCCAAGGTGTGCGCCAGTCCGCGTGTGGCAAAGCCATGAAAGCCGCGCTGCTTGGACGCGCCTGTGGGGTGCCATTGCTGCTTGGTCTCGTGCGGCAGATCGAAAAAATCAAACAGCTGTTGGGTGGCGGTTTCGAACAAGCCGCTGGGAAAACGGTGACCTGAAATGATCAAAAAACCGGTTTGCTCACACGTTTGCGCCACCTGATGTGCAATCTGAGCTTGCGCTTGTGGATCGCCGTCTAAAAAAGGCCCGATGTGGATGGTGGGAACAGCGGTGCTGGGATGCATGGTCAAGGTCCTTCATTCAAGGGTTGAGGCTGAGGGCTTCGTCCACCACTTGCACGTAGCTGGGGTCGCGTTGAATCAAACCACCTGAGACCAAAGCCGCTTTGAGGCGCAAAAAAGCACTTGCGGGCAAGTCGGGTTGGGTGGCCCACAGACCATGCAAGCGGTAGCTGTGCACGATGCGCGTCAACGCCTCTGGTGCCAGCGTGGGCAAAAACGGCGCGACCGCTTGGGCCACATCGGCTGCGCTGGATGCCGCCAAGGCTTTTTGGGCGCGCGCCATGCCAGCCACCAAGCGCAGGCAGTCATCGCGGCGGCGTTGGGTCATGGTGCGCGTGGCGTAAAACGTGGTGTAGGCAATGTCACCGCGCTGCGTGAAGCGGTGCCACACATGGCCTTGACCTTGCTGCACCAGTTGATCCGCGTAGGGTTCAAACAGTTGCACCACATCCACGTGGCCGCGCAAATAGGCGTTCAGGTTGCGCGCCATCGGGCGCACACGGTGTGCGGCGATGCGTGCGGGGTCTAGCCCGGCACGTTGCAAGTCGTCTTGAAAGGTCATCCAGGGGGTGGGCACGTCACCGGCCGGTGCCACGCGCAGGCCTTGCAAATCAGCCCACTGGAAACGCCGCTTGCGGCTGCGACCCACCAACACAAAAGGGTCTTTGGCCACCACCTGGGCAAAGCACACCAAGGGACAGCGCGGGTCGGCATCGTGGTGCATCATGACCCGCATCGGCCCGCCCCAGGACACATCTGCACTGCCGTCGAGCAACTTCAACGGGGTGTTGGTGGTGGCTGGCGAAACCACATGGTGCACATCCAAGCCTTCGCTTTGCCAATAACCGCCTGCCAATGCCAAGTAAAAGGGCACGTAGGGCACGGCCCGCATGTTTTCGCACAAAACCAATGGGCGGCGGGCCATGATTTTTTTAACCCAGGTGGGCAGAGCAGGGCGGTTGTGCCATGGCGCCGGTCAGCCTTTGGCGGCGCCCACTTGTGCGGCGGCGGTTTCCCCGGCCAAGCGGCCAGAGCTGGTGGCCATGAGCAAGCCGGAGCCCGACAAATAGCCCCAATCGGCAGGGCCGGACAGCCCGCGTGCAGCGCCACCCCCGGCCAATAAATTGGGGAACACACGGCCATCGGTGCGCAGCACACGCATGTCGGTGTTGATTTCCAAACCCCCTTGGGTGTGGGTCAGCGCACCAATGATCTTGCACAGGTAATACGGGGCTTGCAAGGCTGGCTTGTGGGTGAAGTCGCGCCCGAGCGCGTCGGCCTTTTGACCGCTGGCGCATGCAGCCACGTCGGCAAATGTGGCTGCCAAAACCTGTTCGTCACAGCCGATGGCCTTGGCCAAAGAGGCAATGCTGTCATGGCGTTTGATGGCACCTGCCTCGTTGGCCTGCATGTGGCTGTGCTGCTTGTTGGCAGGGATTTCGCCGCGTTCGTCCCAAATGGCCCAGGCATATTGACCGGCTTGGCGGTGCACATGCAAGGCTTGCTCGGAGTAGCCAGAGTTCTCGTTGGAAAACCGCTGGCCCGCTTGGTTGACGTGAAAGCCGCCTTCGGTGACCGTGGGCCAACTCAGGTGAACCGCGTGCGGGGTGGCCACAGCACCATGGCCTTGGAACGAGCCCATGTCTTTGATCGAGGCCCCCAAGGCCGTTCCCCAGATCACCGCATCGCCTTGGTTGCCAGCGTGGCCTTCATAGAACAAATCCACGGCTTCGGGGATGTACTGGCGCAGCATGTCTTTGTTGCCGCCAAAACCGTTGCAGGCCAAGATCAGCACATCGCAGCCCATGTCTTCGGTCTTGCCATCGGGCCGTTTGACCCGCACCCCGTGCACCCGACCATCGGCATCGGCAAACAAGTCGGTCACATGGGCCGAGGTGGCAATTGGGATGCCCTCGCGCTCGACCGCAGACACCAGCACCGCCAGCAACTCCGCGCCATAGCGGGTGGGAGAGGCGTGCATGTGCGGGCGGCTGTGGCCCGGGTATTGAAAGTCCAGCACCGGTGAAATAGGCAATTGGTAGCGCTCGGCCAGCCATTCCACGGTCGGGCCGGAGGCGTGGGCAATGTGGCGGGCGATTTCCAAATCACATTCGCCATGGGCTTTGGCCACCAGGTCTTGGAACAGCAAGTCGGGTGTGTCGTCCATCAGGCCAGCGGCTTTTTGCAAGCGGGTTCCGGCGGCCGGAATTTGACCGCCCGACAAAGAGGTGTTGCCCATGGGGCGCGCGTCACGCTCCAAGATCAACACTTCTGCACCGCGTTCATTGGCGGCCAAAGCGGCAATCGTTCCGCAAGCGCCCGCTCCAATGATGAGCACTTGCACATGGCTGGAAAACTGGGCTTGATCAGGCTTGAGCACCGACATCGGTAAATCCTTTGAAGTTGTGGTTTGAAAAAATCAAGGTGCCGTGAGGTTGGGCAACCAGAGGATCATCTCAGGGAAGATCACATACAGACCCAGGGACAAAAAGTCCAACAAAATAAATGGTGTCACCCCGGCAAAGGCTTGCCCCAGGGTGACCGGTATCGGCGAGGAACTTTTCACCACAAAGACATTCAGCCCCACCGGCGGCGTCAGCACCCCAATCTCGGCCAGTTTCACAGCCACCACGCCCAACCAAATCGGGTCGAAGCCGGCTTCTTTCATGACCGGGAACATGATGGGCAGGGTCATCACCATGATGGCGATGGGTTCAATGAAGCAGCCCAAAATGGTGAACAACACCACAAAGCAAAGCAAGTAAGTGTATTTGTCGGCCCCCAAGCCGATCATGAAACTGGAGATGGTGGTCACCAGGCCCGAGTAGGTGAGAAAGCGAGCAAACAAAATGCCGCCGACCACGATGATGAAGATCACCGAGGTGGTGACGGCCGCTTCTTTGAGCACATCGATGAGTGAGCCCGGTGTCAACTTACGTCTGGCCAGGGCAATGACGAAAGCCCCAAAAGCGCCCACCGCACCCGCATAAGTGGCAGGAAAGTAGCCGCCATAAATGCCGCCCACCACAACGGAAAACAAAATCATGATGCCGTACACACCCTTGAGCGACTGAAAGCGCTCGGTCCAGGTGAACTTCAGGTTGGCCAGTGGGGCCAAGTCCGGGCGCACGCGGGCGAACACATAAATGCCGGTGCAGTAAATGATGGCGGTCAGGATGCCCGGCACCACACCAGCGATCAGCAGCTTGCCAATCGATTGCTCGGTGATGACGGCATACACCACCATCAAGATGCTCGGCGGAATGAGCGCGGCCAAGGTGCCTGCGGCGGCAATGCAACCGGCGTTGAGCCGCACGTCATAGCCAAAACGGGCCATCTCCGGCATGGCCATTTTGGTGAACACGGCAGCGTTGACGATGGTCGAGCCCGATGCCGCACCAAATGCGGCCGAGGACATCACGGTGGCCATCGCCAACCCGCCGCGCAGTGCACCCAGCCACACATAGGCCATGCGAAACAGGTCGGTGGTGATGCCCGATGCCGTGGCAAACGAGCCCATCAAAATGAACAAAGGGATCACCGCCAACGAGAACGAGTTGGTGGTGCCAAAAGGAATGGCGGCGATTTGGGCGAATGCCGCATCGGGGCCGACCGAGAGGTAAATGCCCAAGAAGCCGGCCAGGCCCAAGGCCACACCAATGTGTGCACCCAGCACCAACCAAATCAGCAAAAGACTGACAACGACAATTCCGGTGGTTTCAGGAGAAAGTAATGGCATGAGATTGTCCGGAAGGGTTTATTGAAAACTTTGCTGGGCGTGTGGCTGAGCCCCCGACTCCCCAGTGACCATGTGGCGAATGTCTTTGATCAGGTCCAAGCCCAGCTGCACCAACAACAAGGCACAGCCCACCACCAGGAGCAAGCGCGCAGGAAACAAAGGGAATCGAATGGACCCCATGGTGGCCTCGTTGATTTCCAAGCTGTATAGGGCTTCGTTGAAACCCTGCCAGGCCACCAAAGCAAAGAAGGCAATGGCCACCAAATGGGTGACTGCGTCCATGAAGGCTTTGGTGCGTGGGCCCCGATCGGTGTAAAAAATTTCCACCCGGATGTGGCCGCGCTGCGATTGGGTGAAGGCCAGCGCACCAAACACGATCAGCACCATGGTGCTTTCGGTGATTTCCAAAGTGCCGGGCACGGGCCATCCAAAAAACTTGGTTCCCACAACATCGGCAAAGCCCAGAAGCATGGAAATGATCATGCCCATTGCGCCCATGAGCAGCAGCACCAAAGCCAATTTGTGTACCCATTCGCTGATTTTTTGCATGTGGTGTGGTCCTGAAAAATGGGGTGCGCCATCACGGCCACAGGCCGGTTTGAGAAAAGCGTGGGTCAAATAAAGAACCACCCATCAACTTGGGAGTTGTGGGTGGTTGCAATCAAGCGTTCGGATGTTGCCTTCGGTGGCAGGCCTCAGCCAAGAAGACGCTGGATATCAGAGGCCTAAAATTTGGCGCCAGCGTGCTGCGACCCGCTTGGGGGTTTCTGCATCGCCCGATGCAGCAGCTGTGGCTTTTTCCCAGTCGGCCAAAAAGTCGGGCGCCGTGGCACGCCATTTTTTGAGTTCGTCCGCTGAAATGGGGATCACATTGCCGCCTTGGGCTTTGATGTTGACCAAAGACTTGGCTTCGAAATCCAAAATGTAAT
>JBEDFU010000110.1:0-3568 GCA_041174965.1 Pseudomonadota bacterium | reverse complement strand
AACCGTTTGATCGAAGCCTCCGCGCGTTCTTACTGGACCCCAGACGCCGATATGTTGCGGCAACTCCAACAAGCCAGTGATGAACTCGAAGACCGTTTGGAAGGGGTGTACGAACCTGCCTCGAACTGACGGTCGCCTGATTTTTTCCTTGATTCAGCATGGCGACCGGGTTGCTGTGCGCCTTTCGTAAGATCGCTCCATGGCTATTCCCTTTCCCTTCTCCGCCATCGTCGGCCAGGACGAGATGAAACTGGCGATCCAAATCGTCGCTGTCGACCCCAAAGTGGGCGGCGTGCTCGCACTGGGCGACAGAGGCACCGGCAAGTCCACCGCGGTGCGGGCATTGGCAGACTTGCTCCCCCCGATACACGTGGTCAAAGGTTGTGCCTATGGCTGCGACCCGCAAAGCCAGTTGGCGAATTGCCCCGACTGCAGTCGCTTGAAAGCAGGCAGCAAAATCGCCACCGAAAGCAAACCTGTGCCAGTCATCGATTTGCCCTTGGGCGCCACCGAAGACCGCGTGGTGGGCGCACTGGATTTGGAGCAAGCACTCAGCCAAGGCATCAAAGCGTTTTCTCCGGGCCTGCTGGCGCAAGCCAATCGCGGTTTTTTGTACATCGATGAAGTCAATTTGCTGGAAGACCATTTGGTCGATTTGCTGATTGATGTGGCCGCCTCCGGTGAAAATGTGGTGGAACGCGAAGGCTTGAGCATTCGCCATCCTGCGCGTTTTGTGTTGGTTGGCAGCGGCAACCCCGAAGAAGGCGAACTGCGCCCGCAGTTGCTCGACCGTTTTGGTCTGTCGGTGGAAGTGCGCACGCCCCAAGACTTGGACCAACGTGTGCTGGTGATCAAGCGCCGCGATGCTTTTGAACGCGACCCGCAAGCGTTTCGCGACAGCTGTGCCGCTGACAACGAGGCGTTGCGCAAACACATTGTCAAAGCACGCAAAGGCCTGGAAAAAGTACACACCGGCGACGACTTGCTGCGCACCTGCGCGCAGCTGTGCCAAAAGCTCGGCACCGACGGTTTGCGTGCCGAACTCACCTTGATGCGCGCCAGCCGCGCCTATGCCGCCCTGCAAGGCAAAAAATCGGTGACCACTGAACACCTCAGGCAGATTGCGCCCTTGGCCTTGCGCCACCGCTTGCGGCGCAATCCGCTGGACGACACCGGTTCGGGCACGCGTGTGCAACGTGCGCTTGAGGAGGTGCTGGGCGCGTGAACCTGGCATGGGACGACGCCCTGTGGGCCGCGGCTGCGCTCAGTATCGACCCCTGCGGTTTGCGTGGCGTCTGGTTGCGTGCACCGCACGGACCGGTGCGTGACGAATGGTTGGCGCAACTCACCCGCTTGCATCCGGCATTGCGACGCGTTCCGGGCCATGCAGACAGCGAGCGGCTGTTGGGCGGTCTGGATCTGGGTGCCACATTGCACGCCGGACGCGCCATCTACCAGCCCGGAGTGCTGACACAGCCCGATCCCACCTTGTTGCTCTTGCCCATGGCAGAGCGTTTGCCAGACGGCACCGCCGCCATCTTGGGACAGGTGCTGGACCAGGGCCAAGTCCAGGCAAGCCGACAACAAACCGCACAAGATACGTTCATTGGCTTGGTGGCGCTGGACGAATCTCTCGAAGATGAACCCCCGATGGCAGGTGGCTTGCAAGAGCGGTTGGGCATCTGGCTCGATTTACGCCACATGGGTCGCGCTGGCGGCGAAGACGACAACACCCGCTGGATGCTGGACACGCTGCCTTCCATGGACTTGTCTGCGCTGCGCGCCCATGCCCTGCACTTGGACATGGAAGACGCCGTGGTGCAAGCGGTTTGCCAAACCGCGCACTCGCTGGGGGTGGACAGCTTGCGGGCTTGCTTGGCAACCGTGAAATTGGCCAAATTGCTGGCCGCTTTGCGCGGCAGCGATCAGGTGCAAGAGGAAGACTTGGGCCGCGCCGCCCGATTGGTGTTAACACCCCGCGCCACCCGTGCGCCTGTTCCACCCGATCAACAAGCCGCGCCACCCGAGCCCGAAGCACAAAACGACAGCCCGTCCGAGCCACCGCCGCCGCCAGAGCCGCCAGAGCAGTCGCCAACTGAGCCACCGGCTGACCCACCGGCGTTTGACCCGCAAGACATGGCCGAGCTGATGCTTGAAGCAGCCTTGGCCACGCTGCCGGCTGATGTGCTGGCCCAACTGGCAGACCACAAAACCGCAGCCCCTGCGGGGCGTGGGCAGGGCCGCAGCGGCAACCGCAAACCCAGTTTTTTGCGCGGCACTCCCCTGCCGCCACGCCCAGGCAACCCTCGCCAAGGCGCACGACTGCATGTGCTGGCCACGCTTCACGCGGCGGTGCCCCGGCAAAAATTGCGGCGTCAGCCCAGCCATTCACGCGCCAAACTGGCGATCCGCACCGAAGATTTCCATGTTCACCGGTATGCAGAGCACAGCCCCACCTGCTTGATATTTGCCATCGATGCGTCCGGCTCGGCGGCACTGCACCGACTGGCCGAAGCCAAAGGCGCGGTCGAATTGCTGTTGACCCAGTCCTATGCCCGCCGCGATCAAGTGTGTGTGATCGGTTTCAGAGGCACCCAAGCCGAGGTGCTGTTGCCGCCCACCAAATCGCTGGTACGCGCCAAACGCAGTTTGTCGGGCCTGCCCGGTGGCGGCGGCACGCCCTTGGCCCGCGCCATCGAACAATGCCTGCAAGTGGCATTGGCAGAAAAACGTCTGGGGCATTCGCCCAGCTTGGTCATGCTCTCCGATGGCAGGCCGAATGTCAGTTTGCAAGGCCTTGGTGGGCGGGCCCAAGCGCTGGAGGATGCGCTCACTTTGGCGCGTGTTTGGCGTGGCCATCAACTGCCTGCGATTTGGCTGGACACCAGCGCACGACCCGAGCCACAGGCCCAGCAACTGGCACAAGCCATGGGCGCCCACTATGTGCCACTGCCCATGGCCAACAGCAACCGCATGGCGCAAGCGGTACAAGCCGTGCAATCGGGGAACGCACCACCTGCCACCGCCGCTCAGCGTGCTGCTTGGCAGCCCAACGCCCCGTCCGCCCAGACACCCGTCTGGCGCCCCACCGGCGCCTGAACCATGGACTGGGAACGCCAGAGAGAAAACTGGCCCAACAGCGAATTAAGCCGTTTTGTGAACGCTGCAGGTGTGCGCTGGCATGTGCAGCAAGCCGGCACCCGAGGCCCGCGCGTGTTGCTGTTGCACGGCACCGGTGCGTCTTTGCACACATGGCGCGATCTGCTTTTGCCGCTGGCGCAGCATGCGCAAGTGTTGGCCATTGATTTGCCAGGCCACGGCTTTAGCAGCTTGGCCGCCGGCCATGGCATGTCATTGCCCGGCATGGCGCAAGGCGTGGCCGCCCTCCTCACTGAATTGGCTTGGCCTGTGCAAGCCTTCATCGGCCACTCGGCAGGCGCCGCCATCGCCGCGCAAATGGTGCTGGACAAACCACTGCAGCCCGAGGTGCTGATTGGCATCAACCCGGCGTGGTTACCCTTGCCGGGCTTGGCGGGTTTGCTGTTCCCCCCCACCGCCAAATTGCTGG
>JBEDFU010000109.1:0-7104 GCA_041174965.1 Pseudomonadota bacterium | reverse complement strand
AATCATGTCTGTTCACCAAATTTACCTTCAAGAATTGGCCAAACGTGGTCATGTGAGTGACCCCGCACAACTGCGTGCGGTGGCAGCTTTGGATCGTTGCGCCAACGATTGGGCTGTGTACAAAAACAAACGATCCAATGCTTTTAAAAAACTGATCAGCCGGCCTGAAATTCCCAAAGGGGTTTACATGTACGGTGGTGTCGGACGGGGGAAAAGCTTTCTCATGGATTGTTTTTTCAATGCGGTGCCGATAGAGCGGAAAACGCGATTGCATTTTCATGAGTTCATGCGTGAAGTGCATCGTGAATTGCATGAATTGCAAGGCACGGTCAACCCATTGGATGAGTTGGGAAAAAGAATGTCCCAGCGGTTCAAGCTGATCTGCTTTGATGAATTTCATGTCGCCGATATCACGGACGCCATGATCTTGCATCGCTTATTGGATGCCATGTTCACCCACGGCGTGGGATTCGTCACCACGTCCAATTTCAAACCCAATGATTTGTACCCTGACGGTTTGCACCGCGACCGCATCTTGCCTGCAATTGCCCTGTTGAATCAAAAGTTGGAGGTGGTTCACATGGACAACGGCACGGATTACAGGCAGCAAACATTGGAGCAAGCCAATCTCTACCACACGCCATTGTCGGAAAGTGTGAAGCTGGCCATGTCAGACACGTTTGCCCGATTGGCTGAATGTGCGGACCAAGACCCTGTCTTGCGCATTGAATCCAGAGATATACGAGCCTTGCGGCGAGCGGGTGGGGTGGCTTGGTTTGACTTTAAAACTTTATGTGGTGGGGCACGTTCACAAAATGATTTCCTGGAACTGGCAGCTCAGTTTCACACCATATTCCTCAGTGATGTGCCACAAATGCCCATGCGAATGGCTTCGGAGGCCAGGCGTTTCACTTGGTTGATCGATGTTTTGTACGATCGACGTGTCAAGCTGATCATGTCGGCTGAGGTGGCACCTGAACTTCTATACCTCGAAGGCCCCCTGTCTCATGAGTTTCCTCGAACCGTATCCAGGTTACAGGAAATGCAGTCCTCTGAGTATTTGGCACTGGAGAGACGGCTGGTGGATACGGCACTCACATGATGTTGCTGCCATGACAGAGGCCATCAAAAATCATTGGCGGGTGCGGGGCCTGGTTTTTCTATGGCCTATATGCGTTTGGTGCGCTCCGTCAATGGCTCAGTCAACTGACGTGTCTGTGCAAAGACGTGTGGCGCAAGAAAAGTATGAAAAGTCTATTTCGCTGTGCTATCAAAAATTCGCGGTGACTGATTGCAAAAATGACGCGACAGTGGTGCTCAATGCCGAATTGAATCAGTTGAAAAAAGGCGAAGCTGAGAAAATGCAAATCGCGCGTGCGCAAAATGCCCAGGAAAAAGTGAGCAGTCTTTCCGCCAAGGCGGCTGTCCCACCCAAAGACACGGCAGACCCGACGGATCAAAAGGCGGCGCTCGATGCCAAAAAGGCTTTGCCAGCCAAAAAAGTGACTGTTAACGCAACCGAGTCAATGCCGAACCGACCGTCAGCACAAGATGAGCAAGCCCATCGAAAAAGATTTGAAGAAAAACAATTGCGCGCCCAACAGCACCGCGATGCGCATGAAAAAAGGTGGTCGGATAAAAAAAGTTTGATGGCTGTTGAGACCCCACAAACGCCATGACCCACGATGCACAACGGCCGAGCATTCATGCGGGCACTTTGGCCCACGCCCCGCCATCTTTGACCGAACAAGTGGAAGCGGCTTTTGGTGAACATGGTGTGCTGTCGCGAATGTCTGGGCACTTTCTGGTGAGAGAGGGCCAGACCGAAATGGCTTTGGCGGTGGCCCGTCAAATTGAACACGGCGGTTCCTTGGTGATAGAGGCCGGCACGGGCGTGGGGAAAACCTATGCTTATTTGGTTCCAGCCTTGATGAGTGGCGAGCGCCTATTGCTGTCGACGGCCACCAAAGCCTTGCAGGACCAACTCTTTGAGCGGGACTTGCCCAATTTGATTGATGCGCTGGGCATACCCATCCGTTTGGCTCTTTTGAAGGGGCGCTCCAACTATTTGTGCACCCATCGAATGCGCCAGCATCTGGGCCAAGAAATGCATGCAGACCGCCACGGGCGAGCGCACATGGCCATCATTGTCAAATGGGCGCAGCAAACCCAGACGGGGGATTTGGCCGAGGTGGATGGCTTGGATGACCGATCTCCTATTCTTCCCATGGTGACCTCAAGCCGGGACAATTGCTTGGGCTCCAACTGTCCCGACTTCAAATCCTGCCATGTCTTGGAGGCCCGGCGCAAAGCCATGGCCGCAGATGTGGTGGTGATCAACCACCATCTGTTTTTTGCCGATATGGCGGTTCGCGAGGCATCGATGTCTGAGTTGCTGCCTTCGGCCAGGGTGGTGGTGTTCGATGAAGCCCACCAACTGAATGAAACGGGCGTGGCATTTTTGGGCAAAGATTTATCGAGCGCCCAATTGATCGACTTGCGGCGAGATATTTTGGTCGCAGGATTGCAAATGGCACGCGGTCTGGTGGACTGGAATGGCCTGTGCAGTGTTTTGGAAAAAGTCACCCGGGATTGGCGACTGTCCCTTCCACAGCAAATTCCTGGGGGGCGATTGGGGTGGGATCAAACCTCCCCCATCGGTTGTCACCCACAACTTTGGCAGCAGGTCCTGCAAGATGTCGGAACGGCTCTGACCCATTTGATTGAAGCCTTGGACTCTGTGAGTGAAATAGCCCCTGACTTTGTGCGTTTGTATGAAAGAACCAATGAGTTGGCGCGCCGGGTTGATCAGTTTTTGCAACCAGCACAAGCTGCCGCCGTGCGTTGGGTGGAGGCATCAGGGTCCATCAAATGCGTTGAATCACCCTTGGACATTGCCGATGCATTCAGCATCGAGCTGAACAAAACACCGCCAACCACCAGCGAGGGGGAATTGGCCAAAACCTGGATCTTTACCTCAGCCACCTTGGGTGATGAGCCATCCTTGAATTGGTTCACCCAACCCATCGGATTGAGCGGTGCAACCATCATGCGCGTTGCCAGTCCATTTGAGTATCAACACCAAGCCTTATTGCACATACCCGCGAACTTTCCGAAACCTCTCGACCCTCACCACAGCCTCGAAGTGGCCAGGCTGGCCGCTGAAGGTGCCCGGCGTTTGGGTGGCCGCACCCTGGTCTTGACCACCAGTTTGAAAGCCTTGAATGTCATCGGGGAAGAAATCACCCAAATCTTGTCAGACGGCTCGCCCATAGACGTCTTGTTGCAAGGGCAGTGGCCCAAAAGACGTTTGATGGAGCGTTTTCGCCAAGGCAGCGATGGCGGGGCGCCAGGCTGTGTCTTGGTGGCATCGGCCAGTTTTTGGGAGGGCTTTGATGTGCCCGGTCAAGCTTTGCAATTGTTGATCATTGATAAATTGCCGTTTCCTTCCCCGGGAGATCCCTTGGTCAAAGCCAGAGGCGATAGGTTGCAAACGCAGGGCAAAAGTTCCTTTGCTGACTATTCTTTGCCCGAGGCCATCGTGGCCCTCAAACAAGGGGCCGGGCGTTTGATCCGACATGAAAGTGACCGGGGTGGTTTGCTGATAGCGGATAACCGCTTGCTCAGCGCCTCTTACGGACGCCGCATATTGGCGGCGTTGCCGAGCATGCGGCAGGTCGATCAGACGGAGGATTTTTGGGATGCTTTGGTGAGAATCACCACAGCTTCCACCACGGTTTTTTGAGCGGGTCCGCCGTGGGGGCTACTTTGACAATGGGCTTGCCCAGCAAGGGGCTGTTGGGGAAGTTTTTCTCCAATATCCGCTTGTTGTCGTCCCTCAAAGCGGTCAAGCCCAAGGTGTCATAGCAGCGCATGAGAATTCCCAAAGCCTCCTCTATGGATGCAGAGCTGGGGAAGTCCTGAACCACCGTTTGCGCCCGGTTGACAGCGGCCACACAGGCTCCGGTTCTCAAATAGTATTTGGCGACATTGAGCTCGGACCTGGCCAATGTGTTCACGATGTACTGCATTCTGGCGATCGAATCAGGGGCGTAGCGTGAATCAGGAAAGCGCGTCACCAATTCTTTGAAGGCCTCAAACGATTGGCGTGCTGCCATTTGATCCCGTTCTGACAAGTCAGGCTTCAAAATGCCCCCCAGCAAACCCAAGTCGTCGTTGAAGTTGATGGTGCCTTTCAAATACAAGGCGTAATCCAAGGCCGGGTTCACAGGGTTGAGGCGAATGAACCGATCCAGTGTGGCCACGGCCAATATGGGCTCGTTGTTTTTGAATTGGGCAAATGCTTTTTCCAGTTGCGCCTGTTGGGACAAAACAGTGCCGGCGGCCCGTCCCTCCAGTTTGTCGTAAAGACCTATGGCTTTTTCATATGCGCCAGCAGCCATTTCGCTTTTTGCTTCTTCGTGCAGTTTTTCAACGCTCCATCCAATCGTTGGGTCGTTGTTCGAAGCACAGCCCACCACCAACCACAGCAGGCCCATTAAGCTTGATAATCTCAGGAATCGCAACATTCATACACCTTGTCTAATTCGACTGCATTATTATCAATCATGTCCAAGCCCAGTGTGACTGCCACAGAGGGCATTGTCGATGAGGATTTATTTGAGGGCCCTGATCCTGATGCGTCAGAGGTCGAGATCCGGCAAATACGCATCACCCCAGAACAACATGGCTTGCGTTTTGATTTGGCCCTGAGCCAAGCTTTGCAGGATTTCTCACGAAGTTTTGTGGTTCAGCTCATCACGGACCAAAGAGTTCGTTCCTTGGACGGAGCGTCAATCCTCAAGCCTTCGTCCAAAGTCAAGTCGGGTCAGGGTTTTGAAGTCGAGATCAGGCCCAGTTTGCAGAGCCAGGCCTTTCAAGCCCAAGAAATGGCGATTGACACCATTTACGAGGATGAACACTTGCGAGTGATATCCAAACCCGCTGGCTTGGTGGTTCATCCTGCGCCGGGTAATTGGTCGGGTACCTTGCTCAATGGTTTGTTGGCCTTGGATGCGTGTTCCTGGCAAACACCCAGGGCGGGCATTGTTCATCGCTTGGACAAAGATACCAGTGGATTGATGGTCGTTGCGCGCAGCCGGGCATGCATGGATGCTTTGGTGAGCTTGATATCCAAGCGCCAAGTGCAGCGCCAGTATTTGGCTTTGACCCACCGGACTTGGCAAGGGGGTGGCCGTGATGTTGATCTGCCGATTGGCAGAGATCCGCGGCAACGTTTGCGCATGGCGGTGGTTGATTTGTCACGCCATCCTGGCAAGGTGGCCCAAACGCACGTGGAGTGCTTAGGCCGCAATGAAGAGGTGAGTTTGCTGCATTGCACCTTGTCAACAGGAAGAACCCATCAAATCCGCGTTCATTTGTCCCACTTGGGGCACCCTTTGGTGGGTGATGCACTGTATGGGGGAAAGACCACCGCAGACATACAGCGCCAAGCTTTGCATGCACACAAACTGGGGTTTATTCATCCGATGACAGGGCAGGCTTGCGAATGGCAACTCCCCTTGCCGCCAGACATGCGCCAGGCCATTTTTGCCATGGGTCTCAGCTACAATTAAATTGTTTTACTTCAACTCTGTCTGCGGCTTTGAGACCCTAGAGCCATCTCGATCACGGTTTTTCTCCACACCCCATGAACACTTCGGATGCCAAACGTGTCCTTGAAACTGCCTTGATTTGCACCCAACAGCCGATTGCGGTCAAGGAGATGAGCGCTCTTTTTCAAGATCAGCTGGGGATGGACACGATCAAAAATATCTTGTCAGATTTGCAGCTTGACTGGGCCCAACGTGGTGCAGAGCTTGTGCAAGTCTCGAGCGGGTGGCGTTTTCAAAGCAGGCCCGAGATGAGGGTGTTTTTGGATCGACTTCACCCGGAAAAACCGCCCAAATATTCTCGAGCTGCGATGGAAACACTGGCCATCATCGCCTACCGACAACCGGCCACCCGCGGGGATATGGAAGACATTCGCGGGGTGACCATCAACTCGCTGGTGATCAAACAACTGGAAGACCGGGGCTGGGTGGAGGTCATAGGGCACCGCGAGTCTGTGGGCCGTCCTGCTTTGTATGCCACCACGCGGCAGTTTTTGGATGACCTGGGCTTGGCTTCATTGGACCAATTGCCAGCGCTGGAAAACCCGCAAAACCCATTGGAAGCCTTGGCCGCTCTTGAAGAAAGCGGTGAGTCTCTGCAGCTCAGCCTGGACCCTGAAAGCCAGTTGCCTGACGCTTCAGAAGGCCAACAGGCACTTCCCCCATCATGACCGACAACCACACAGGGCGCAGATCCAAGCGATCGCCGGCTGGTCAAGCTGAAGCGAAATTGGCCTCCGCTCCCATTCGTTTTGAAGATGTGATTTCAGGCGACTTCGACGCCGAGCAGCAAGCTGCTCCTGAGTTACCACAAAAGCGTGTGTTGTTGCCTCAAGCAGAAAGCCCCAAGCTGCACAAGTTACTGGCCCAAGCGGGCTTGGGCTCGCGCATTGAAATGGAGTCCTTGATCTCCCAAGGCAAGATCACCGTCAATGATGTGCTGGCCCATGTGGGGCAAAGGGTGCAAGTCGGTGACCAAGTCAAGCTGTCGGGTAAACCGCTTAAGCTGAGGTTTGCAGCCCCCCCTTTGCGTGTCATTGCCTACCATAAGCCGGTGGGAGAAGTGGTGACCATGGATGACCCGCAAAACAGGCCCACCGTATTTCGCAAATTACCAAAGGTGTGGCAGGGCAAATGGCAGGCGGTGGGGCGTCTTGATCTGAATACCGAAGGGCTTTTGCTCTTCACCAGTTCGGGTGAGTTGGCCAACCAATTGATGCACCCCCGGTTTGGTCTGGAGCGCGAATATGCGGTTCGGGTCTTGGGGGCATTGAGCAACGTGGAAAAACAAAAATTGCTTGATGGCGTTACCTTGGAAGATGGCTTAGCCCGCTTTGGCACCATCCAAGATGGGGGTGGTGAAGGGGCCAATTGTTGGTACCGGGTGACCATCTCCGAGGGGCGCAATCGCGAGGTTCGGCGCATGCTCGAGTCATTGGGCCACGCGGTCAGTCGACTCATCAGAATCCGCTACGGGGCCATGGTCCTGCCC
>JBEDFU010000108.1:0-5294 GCA_041174965.1 Pseudomonadota bacterium | reverse complement strand
CTTCACCACATCGCCCACCGCCACAAAAAACTCCCGCCCCTGCGCGTGGGCATTGGTGGCCCCGTGGGCTCGGGCAAAACCACTTTGCTCGAAATGCTGTGCAAAGCCATGCGCGACCAATACGACCTGGTGGCCATCACCAACGACATTTACACCAAGGAAGACCAGCGCATCCTCACCGTGAGCGGGGCTTTGGAGGCCGAGCGCATCATGGGGGTGGAAACCGGCGGCTGCCCGCACACTGCGATCCGTGAAGACGCTTCCATCAATTTGGAGGCGATTGACCGCATGCTGGAAAAGTTTCCGAATGCCGATGTGGTGTTTGTGGAAAGCGGCGGTGACAACCTGGCCGCCACCTTCAGCCCCGAACTCAGCGACTTGACCATTTATGTGATTGACGTGGCCGCCGGTGAAAAAATTCCCCGCAAGGGTGGGCCTGGCATCACCAAAAGCGATTTGTTTGTGATCAACAAAACCGATTTGGCACCCCATGTGGGCGCCAACTTGGCGGTGATGGAGGCCGACACAGTGCGCATGCGCACCCAGGCCCAGGGTTTGCGGCCTTATGTGATGACCAATTTGAAAACCCTCACCGGGGTGACCGAGGTGGTGGATTTCATCGTGCGCAAAGGCATGCTCCCGGCCCATGGTTAAATCGGGGCCACCCAGGTTCCAGCACGCCTGATCGACCATAAAGCGGCGTTCAACGCCATCTTCATTTTTTCTCCCCTGCACATTCACCATGTCCACTGACATTCATTTTTACGAGCCCGCACAAGGGCATGGCTTGCCCCACGATCCGTTCAACTCCATCGTGGCACCACGACCGATTGGCTGGGTGTCGACCCGCAGCGCCAGCGGTGTGTTGAACTTGGCGCCCTACAGCTTTTTCAATGCCTTTAACTACATCCCACCCATCGTGGGTTTTTCCAGCATCTCCCGCAAAGACTCGCTCAACAATGTGGAGGAAACGGGTGAGTTTGTCTGGAACCTGGTGACCCGGCCCTTGGCCGAGGCGATGAACCAAACCTGTGCTGCCGTGCCGCCGGATGTGAACGAATTTGAATTGGCCCACCTGACCCCCGTGGCCTCGCGCATCGTCGATGTGCCCCGCGTGGCCGAAAGCCCCGTGGCCTTTGAATGCAAGGTGACGCAAATCGTGCAGCTCAAATCAGCTGCTGGTGCCGATGTGCCCACCTGGCTGGTGCTGGGCGAGGTGGTGGGCGTGCACATTGAACGGCGCATGCTCAAAGACGGCGTGTACGACACCGCCAACGCCCAACACATCACCCGGGGCGGCGGGCCGGGCGACTACTTTGGCATCGGGCCCGAGCAGCTGTTCAAGATGTACCGGCCGAAATAAGGGGCCACTGGGCAAGGCCCATGGGGTGGCCCCGGGTCAAGCCGCTGACCGATCCAAACTCACAACTGCAAAAACACCTGCCCGCCTTCGATCTTGATGGGGTAGATTTTGATCGCCTCGGTCACTGGCGCACAAGTGGGCGCACCGGTGCGCACATCAAAGCGGCCTTGGTGAAACGGACATTCCACCTCGTGGCCTTCTATGAAGCCATCGCACAGCAAAGCGTTGCCGTGGGTGCAATAGTTGTCGGTGGCATAGGCCTGGCCTTCGATGCTGAACAAGGCGATGTGCCGCCCTTGCACTTGCACGCCAATGCCTGCGCCGTCGAACAAATCGGTTTCTGCGGCCACGGCCGTCCATTCAGTCGTCATGCAAACCTCAAATCGGGTAAATGATGGAGTTGGGGATCATTTCAGAGTCGTAGATGCACCAGCGCTTGGCAAACTTCAAACCCTGCGGGGTTGTCAGCACTTCGTCGATGTAGCGGCCCACGTTGAACACCGTGCTGTCTTTGTTGTACTTGGTGCGAAACACCGCGTAATTGGCCTCGCTGTGGATGACGCCGTCGCGCACCTCGCGCACCACGGGCGTGCCCACCACATGGCGTTGGTAATAGGGGTCGTGGAACAGGGTTTCGCGGATGGCATAGGCGCGATCCATCAACATGCCTTTGCTCTCGAAGGACAAAGTGGACAAAGGGAAACCGCGTTCATGGTTCTCACGCGGTTGCAGTTTGTATTCGCATTCGTCGGTGAAAAATTCCGGCCAGGCGTCCCAGTGGCCCGAGTCCACCGCCAAGGCGTAATCGGTGTACAGCGCTTGCAATTGAAAAAACAGTTCCAAATCGATCTTCATGCTTGCATCACCTTGCGCCAGTATTCGTACATGCCCCGGATCAACGACTCGGTCACCATGTGGTCGGCGTCGGCCACATCGCGCCCGCCCAACTCGGCCAAGGCCCGGTGCTCGGGTTTTTGTTCAAAGCCCATTTGCGACAACTCGATCACCTCGCCATCGTCGGCCGAGACAAAGCCCGCCGGCCCAAACAAATTGGATTGGCGCAAGCGGCGGCGGGTCATCTCAGGCGTGTCCTCGGCAAAGCCGAAATGCGTCCACACAAAATCAAAGGCGCCATGACCGTCGGGTTGGATGTGGCGGGTGGACACGCTGTTGACCTGCTGCTGAAAAATCACGCTCGGAAACAAGGTGACCATCGCCGCCGAAGGGCCATTCCACCAAGCTTCGGGCACGATGTCCAAAAACCGGTCATCGTTGAGTTTCATGTCTTCTTTGAAACTCGAGACCTGGGTCACCTGATCGGCCTTGCCCATCGCGCCCCGGGTGGAGACCATGGCACCGTGGCGGTGGTGGGCGTCCATTTTGAGTTCGGATTTGTTATCGGCACGCCACAAACCAAAGGTGACGAACCACGAGTGCAGCAAACCCGGGTGGTACGGGTCTTTGATGTTTTCCAGCATCAGCTTCCAGTTGCCAGGGATGCGCTGGCGGTTGTAACCCAGCAGGGTGAGTTTTCGGCCATCGAACAAGCGGTCGAAGTAATGCAAGATGGTGGGGCCCATGAAGTCCTCCAGGGACTCCACATCGTGGTCAAACGATGCAAACACCACACCACCACGGGTGGCCACCTTCAAAGGGGTCAGGCTGTGGTCTTCGGTTTTGAAGTCGGCCGGCATGCCGCCATTGACCTTGCCGCCTTGGCGCACGCCACGCCGAAAGGGCACGCCCTGCAACTGGCCCTGCAGGTTGTAGCTCCACTGGTGATAGGGGCAGACCAACTCTTTGCGATTGCCGTGGCGCTCGCGCATGAATTGCATGCCGCGGTGGGCACAAACGTTTTCAAACACCTGCACCTGGCCTTGGGCATCGCGCACCATGATGACCGATCTCTCGCCTACCGCGGTGCGTTTGAAGTCGCCCACCTCGGCCACTTCGACCTCCAGGCCCACATAAGACCAATGCTTTTGGTAAAAAAATCGCTCCATCTCCAATTGGTGCAAGGCGGCCTGGGTGTAGGCGGCAAAGGGAATGCGGCTGGTGTCGCCCATTTCCCAATTCAAGGCATGGGCTTGTTCATTGGCGTTCATGGTGCTGGTGTTTTCAAAAAAACCATATCTTCGCTCAAGCCGACCCCAATCTGGGCCTGTGGCGCAAAAAATCACCCCTGGGCTGGTGAATAATGGCTCGCCCGGACTGCATACACCGGGTCAACCCCAACACCCCATGAACACGCCCACCCACATCGAACCAGCGGCCCCGCCAGCCCTGGGCCTGGCCGTGGTGCTGGCCGCAGGGGCCGGTTCGCGCATGGGCCACCGGCCCAAAGGTTTGCTGCACATCAACGGCCAAGCGCTGATCCAACGCACCCTGGCCCACTTGCGCGGTGCAGGTATTCAAGACGTGGTGGTGGTGCTGGGCGAGCACCACGACGCTTTGGCACCGCTGTTGCAAAGCCTGGGGGTGGCCACCGTCTTCAACCCCCAAGCCATGGCCCTGGGCATCACCTCGTCGCAACGCCTGGGCTTGGCGCAGATGCAAGCCTCGCACCCCTGGGTGATGATGGCCTTGGCCGATCAACCCTTGCTGCAAGCCAGCGATGTGCGAGCGTTGATCGACGCGTTTGAAAACAGGCCCCCAGGGATGCAAGCCCTGTACCCGCAGGTGAACGGTCAACCGGGCAACCCTGTGCTGTTCAGCCGCAAGGCCGTGGCCGAAATGTTGAGCACGCCAAGCGACATGGCTTGCAAGGCGTGGCGCCAAGCCCAATCGGCGCGGGTGCTGGCATGGCCCAGCGATCACCTGGGCTATGTGACCGACTTGGACACGCCGCAAGACATTGAAAAACTGCAACTGGAAACGGGCTGGACCTGCACCTGGCCCACTGGCAGCTGAACGCGCCAGCAGGCGCTCTGGCTGGCTCAGTACTGCGCCCTGCCCACACGGCTCAAGCGCCACAGGCAAGCGGTGGCCAGCAGCGACAACAGCGTGCACACCGCCATCACACCGACATAGTTTTGACTCTGGTCAAACAGGGCGCCAGCCATCACCGGGCCGAGCAGGTTGCCCAGGGCCGCAGCGGTGTACAGCGCCCCCACAATGGCCGACACCGACCGGGGCCCAAACACATCCATACAAATCGCCGGATACAAAGAAACCATGCTGCCGTAGCTCACCCCAAACCACAGGGCGAACATCAGCAGCGCCAGGTAGCCCTGGGCGCCGTACCACAGCGCATAAGAAGCCCCGAGCGAGATTTGCATCACCATCAAGGTGGTGGTGCGGCCCCAACGGTCGGCCAAGGGGCCAATGGCAAAGCGCCCCACCAGGCTGCCCACGCCAATCACGCCCACCAAACCCACGGCGCGGGCCGGGTCCACGCCCAGGTCACGGGCGGCGGCAGACACATGGGCAAATGGAATGAACATCGCTGGTCCACCCAACAAGGTGCCCAAGTAAAGCCACACAAACGCTGGCGTGCGCCAGGCCTGGGCCAAGGTCAAGCCGGCGGCCTGGCCTTGGTGACTGGCCCGCGCCTGGGGCGCTTGGCGCAGCAAGGCGGTGACGGCCAAGCCCCCGACCAAAACCACCCCAGCCATGGCCTGCAACGCACCGCGCCAGCCCCAAGCACCAATGGCGGCGCTCACGCACAAAGGGCCGATCAAAGTACCCGCACCAATGCCCGAACTGGCAATGCCCGCAGCCAATCCGCGCCGCGCCACAAACCAAGGGGGCACGCAGGCAATCGCCGGGGTATAGACCAGTGCAATGCCCAAGCCGACCAAGGCCCCATACGTGAGGTAAATCGTGGTCAAGGTTTGCGCCGAGCTGGTCAACCACAGACCGGCGGCAATGAACACCATGCCGCAAGCGCCCACCCGGCGCGGCCCCCAACGGTCGGCCATCATGCCCCCGC
>JBEDFU010000107.1:0-5958 GCA_041174965.1 Pseudomonadota bacterium | reverse complement strand
GGTGCACACCGTGGCCGAGGCATTGGCGCAAGAACAGGTGCAAGCCCTGGGCCTGCGGGTGCCCGTCCCGGGCCAGGGCTACGACTTGCACGGCCTGCCCTTGCTGTTTGATGGCGAGCGCCTGCCCTTGGGCGGGCCAGTGCCCCAATTGGGCCAGCACAACCCAGTATTCCAACTGCCCCCCACCGGGTTTGAACATGGCTGATTTTCCGTCTCACATCCACATCCACGAAGAAGGTCCCCGCGAGGGCTTTCAAATCGAGCCGGGCCCCATCTCGACCGATGACAAGATTCGCTTCATCGAAGCCCTGGCCCAAACCGGATTGCGCGAGGTGCAAGCGGTGTCCTTTGTCAACCCCCAACGGGTGCCCAGCATGGCCGATGCCGAAACCGTGGCCCATCGATTGCGCCCATTTGAGGGCGTTCAATACACCGCGGTGTGGCTCAATTTGCGTGGCTTGGAGCGCGCCTTGACCACCCCCTTGCACGTGCCAGGCAGGTTGCAAATCAGCGCCTCCGAGCCCTTTTCCATCAGCAACACCGGCAAAAACACCGAGCAAACTTTGGCCGAGCAACGCCAGGTCATTGCTTATTGTTTAGAGCACCACATTCCCATTGAATCGGCGATCGTGATGACCGCTTTTGGCTGCAACCTGGCGGGTCACATCGCACCCGCGCTGGTGCTGCAACGCATCGAACAGTTGATGGGCGTGTTGCAAGAACACGGCTTGACGCTGCCTTACTTGCGATTGGCCGACACCGTGGGCTGGGCCAACCCGAATGCCGTCACCCGGCTGATTGGGGCAGTGCGCAAACGCTGGCCCGATTTGCGGTTGGGCTTGCACCTGCACGACACGCGGGGCACCGGCCTGGCCAATGCCTACGCGGGTCTGTCCATGGGCGTGGATCGGTTTGACAGCTCGTGTGCGGGCTTGGGCGGCTGCCCCTTCGCTGGTCACCAAGGCGCTGCAGGCAATATTTGCACCGAGGACTTGGTCTTCATGTGCGAAGAAATGGGCATCCACACCGGCGTGGATTTGGAGGCCTTGATTGAATGTGCCCACATGGCCGAAGCCATTGTCGGTCACCCCTTGCCAGGCAAGCTCATGCGCGGGGGCAGCTTGTCACGTTTTCAACACCCAGGGAGACACCATGCTTGAGACCACGCCCAAACGCAGCGCCACACCCATGAAACTGTGGCGCATGCTGTGCGCCGTCTTTTGCAGTTGGGGGGTGACGTTGGTGTCGACACCGGCAGGGGCCCAAGACTATCCCCACAAGACCATCACCATCGTGATCCCCTTTGCCTCGGGCAGCGGCACCGATCAAATCGCGCGCGCCTATGCCCAAGCCATCACCCAGTTGTACAAAGTGCCCGTCGTGGTGGACGCCAAACCGGGTGCGAGTGGGTTCATCGCCGCGCAATACGTGGCCAAAGCCCCCAATGATGGTTACACGGTGCTCTACACCACCAACACCACGCATGCGGCAAATGAACACTTTTTCAAAAAAATACCCTACGACCCGGTGAAAGATTTCAGCCCCGTGGCCCTGCTGTCCAAAGGCCACATGGCCTTGGTGGTGCCACCCAACTCACCTTTCAAAACCGTGGCCGACATCGTGGCCGAAGCCAAAAAACGGCCTGGACAAATCAACTTTGGCAGTGGCAGTTCATCGAGCCGCATGGCCAGTGAAATGTTCAAGCAACTGGCTGGGGTGCAAATGGTCAACGTGCCCTACAAAAGCAATCCCCTGGTGATCACCGACTTGATGGGTGGACAACTCGACTTCATGTTCACCGATGCCGCCACCGGCGTACCGCAAATCACGGGCGGTAAATTGCGGGCCCTCGCTGTCAGTGGCACCCACCGCTTGGCCGCACTGTCGCAAGTGCCCACGATGGAAGAAGCTGGCATCAAAGGCTACGATATGTCTTATTGGAACGCGGTGTATTTGCCCGCAGGCGCGCCAACGGCGGTGGTCAAAAAACTCAATGACATGCTGTCCAAGGCCAACGCGCACCCTTCAGTGCAAGCCTTCATGGCGTCCACCAGCGGCGAGATGTCGTTCACCAACCCAGAGGGTCTGGCCGCTTTTCAAGCCGCCGAATCCCAACGCTGGGGACGGGTGGTGCGCGCCGCAGGCATCGAGCCCGAATAAACGCCGAGCCCCCATTGAATTTGCAAGGAGTGCCCTGATGAGCGAAATGACCTTTGATGCCTTCACCGCCCAATCGCTGGACGAAGGCTTTGATGAAGTGCTGGTGCGGGAGTGGGCCGCTGATGTAGTCCTGGACACCCATACGCACCCCTTTGACGCCAGCGTGCATGTGGTGCGCGGGAATTACAGCCTCACGGTGGGCGACCAGGTGCGCCAATTGCAAGCCGGTGATAGCTTTCGGCTGGCGCGCAACATCCCCCATGCGGAGCACTATGGGCCCGAAGGCGCCACCATTTGGGTGGCCCGCGCCAACAACTGAGCGGGCCCGTTCAGGGCCCCAGCGACCCAGGCGGTTCAGAACAGGAAAATAAAGATCAGCACCAACTGGGTGGCATAGATGATGATCAAGCAGAGCTTGTACAAATCTTTGAGCGACCCGATGCTGAACACCATTTTTTTGTCCACGTACCAGTAGGCCACGCCGCACACCAAGGTGATGACCACAAAAATCAGACCCATGATGGACATTTCAACGTCACCCAAGTGATGATCGACGCCATGCCAGCGTCACAACTGCCGCCGGACCGCTTTGGGGGGCAAGCAAGCGGAGTATTGCAGCGCCAAAGCCGTTGGGAAGCCTCATCACTGCGATTCCGGCTTAATCCAAGATGTGAATCGGCATGGTGGGGACTTGCAGCACATGGGGTGCAACGATGGTGTTGGTCAACACACCCAGGCCGCTGACCTCCAACTCGATCACATCTCCATGCTTGAGGAAGCGGCCGAGCTCGTTGCCACAGCCGCCGCCCACCGTGCCGGAGCCGATCACCTCGCCGGGATGAAAGGTTTCTGCGTCAGAGGCGTGGCTGATGATGGCGGCAAAACTGTGCTGCATGTCCGCACTGCTTCCCCGCGACCATTCCTGGCCGTTGACCCGGGCCAGCATGGTCAAGGCCTGCGGGTCGGGCACCTCATCGGCGGTGACCAACCACGGGCCCATGGCATTGCCGGTATCGAAATCTTTGCCCTTGGCGGGTCCCAGCCCGGTTTGCATTTCGATGTACTGGGCATCGCGGGCGGAAAAATCATTGAACACCATGTACCCAAAAACATAATTCAGGGCTTGGTCGATGGGCACGTCCTTGCCGGATCGGTTGGTGACGATGGCGATCTCCAATTCGTAGTCAATCACCTGTGAATAGGCCGGCCAATGCACGGGGGTTTGGGTGCCCACAATGCTGAACACATTGCCTTTGTAATAGACCGGCTTTTGGTACCAAGCGCTGGGCAATTGAATGGTGGCTGGATCCACCCGTTCCTTGCCCTGACCAAACAAGTAACGATTGGCGCGCGATTGGCGCACGTGCTTTTCGAAGGCCAAGCAGTCGCGCAAACGGCGCGGCCGGGGCAAAGGGGCCAACAATTTCACGCTGGCCAAGGGGAGGACGTGGGCGGCCTTTTGGGCCATGGCCCGGGCAGCATCCAAGCCGGCAGGGCCCGCATCGATCAGCGCCAGCATATCGCGGCACGCGCCAGTGGGATCGGCGGCGGTCAGATCGATCACCGAGCCCAGGTCTGCGCCCATGCAGCCCAGGTGTTCTGCCCCTTGGGGCGTGAGAAATGTCACCAATTTCATGCGCAGACTTTCGGTTTCAATGAAAGAGAACTCTCATGCTCATTGCACATTCAGCACAATGGTTTCAGAGAGTTTTTGGTATTTGCGTTGATCGTCCACCACCATGGCAGCAAACTCAGCCGCGCTGCCGCCAATGGTTTCGTAGCCAATGTTTTCCAATGCGGTCTTGACATCGGGCAAGGCCAAGGTTTTGTTCATTTCGGCGTTGATGCGCTGGACAATGGCCGTGGGCAAGCCTGCGGGGCCAAAAATACCGATCCATTGGTCAGGGATGGCAAAACCCGGCACACCCGCCTGGGCCACCGTGGGAATCTCGGCGGCGGCTTTAGAACGCCGCCCCTCGACAATGCCCAGCGCGCGCAAGCGGCCTGTCTTGATGTGCTGCAAGGTATCGGCCAGCACAAAGATGCCCATTTGAATTTGCCCACCAAGCAAGTCGTTCATGGCAGGGCCGCCGCCTTTGTAGGGCACCGGCACCATGTCAATGCCCGTGGTGAACTTGAGCAAATCACCGGCCAACTCTTGCGCCGAACCCGAGGCCGCCACCCCATACGACAACTTACCCGGATTTTTTTTGGCATAGGCAATCAACTCGTTCAAGTTTTGCACCGGCAATGAGGGGTGCACCACGATGCACCGGTTGTTGTAGGCCGCTGCGATGATGGGGGTGAAGTCCTTGACCGCGTCGTAAGGCATTTTTTTATTGAAAAACGGCACCGTCAAATGCGAAGCCGGGTTGAGCAACAAGGTGTAACCGTCTGGTTGGGCCTTGGCCACCAAGTCGGTACCGATCACCGAGTTGCCGCCTGCACGGTTGTCGATCACCACCGGCTGGCCCAAGAAGTTAGAGAGCTTTTGCGCCACGATTCTGGCAAAGGCATCGGTGGCACCACCCGCCTGATAGGCCACCACCAACTTGATGGGGCGTTGCGGGTAGTTTTGCGCCTGGGCCGCCAAGGGCCAGATCAAGCACCACAAGCACCACTTGAAGACATTCATTTGACCCATTCCTTTAACAGTTGCAGCACCTTTTGATGGGCCTGTTGCTCAATCGCATCATGGCCCATTTGCAGGCTTTGCGCCGCCACGACCGCTTGCGCAGCGGCCCGCCCAAAGTTTTGCAGGGCATCGTGTGATGCACCAGCGGCATCAGGGCCCACACTCAGCACGTATTCGTGGGCAAAAGTTCTGGTTTTGCCATCCCACAGCATGGGCTGGGGCAAGGCCGGCGTGTCACCTTCCCAATTGGCTTGAATGGCTTTGGCCAGCAAACGGCGAAACATCACCACCCCCCGATCGGTGGTGCCCAAGTGCTCAGCGCGCCGATTGGCCACTTGGCCCTGGCTGGCCACGGCGTCGTAATCGCCGGGCTCGCGTTGCCTTTCTTTGTAGGGGCGCTCGTCAGTTTGTCCGATCAAACCGGCTTTGTCCACCCCCAAATCGTCGGGCGTGAGGTTCCCATATGGTTTGTATTTGGGGCTGAAGTGCACATAGCCAATGTAGTGGCAGTTGACATCGTCGATCGGCGTGACCCAGCGCGTGCGGCCACAACCGATGCGAAAGCTGTCTTCAGATGCCTTGTTGCTCGAACCGGTGAATTGCCCAATGTTGGGCATGATGATGTCGCTGGCGCGGACAAACACCCGGCCATTCACCAAACGCGTGGCCATGGACAAAAAGCCCATCGGTGTGTCGACAAAATCCAGCGCAGGCAGCACCTTGAAAGCGTCTGAAAATTGGCTGCTGACGATGGCATGCAAGAACACATTGTGAATCGGGTCGCAAGCGTTTTCGACCACTTGCAACCAGTTGCACGGCATGTGGAAACGAAACGGCACCGGTTGGTTGCCCTCGTCTTTGGCAAAGGTGTCGAGCACGGGCAAAGCGGGCATGTGCTCGGGAGGGCCCAAATAGGCAAACAACAAACCATGCAGTTCACGCACCGGGTAAGCGCCTTGCTTGAAGTTGTGTTTGATTTTGCTGTTAGCGGGCTCGGCAGGGGTCTCCAAAATTGTCCCGTCGATGTCAAACTTCCAACCGTGGTAGCAGCACTGGATGCCTTGATCGGCGGGAATGCCGAACTCCAAAGACGTGCCTCGGTGCAAGCAATGTTTGTGCAGCAAGCCAATGCGCTGAGCGCGGTCGCGAAACACCACCAGATC
>JBEDFU010000106.1:0-6108 GCA_041174965.1 Pseudomonadota bacterium | reverse complement strand
TTTCGGCGCCAGCATCCCTTGGTCGAATTTCGGGTGCAGGTGGGCGACCATGTTCAGGCCCTGAGCGCCTTGCGGGCGATGGAAACCGATCTGATATTGGTCTTCAACCTGGATTCGGAGCCCGATTTGCACCCCATCGTGTTTCATGACCAGAAGCTGCTGGCGGTGATGCACCGGGACCACCCGCTGGCTCAGCGAAGCCCTTCGATTCGGCTGGCCGACTGCACGGCCTATCCGCTGGCCCTGCCCAACCGGGATACCGCCGGGCGGCAGATGCTCGAACGATTTGTGCTGCGACGCTCGATCGACCTCAAGCCCCTGGTCGAGAGCAACAGCTTTGAGTTGCTGCGCGGCTGTCTGTATCACCAAGAGGCGGTGACCTTTCAGTTTGAGAGTGGCGCGGTCACCGACGGCGGGCAACTGGTCACGCGGGAAATTGAGGACTGGGGTTTCCCGGTCGGCCATATCCTCATGGCCCGCTTGGCCAAGCGCCAACTGCCGGTGATCGCCCACGCTTTTGCCCAGCATGTCTTGGGTGTGTTGGGACAGGACGGGTAGGTCGGCTGGTGGATTCAGCGCTGAGCTGGGTTGCTCAACTGAGAAACAACGCGCGCGGGCTGCTGCCTGCCGAGGTTTCGAGGCTGGCGAGCTTGCGGCAGAAAAAATTCCAGGAATGCTCGATGTGCACAGGGGTCATCACTTGCGCATGGCGACGTGCGCGCGTGGCCTCGGAGGGCATGCTTCGCGCAAAGCCAGCGGCCATGCCGGCCAGGTGTGCACGCGCTGCTTTTTCCAGGAACACGCCCACACAGGTGGCGTGTTCGATCGAAGTGCCGCAAAAGGTGATGCCATGGTTGGCCATGAGCACCGCGAAATGTTCACCCAGGGCACTGGCCAGTGCGTCGCCGTCTTCCACCGCTGTGAGAAGGGCTGCCTCGGTGGCGTCGCGGGGCAGGTGGGCAAAGTAATCAGCGTCCAGTGTGAACGGCAGCAAAGGCTCGCCTGAGGCAGAGAGCACGCTGGCATGAAAGGCATGGGTGTGGGCCACGACATGCACATCGGGCCTGCGCAAAAGGATTTGCGAATGGATGGGCCATTCGGAATGCCGCCCGCCCCCGCCTTCCAGCTTTTCACCCTGAAAGCTCACCAGGATGAAGTCCTTGGGGCCCAACACCTCGCCCAAGCCAATGCGGTTGCGTTTGAGCCAAAAGCCGCGCCCATCTGGGTCGCGCAGGGACACATGACCCAGCGTCATGTCGCCATGCCCTTCCATCTCCAAGATGCGGCAGGCCTGGGCCAGTTGCAGCAACAATTTTTCTGTGTTGGCCATCATTGACTCAAGGGCGAGGCGACGCCTGCGGCGCATCCGACGGCGCGTCGGTCGGCTGAATGCCGATGGTCTGGAAGGTTCGCGCCGAGGTGGCTTGCGCTTGCGCCAAGGTGGCGGCAAATTGTTCTGGCGTGCCCGCCATGGTTTCTAAAAAACCCTGCTGCGCAAAGCTTTGAAAAGCGGCGCTGGCGAGCGCTTTGTTCAATTCCGTGTTGAGCCGTGCCACAACGGCTGCGGGCGTTTTGGCCGGGGCATACAGGCCCCAAAAGGTGCCCAGGTTGGGGTCGCTGTTGGACTCGCCCAGGCTGGCGGTGCTGGGAAATGCGGCTGCGCGTCGATTGCCGGTGACAGCGATCAGCTTGACCTTGCCCGCCTCAGCCGCCGGCTTGGCGATCGCCAGGCTGCTGTATGCCAAGTTGACCTCGCCCGAGATCACCGCCAAGAAGGACGGGCCGGCCCCTTTGTAAGGCACGGCCATCATCTGCACACCGGCTTGTCGGGTGATCCATGCGTAGTAAATCGCCGGCAAGCTGCCGGGCCCCCACGTCGCAAAGCTCACCGTGCCTGGTTTGGCGCGCGCCAGGGCCAGCACCTCGGCCAGGTTGTTGGCGGGCAGCGTGGGCGAGGCCACGATCACGTCATTGGGGGTGCGCACCACGCCGCCGATGGGCACAAAGTCACCTTTGGGATCATAGGGCAACTTGCTGAAAAGCAGCGGGTTGAACACCAGGCTCTGGTTATCGGTCAGGCACAAGGTGTAGCCGTCGGCTGGCGCGCGCGCACAGGCCGTCATGCCAATCAAGGTGCCCGCGCCGGGACGGTTCTCCACCACCACCTGCTGGCCCAGCGATTCGGACATCAGGCGACCCAAGTTGCGGGCCAACAGATCGGTCAGGCCACCAGGAGAAGTGGAGGCGATGATGCGGATGGACTTGGATGGAAAGGGGTCGGTTTGCGCCAGGGCTGACTGGGACAGCAGCGATGCGGCAAGCAGTGGGGAGAAAAGGCTTTTCAGCACTTTGCGCAATGTCAATTCATGCATTTGAAATCCAATATGGCACGGACGATGTGCCGCTCAACCCAATGAAATGGCCTGGCTGGTTTCAGCCAAGGCCAAACTGAAATGCCCGAAACCATCACTCAGGCTGAAGGCCTGAGCGGGCAATGACTTTTTTCCAAACCATGGCTTCTTGCGCGATTTGCTTGGCAAATTCAGACGGAGCGCTGCCCACCGGGCTGACCCCCAATTCAAAAAACTTTTGCTTGACGCTTGGATCGCTCAGAATGACTTGAATGGCTTCAGCCAGTTTTTGAATGATTTTGCTGTCGGTGCCCAGGGGCGCTGAGAGTCCCCACCAGTTGCCCGTGATCAGTTCTGGAATGCCTTGCTGCGCTGAAGTGGGGACATTGGGTAACACAGCGAGCCTCTGTGGCCCAGCCACTGCCAACGCCTTTAATTTACCCGCAGTGATATTGCCAGCCACCGAGCTCAAGGCCGTCATATAAATTTGCGTGTCTCCGCCCAGCAAGCCCTGAACCGCTGGGGCAGAGCCGCGGTAAGGCACGTGGATCAACTCAACACCCGTCAACTGTTTGTACAGCTCAGCCGCCAGATGAGGCGGTGTGCCGTTGCCAGGCGATGCAAATGCCAATTTGCCAGCCTCTTTCTTGGCCAATGCAGTCAACTCGGTCAATGTGTTGACCGGCAAATTGGCGTTGACCACAACCACCGAAGGCGCATTGCTGATCATGGAGATGGGCGCCAAATCCTTCACGGGGTCAAATCGCATGCCTTTGATCAAAGAAGCATTGGTCACATAGTTGTTCGTTGAGCCCAGCAGCAAGGTGTACCCATCCGCAGCAGAACGGACAACGTCTTCTGCGCCGATGTTTCCAGAAGCCCCGCTTTTGTTATCGATCAAAAAGCGGACACCAAATTTGGCTTCCAGCTGGTTTTGAATCAGCCTGAATGTGATGTCTCCGGTGTTACCTGGCGCGTATGGGATGACGACCCGAACAGGGCGATTCGGCCAGCTGTCCGCATCGGCAGATAAGCTGGGGCTTGAGGTCAAAACACCAGCCAGGAGCGCTGCGGCAGAACCTAAAAATTGACATATTTTTTTCATCTTGCTCCGGACTCTCCGTGAATTGACAAGCTACCAAACAAATTCACCGTTCAGCATCACTTTGGTGGCTTGAATGTGCGGCAACTCTTCTTCGGCGCATGATAAAGGGTCTGCGCTGAGCAAGGACAAATCAGCCAAAAAACCCGGGGCCAGGCGACCGCGTTTATCTTCATCGAAACACAAATAAGCGCCACCTTGGGTGGCGATTTCCAAAGCTTGGCTTCTTGAAATGGCTTGTGTTTCACCCACCACCTGACCGCCGCGGCTTTTTCGGGCACTGGCGTGCCACATGGGATGGAACAAGGAAGGCGGTAAGTTGTCACTCCCAAACGCCACCGGTACGCCGCTCTCTGTGAGACTTCGCAGTGGCACCAAATCATTCAAATCATGAACGCCTTCGCGCAACATGCGATCGCCGTCTTTGTAGATATGCCGATTGGTGTGGGTGGTCAGCACAATGCCCAAGTCTTTGATGCGAGAAATTTGATCGTGGGTTAGAAAACGTTGATGGCCCAATACCCAACGCATGGGTGCAATGGGATGGGCTTGATTGGCCAGTTCAAACAGTTCCAAAAGATTGGACCAAATTCCACACAAGCGAATTTCACTTCGCGCCGCCTCTTGAACCAATACCTGCATGACGTCCAAAGGCAAGGCACACCCGGCTTGAAAACCCGCCCACCCGGTACAAGGGTGATTGGCCGCTCGGAGCCGGTTGTTGTGCGGATCCGAGTCGATTTCTGCATAAAGCCCTTGAACCCTCAGGAAATCGTCTCCACTGCCATTTCGCCCCACCCAGGCGGCCCAATCTTTCAAAAGCAGTGCAGCATCACCCTCACCATTCAAATGCCAATTGGGACTGAAGGTGAGCAAGGCCCTGACCGTGCCCTTGCCCGATGAATGCACCGATTTGTAGGCTTGTATGACTTCACTGGCAATCCCATGGCCTTCAAAGACGCAGGTCGTTCCGGTTTTGTTGTACTCGGACATGCCATGCAGCAAGGCCGCCTCGCGTTGCGCCCCTGAAAACCCAGGCGCACAACGCATCAAGGTGTGTTCGACCAGTGGGACCAAACTTTTTTCCCAAAAAATGCCGGTCGGTTGCCCCGATGCGTCCTTGTCGATGACCACATCGTCGCTGGGTGAGCGCGTTTCTGGGCCAATACCCGCCAGCTTCAAGGCCAAACTGTTTGCCACACACGCAAAGGGCACCAAATTTGACCAATACCCCCAGATCGGACGAATGAACACGGGATGCTTTGGGCTGACGCGATCCAGGTCGAAACGCGTGGGCATTACTTGCGAAACATCGCTCAAAAATTCCGGCGGTTGACCGATGGGCTGGGTCAAAATCCATGTGCCTTCGGGACGCTGCCGAGCCTCTTCAGCAATGGCATCCAACACATCCTGCAAAGAATTGGCATGTTGCAAACTGGGTAACTGATGTCTCAAGCCCTCTCGGTCCATGTGTGCGTGGCCATCGGTTAAGCCAGGAATCACGCAACCACCCTTTAAATCAATGATCTGCGTGCTTGGATCTGCTGAATGCAGAAGATCTTCAGTCTGACCTGCGGCCTGCACACGGTTTCCCACAATGGACAAGGCCTGCACCGTGCCCGTTTGCGCGTCACAGGTGTGGATGCGCCCGTTATGAAGAATCACATCGGGGTGTGATGGTCGGCTTGAATTCATCTTGCTTTCACTCAGACCTGCCCCGCCAGCGTGCTGTGCACCACAGCCTGGGCGATGGCCAGCGAGCTGGTCAAACCCGGCGACTCGATGCCAAACAAGTTGACCAAGCCAGGCAAGCCATGGTCGCTGGGGCCTTGCAACACAAAATCGGCTGCTGCTTGTCCTGGGCCTGAAATTTTCGGTCGGATGCCCGCATAGCCGGGTTGCAGTGCACCATCTGGCAAGTCCGGCCAGTAGGCGCGCACAGCTTGGTAAAAAGCCGCTTCATGGTCTCTGGAGACAACCAAGTCTTCGGGGTCGTTCACCCACTGCACATCGGGCCCAAACTTGGCTTGCCCGCCCAAGTCCAGCGTCAAGTGAACGCCCAGGCCCGCCGCTTCGGGCACGGGGTAAATCAAGCGTGAAAACGGCGCCCGCATGCCCAAGGTGAAGTAATTGCCTTTGGCGAAATAAGCGGTGGGCACATGGACGGCATCCAAGCCCTGGCATTGCCGCGCCAGAGCGGGTGCGCTCAAGCCGGCCGAATTCACCAATTGGCGGGTCAACAGTTCGGTGCCATCGGCCATGTGCAACAGCCACCCCTGCGGATGGACATGGGCCGACACCACCTGTGCGTGGCACACCACGGTGCCGCCCGCGTTTTCAAAGTCACCTTGCAAGCTGAGCATGAAGGCATGGCTGTCCACAATGCCGGTGCTGGGCGAATGCAAAGCGGCCACGCAGGATAAGGCGGGCTCCATGGCCCGGGCTTGATCGGCGCTGATCAACACCACGTCGGTCACGCCATTGGCATGGGCTTTGTCGCGCAAGGCCAACAAGCCGGGCAATTGGCTGTCGTCGGTGGCCACCATCAGCTTGCCGCAGCGCCGGTGCGGCACACCGCGCTCGGCGGCATAGGCGTACAACATGTCACGCCCTTGCACGCACCAGCGCGCCTTGCGCGACCCTTGCGGGTAGTAA
>JBEDFU010000105.1:0-14361 GCA_041174965.1 Pseudomonadota bacterium | reverse complement strand
ACAGCAAATTGACCAGGGTGGTTTTGCCCGAACCGCTTTGCCCGACCAACCCAATCATTTCACCCGGGGCGATGTTCAGGCTCAAGCCACGCACCACCGCGCGGTTGCCGTAGCGGAAATTGATGTTGTCGATGTCAATTTGGCCCTTGACCACGGGCATGGGCTTGGGGTTGGCCGCTTCGGGGACGCTGGAGACGTGGTCCAGGATTTCAAAAATCCGCTTGGCCCCGGCCGCTGCGCGCTGCACATGGGCCACGATGCGGCTCATTGAATCCAGCCGTGTGTAAAAGCGCCCGATGTAAGCCAAAAACGCGGTCAACACCCCCAGGGTCACTTGGTGCTGTGCCACCAGGTAAATGCCAAACGCCCACACCACCAACAAACCAATTTCGGTGAGCAAGGTCACGGTGGGGGAAAACAAAGCCCAAACGAAATTGATGCGGTCGTTGACCAGCAGGTTTTGGCGATTGGCTTCGCGAAAACGCTCGGCCTCGCGCTGTTCTTGGGCAAAGGCCTTGACCACCCGAATGCCCGGAATGGTGTCGGCCAGCACATTGGTCAACTCGGACCACACGCGGCCGACTTTTTCAAACCCGGTGCGCAATTTGTCGCGCACCACATGGATCAACCACACGATGAAAGGCAAAGGCACCAAAGTGACCCACGCCAGCATCGGGTCGATGGAAAAGAGAATGACCGCGGTCATCACAATCATCAACACATCGGTGGCGAATTCCAGCAAATGCACCGATAAAAACAAACACAGGTTATCGGTTTCGCTGCCCACGCGGTTGAGCAAATCGCCTGTGCGCCGACCGCCAAAATACTCCAGCGACAGCTTCATCAAATGCTCATAAGCGGTGGTGCGCAAATCTGCACCAATGCGCTCCGACACCAAACCCAGCACGTAATTTTTGGCCCAGCCCAAGGTCCAGGCCAGCAAGGCGGCTCCCAACAAGCCAGCCATGTACAACGGCACGATGCCAGGTTCAATCTCCTTGCCGTTTTGAAACGGCACCAAGACCTCGTCCATCAAGGGCATGGTCAGGTAAGGCGGCACCATGCTCGCGCCGGTGGCGGCCAAGGTGAGCAAAAAGCCCAACAACAAATGCCCTTGGTAGGGTTTGGCAAAACGCCACAAACGCAACAGGCCCAGGGTCGAAGGGGGGGTCTCGGACGCTTCGACCTCCTCGTCCATGGGGGGGCTATCCGCCTCTTCGGACACGCCGAGTGGGTCCAACGGCTTATCCATACCCTGAAACGGTGCCATCGCTTGCTCAAACAAGGCCAGCAAGCGCTCCGCTTCAGGGTTGTGGGCCAGGGTGAAGCGCCACTGCGCCAGCCGGCCTTGGGCATCGAAAAGTTCCAAACTGCCCGCGCCGGCATGATCGCTGTGTTGCAAGCGCAGGCCAGCTTGGAGCGGCCACTGCGCCAAGCGCTTCGCGGGTGAAACGCCAGCCTCATACAGGCTCAGGCCTTCAGTCGACAAAACCAGGCTTTGGCGCTGAAAAAACAATTGCGCGCTCAGGTCAACTTCTAGACGGGTCCATGCGTTTTCATTCCCATGCCCTGTCATTGGCAGATTTTCCAAATCTGTCAAACGTTCTGGCGGTGCAGCTGTCAGGTTTTCTAAAGAGGACTTCATGATTCACAAAACAATGGCAATGACATCTAAAGCATTGACCATCTGTGCCAAAAAGACAACTGGCTTTTCAAGCCATTTGCACCGTTCGTCATTCTAACGGCCCACCCTCTGCGCACCCCGTCTGGACCCCACGATTGACCATTGATCACAAAGTACTCATGCCGTTCCCAGACATCCAAATCCTCAGCACTCGCCACCTGCGTGGCCCCAATGTGTGGACCTACCGTGCGGCGGTCGAAATGTGGGTCGACATTGGGCCCTTAGAGGACCACCCGTCCAATACCTTGCCCGGTTTCAATGAGCGCTTGCAAGCCTGGTTGCCCGGCATGATCGAACACCGCTGCAGCGTGGGTGTGCGCGGTGGTTTTTTTCAACGCCTGCTCAACGGCACTTGGGCAGCCCACATCATGGAACACGTGGCCATCGAGCTGCAAACCATGGCGGGGCTGGAAGTCGGTTTTGGCAAAGCCCGCGAAACCCATCAACGCGGCATCTACAAAGTGGTGGTGCGTTCACGCCAATACGATGTGGCCCATGCCAGTTTGTTCGCCGCGCGCGATTTGGTGATGGCAGCCATCAACGACACGCCCTTTGATGTGGATGCCACCGTCAAGCAACTCAAAACCATGGCCGATCGGCTGTGTCTGGGCCCAAGCACAGCGAGCATTGTTGACGCCGCGGCCCAGCGGGGAATTCCATCCATTCGCCTGACCGAGGGCAACTTGGTGCAACTGGGGCACGGCTCGCGCCAAAGACGCATTTGGACGGCTGAGACCGACCGCACCAGTGCTGTGGCCGAAAGCATTTCGCGGGACAAGGACTTGACCAAACGCCTGCTGGCCCAATGCGGCGTGCCCATCCCCGATGGCCACATCGTTGACAGCCCTGAGCACGCCTGGGCAGTGGCCCAAGACATGGGCTTGCCAGTGGTCGTCAAGCCCAGCGACGGCAACCACGGGCGTGGTGTCGCACTGGACTTGCACACCCAAACCGAAATCGAAGCCGCTTGGCGCGTTGCCGACGCGGAAGGCAGCCAAGTGATGGTCGAGCGCTACATACAGGGTGAAGAACACCGCTTATTGGTGGTTGGCGATCAAGTGGTGGCAGCAGCGCGTGGCGAGCTGGCTTGCATCACAGGTGACGGCGTCACCACAGTGCAGCAACTCATTGAGCAGCAACTCAACACCGACCCCCGCCGCGGCGAAGAAGAGCACTTCCCGCTGGACACCATTCGCCTGGATGAGCAACCGCATGCGGTGCTCGAGCTGCAACGCCAGGGCCTGACAGCCGACAGCGTTCCAGCCCTGGGTCGGCGTGTGATCGTTCAACGCAATGGCAATATGAGCAACGATGTGACCGACATGGTTCATCCCGAAGTGGCCGAGATGGCCACCCTGGCGGCCCGAGTGATTGGCCTGGACATCGCCGGCATTGACTTGGTGGCACAAGACATTTCACGCCCCTTGCACGAGCAAGGCGCAGCCATTGTCGAGGTCAACGCTGGGCCCAGCTTGCTCATGCACCTGAAACCCGCCAGTGGCCAAGCCCGCCCGGTGGGCCAAGCCATCGCCAACCATTTGTTCCCGCCCAAAGACAATGGGCGCATTCCCATCGTGGGCATCGTGGGACAACGCCACACCGCCGGCCTGGCCCAATTGGTGGCTTGGTTGCTGCACCTGTCGGGCAGCCGCGTGGGCATGGCTTGCAGCCTGGGGGTTTTCATGGACCAGCGCCATGTGGACAAACAAGATGCGCGAGGCCATGACATGGGTGAGCGGCTGCTCATCAACCGCAGCATCGACGCGGCAGTGTTTGAAACCTCCCCCCGCCACATCTTGCTCGAAGGCCTGCCCTACGACCGCTGCCATGTGGGCTTGGTGACCGACATGCCAACCATCGACGGCTTGCAAGAGCTGGATGTGCTCAGCGCCGACAACATGCGCCAAGTGGTGCGCACCCAGGTGGATGTGGTGCTGCGCGAGGGTGTGGCCGTGCTCAACGCCGATGTGAATGCCGTGGCCGAACTGGAAGACTTGTGCGATGGCGAAGTGATGATGTACGGGCTCAACCCCGACAGCCCGGTGCTCGCGGCCCACCGCCGCCAAGGGCGTCGCTCGGTGTATTGCCGCCAAGGCCATGTGACCTTGGCCCGTGGCGACCAAGAAACCACCTTGCTGCATCTTGACCTCGGCCCCGTGGCCCGCCTGCTTAAGCAAGAAGACATGTCGGTCTCTCACCTTCTGGCCGCTGTGGCCTGCGCCTGGTCGCTGGGGGTCAGCCCCACCCTGATGCGGGCTGGCTTGAAAAATTTCCGCCAAAAAAACGAATCTGCGTCACAAGAAAAAGCAAGGATGAAAGCCTGATGGACATCTCACGCATCCGCGCCCTGCGCGGCCCCAACCTGTGGTCTCGTCACACCGCCATCGAAGCCATGGTGCTTTGCGAGGGCCATGAGTGCAATATCTCCTCCGTGCCTGATTTTGAACAGCGCTTGCGCCATCTTTTCCCCGGTTTGGGCCAGTTGCGCACCACCCAACAAGGCGCCGCTTTGAGCATGGCCCATGCGATTGAAGACGCCACCTTGCACATGCAAATCGCAGCTGGATGCCCCGTCACCTTCAGCCGCACCACGCTCACCGCTGAACCAGGCCTGTACCAATTGGTGGTCGAGTACAGCGAGGAGGATGTCGGTCGCCTGGCCCTGCAATTGGCGCAGTCGCTGTGCCAAGCCGCTTGGGACAACACGTCTTTCGACATCGATGCAGCCCTGTTGCAACTGAGCGCTTTGGACGAAGACATTCGCTTGGGCCCGTCCACCAGCTCCATCGTCGACGCGGCGTTGGTGCGTGGCATTCCTTACCGCCGCCTCACCGAAGGCAGCATGGTGCAATTTGGTTGGGGCAGCAAACAGCGCCGCATCCAAGCGGCCGAAACCGACTCCAGCAGCGCCATCGCCGAGGCCATTGCCCAAGACAAAGACCTGACCAAAAAACTCTTGCATGCCGCGGGCGTGCCAGTGCCACAAGGGCGCCCGGTGCTGGACGCTGACGATGCATGGCTGGCGGCACAAACCATTGGCACACCCGTGGTGGTCAAACCGCGTGACGGCAACCAAGGCAAGGGCGTGACAGTCAACATCAGCACCCGCGAAGAAGTACAAGCCGCCTTCCACAACGCCGCCAAGTTCCGCGACGAAGTGATGGTCGAGCGCTTTTTGCCCGGCAGCGATTACCGTTTGTTGGTGGTGGGTGACAAATTGGTGGCAGCTGCACGCCGCGAACCCCCATTGGTGATTGGTGACGGTCAGCACACCGTGCGCGAATTGGTCGAGCGGGTGAATGCCGACCCACGCCGGGGAGAGGGACACTCCACCTCGCTGACCAAAATTCGCTTTGACGAAGTGGCCCTGGCGCGCCTCAAAGATCAAGGCTTGGGTGCCGAATCTGTGCCCAGCAAAGGCGTGCGGGTGATTTTGCGCAACAACGCCAACCTCTCCACCGGTGGCACGGCCACCGATGTGACCGATGACGTGCACCCCGAAGTGGCCGCACGCGCCATCGCAGCCGCCCAAATGGTGGGGCTCGATGTTTGCGGTGTAGACATGGTTTGCGAATCGGTTCTGCGTCCGCTGGAAGCCCAAAGCGGCGGCGTGGTCGAAGTCAACGCGGCACCGGGACTGCGCATGCATTTGCAGCCCTCCTACGGCAAAGGCCGAGACGTGGGCAAAGCCATCATGTCGATGTTGTATGCGCCTGGCGATGACGGTCGCATTCCGGTGATTGCGGTCACTGGCACCAACGGCAAAACCACCACCGTGCGACTCACTGCTCACCTGCTGCGCACCCACGGTCTGCGTGTGGGCATGACCAACACCGATGGTGTGTACGTGCAAGGGCGTCAAATCGACAGTGGCGACTGCAGCGGCCCCCGCAGTGCGCGCAATGTGCTCGCCCACCCCCATGTGGATGCCGCCGTGCTTGAGACCGCCCGCGGTGGCATGCTGCGTGAAGGCTTGGCCTTTGATCGCTGCAGTGTGGCGGTGGTGACCAATATTGGCATGGGCGATCACCTGGGCCTGAACTACATCACCACGGTTGAAGATTTGGCGGTGCTCAAGCGCATGATTGTGCAAAACGTGGCCACCAGTGGCATGGCGGTTCTCAACGCCGCCGACCCCATGGTCGCGGCCATGGCCAACAACTGCCCCGGACAAGTGACGTTTTTTGCACTCGACCCGCACCAACCCACCTTGACCACCCACCGTGCCCAAGGCAAGCGGGTGTTGTTTGTCGAGGACGATCAACTCGTCGCCGCCGAAGGCAAGTTCGAAATCCGCATTCCTTTGTCGCAAATCCCCCTGACCCGTTCGGGCGCCATTGGATTTCAAATTGAAAATGCCATGGCTTCGGTGGCCGCTGCTTGGGCCACCGACATTCCTTGGACCACCATCGCTCTCGGGTTATCGACTTTTGTGAGCGACGCCATGGCCGTGCCGGGCCGCTTCAATGTGTTTGACTACAAGGGTGCCACCTTGATTGCCGACTACGGCCACAACCCCGACGCCATCAAAGCCTTGGTGCAGGCCGTGACCAATTTGCCCGCCAATCGGCGCAGCGTGGTCATCTCTGGGGCGGGCGATCGCCGCGATGAAGACATCCGCCAGCAAACCCGCATCATTGGGGAAGCCTTTGATGATGTGGTTTTGTTTCAAGACGCTTGTCAACGCGGTCGTGCCGATGGCGAGGTGTTGGCCCTGCTGCGCCAAGGTTTGGATGGCGCACGGCGCACCAGCCGCATTGAAGAAATTCGCGGCGAATTCACCGCCATCGATGCCGCCATCGACCGGCTCACCCCCGGTGATTTGTGCCTGATTTTGATCGACCAAATCGAAGAAGCTTTGGCCCACATCACCCGACGGGTGCACGAAAACCGCAGCAGCTTGAACGAGCACTGAGACCCGCACCACCATGTTCCTTGCAGCTTATTTTCAAGGAACACGGTGGTGCCAATAGCGCGGATGGGCCCAGCGCTCGCAGTGCACTTCATCGGCCTGCGCCGAGCGCCACCGGCCCGCACCACAACGCACACTCTCCAACACCGTGATGCCTTGCGCTTGGTAGCGCGCCATCACCGCCGCTGTCGGGTGGCCAAATCGGTTGCGATAGCCCGCCTGCACCCATGCCCAACGGGGTGACACCGCTGCCAAAAAGTCCGCTGTTGACGATGTGTTGCTGCCATGGTGGGGCACCAACAACACATCCGCGCTCAATGCCGATGAACCATTGGCCCGCAGCGGCAGGTTGTCGACCAATGCCCTCTCTTGCGCCGCCTCAATGTCACCCGTGAGCAGCACCGATGCACCACGGGCTTGCACGCTGAGCACGCAACTCATGGTGTTGGGTTTGGCGCGTTCGCTGGGGCTGTCGTGGAAGGGGTGCAAGAACTCAAACCGCACCCCATCCCATTCCCAACCCACACCGGCCCTGCAAGCTTGGCCGGGTCGCCATTGGTGCAAGGGGTGTGAGGGTGGCAGCGATCCCCACCAAGGCGTGTTCGGGTTCATTTGCAAAACCGCAGCGGCGCCGCCAGTGTGATCGCTGTCTGAATGGCTCAGAACCAAAGCATCCAAGCGCAAGCCCCAGGCGCGCAGCAAAGGCAACAAAACGCGCTGACCGGCATCGGTCTCGCGTGAATAGCGCGGCCCTGCATCAAACAGCAACACATGGCCTGCGGTGCGCACCAACACGGCATGCCCTTGACCAATGTCGGGGAACCACACCTCCACGTCCCCGGCAGCTGGACCTGGCACATGCCACATCAGGGCTGGCGCCATCCAGGCAAGCCCCATGGCGCGCAGCCCCCAAGGCAGGCGCATGGCCAGCATCACTGCCCCCAATGTGGCCGCAACCGTGGCCCATGGCGCAGGTGCTGGGGAACTCCACACCCCCAGGGGCCAAGCCGCCAACATTTGCAAGCACCACAACAAGCCTTGCAAAGAAATGGCGGCCCATTCCCAAGCCCATGGGAAGATGGCCCCCAGCATGCACAAAGGGGTGACCCACAAGGTCACCCAAGGAATGGCCAGGGCATTGGCCAACAACCCCACCAGCGACACCTGCTGAAACAACAGCAAAGTCAAAGGGGCCAGGCACAGCGTGAGCACCCATTGCTCTCGGCACAAACGCCACACGCGCTGCGCCAACGAAGCGCTGGCGCTGTGTTGGTGCGCGCCGACATCGGTGGCAAACAACACACCGACCGCCACAAAGCTGAGCCAAAAGCCCGCTTGCCCCAAAGCCCATGGGTCGAGCAAGACTACGACCGCACAAGCGGCCAACCAAACCTGGGGCCAAGGCCAGCGCCGCCCGCTGGCCGCCAACACCGTGACCAGGCACAGCATCCAGATGGTGCGCTGCGCTGGAATGCCCCAGCCGCTGAACACGGCATACAACACCGCCAGCCCCAAGCCAGCCCAGCGCGCGGCTTGATCGGCAGGCACCCACAAACACCAGGAGGGGCCCCAGCGGTCGCTGCGCCGCCAAACCCAAGCCACCCACACCGCACACAGCCAAGCAAACATGGTCACATGCAATCCCGAAATGCTGACCAAATGGGCCACGCCGGTGGCCCGAAAAACATCCCAATCAGCGCGCTCAATGCTGGCCTGATCGCCCATCAGCAAGGCGCTGATCAGGCCAGACCACTGGGGGTCTGGGATGCGCGCTTGGATGCGTTCGCGCATCCATTGACGCCCCTGTGCCACAGGGTATTGCCAGGTGGCTTCCATGCGAACGGGCGGCGCATCTGCGCGGCCTGCCCGCACATAGCCGGTGGCCCCCAAGTTTTGCTCCCACATCCACAGTTCAAAATCAAAGCCGTGGGGATTGACCTGTCCGTGGGGTTGTTTGAGCCGCACCACCATGCGCCAACGCTCACCCGCCTTCAAGTCCGGTGCTGGGCCATGCTCTTGAAAACCCCAGCGCCCCGAATACCAACCCAGCAACACCTCTGGTGGCAGGAACACGCGTTCACCTTGCCAGTGGGCCGACTCAATGGCCAAGCGAAAACGCAAGCTGTCTTCGGTACGCTGCGGCAAGGCCGAGACCACGCCCACCACCGTCACATCACGCCCTTCCAAATGCGGCGACAACAAGCGTTCGGCATGCCAGACAGCGCGCAGCCCTGCCACCGCAAACACCAGCCCCAGGACGGGGAAAAACACCTGCATCCAGGCCATGCGGGGCCACAACCGGGCAACACGCCCCCCCAGCCACACACAACAAAGTGCAGCCAAGCCGCAGGCGACATAGGCCGCCGGTGCCCACAAGGGTTGATGCCAAAGATGACACGCGGTGGCGGCCACACAGGCCAGAGCCGCAGGGGTGATGCGGTCTTTGCCGCGGTTTGGGTTCATGCGCCCTCCCACAGGGGCAAGCATTGGCCCCCGCGCGCATGAATTTACCCCTATTTAGTTACTGACAGACTTCTTTTTTCAGCAAGGCCTGCACCGAGCCTGGGCGAATGGGGGTTTCGCGCACCCGCCATTCGGTCTCGTCTTGGCTCGACAGCGGTGCACCCTTGCCCTGGGGTTGCTCGTAAAAGCTGATCGACAGCCTGGCCACCATGTCGGAGATGCAATGCACCCGCCAACGGGTCAAGGTCGACTTGACCTTGGGCTGGGCCGCAGCGCCAGGGGTGCCCGATGCAGTCAGGACATCGGTCAGTTCTGTCAATGTCCAGGCATAGCGGGTGACGTGGGCTGCCTTGACCGAAGCCGAATCAAAAAAATGGGTGAGTTGCTCTGTTTTTTCCAACTCTTTCCATTCAGCACGGGCGGTGCCGCAAAACAAGATAGGGTAAAAGAGCAAAGCCCAGGTCGCGGCACCCATCAGGCGACGGGCAGCACGCATTGAACAGATGATCGGGGTTTTCATACCAGGTGTATCGGCAGCAAGTGATGGTTTCTTGAATCCATTTTCACGGCCTCAGCCAAGCCATGCTGGCCTAGGCCGCTACACTGCGGGCCCTGCCCCCCATGGGACAACCCTTTTCAACGGAGAACTGCATGCTGATCGCCGAACAACTCAGAGCCTTGAACATCACCTTGCCCCCCGTGGCCACGCCCGCCGCGGCCTATGTGCCCTTTGCCATCACTGGAAATTTGGTGTTTTTGAGTGGTCATATTGCACGCCAAGAGGGTAAGCCTTGGGTCGGTCAACTCGGCCTGAACACGGACACCGCCACCGGCCAAGCCGCAGCGCGGTCCATCGCCATTGACCTCATCGGCACCTTGCAAGCGGCCTGCCAATCGCAAGGCAAAACTTTGGAAGATGTGAAACGGATTGTCAAAGTGCTCAGCCTGGTCAACTCCACTCCCACCTTCACCGAGCAACACCTGGTGACCAATGGCTGCAGCGAACTGCTGGCCCAGGTTTTTGGACCGCGCAGCGCCCACGCCCGCAGTGCCTTTGGCGTGGCCCAGTTGCCCATGGGGGCTTGCGTGGAAATCGAACTGATCGCCGAGTTGGGCTGAACAGCAGCCCTTGCGCTGCTGGCCCCAAGCCTCTCAGAAGTGATGGGCGCCAGGTCGCTGTCGCCCCGATTCAAAACCCCTTAAAACACCCGCCGCACGGCATTGGGCTTGAAGCCCAAATCGGCCGCCTTGCCCTTGCGCCCACGCACCAGCATGGCGTTGTTGAGGCTTCTGATTTCAAGCGTTTCCTCACGGTCTTTGCCGCCCCGCCCCACGCCCACAATGCACACGCTGCGGGTGTAGGCCGCGGCGCCGGCCAAGCTGTCTTTGTCTTCCAAGTCGATCAGCATCAAACCCCTGCCGCCTTTTTCCATGGCTTTGAGTTCGGTGATGGCAAAGGTCAAGATGCGCCCGCCGGTGGAGGCACAGGCCACATGGGTGGCGATGGGCAGCGGTGTTTCGCCGTTACCACCGCCCACCAAAGAGGGGCAGCAGACGGTTTCGCCCTCGCCCAAGCTGATGAAGGCCTTGCCGCCTTTGTTGCGGGAAATCAGGTTGTCGATGCAACACACAAAACCATAACCGCCCGAGCCGCTGAGCAACAAGGTGAGCGTGCCAGGCCCTGCAAAGTAATGCACCAGTTGCGTCCCGGCTTCCACGTCCACCAAGGTGGTAACGGGTTGGCCGTCGCCCCGCGCACCGGGCAGCTGCGCCACCGGCACCGAGTACACCCGCCCGTTGGAGCCAAAGGCAATGAGTTGATCGACGGTGCGGCACTCGAAGGTGTCGTACAGCTCGTCGCCGGCTTTGAAGGCAAAGCCCATCGGGTCGTGGCCATGACCGGTGCGGGCACGCACCCAACCTTTGGCGGACACCACCACGGTGACGGGTTCGTCAATCACCTTGACTTCAGCGACGGCTTTTTTCTCTTCTTGGATGAGGGTGCGCCGTTCGTCGGCAAACACCTTGGCGTCGGCCTCGATCTCTTTCACCATCAAACGGCGCAGTGAGGTGGCGCTGCCCAAAATGTCTTCCAAACGGCCCTGCTCTTCGCGCAATTCTTTGAGCTCTTGCTCGATCTTGATGGCTTCCAGCCTCGCCAATTGGCGCAAGCGGATGTCCAAAATATCGTCGGCTTGGCGCTCGCTCAGTTTGAAGCGTTCGATCAGCGCAGGCTTGGGTTCGTCGCTGTGGCGGATGATGCGAATCACCTCGTCGATGTTGAGCAACACCAACTGACGGCCTTCCAAGATATGGATTCGCGCCAGCACCTTGTCCAAGCGAAATTGTGAACGCCGCTGCACCGTGGTTTGCCTGAAAGCAATCCACTCTTCCAGCATTTGGCGCATAGTTTTGGGCACGGGGCGGCCGTCCAAACCGACCATGGTCAGGTTGATGGAGGACGAGCTTTCCAGACTGGTGTGCGCCAACAAAGAGGTGATGAGTTCTTGCTGTTCGATGGTGCGGGTTTTGGGCTCGAACACCAAGCGCACCGGTGCGTCTTTGCTCGACTCATCACGCACCCCATCCAAGACCGCGAGGATGGTGGTTTTGAGTTGGGTTTGCTCAGGTGTCAGCGCTTTTTTGCCGGTCTTCACCTTGGGGTTGGTGAGCTCTTCAATTTCTTCCAACACCTTTTGGCTGCTCACACCGGGGGGCAATTCAGTCACCACCAACTGCCATTGGCCGCGAGCCAAGTCCTCAATCACCCAACGGGCCCGCACTTTCAGTGAGCCGCGGCCTGTGGCGTAAGCGTCAGAAATATCGGCGGCGCTGCTGATGATTTGGCCACCACCCGGGTAATCGGGGGCGGGCAAAATTTGCAACAACTCTGCATGTGAAAGCTTGGGATTTTTGATCAGCGCGACACAGGCATCGGCCACTTCGCGCAGGTTGTGGCTGGGAATTTCGGTCGCCATGCCCACCGCAATGCCGCTGGCCCCATTCAGCAGTGCAAACGGCAAACGGGCGGGTAACTGCTTGGGCTCTTCGGTGGAGCCGTCGTAGTTGGGCTGAAAGTCCACCGTGCCTTCGTCGATTTCATCCAACAACAAACTGGTGATGCGGGCCAAACGCGCCTCGGTGTAGCGCATGGCCGCCGCGCCGTCGCCGTCACGCGAGCCAAAGTTGCCTTGACCGTCAATCAGCGGGTAACGCTGGGAAAAATCTTGCGCCATGCGAACCAGCGCTTCATACGCCGCGCTGTCACCGTGCGGGTGATAGCGGCCCAGCACATCGCCCACCACACGGGCGCTCTTCACAGGCCGAGCGCCTACCGCGCCATTGGGGCCGCCAAAGCCCAAGCCCATGCGCGACATGGCATACAAAATGCGCCGCTGCACCGGCTTTTGGCCGTCGCACACATCGGGCAAGGCGCGGCCCTTGACCACGCTCAAAGCGTATTCCAGGTAGGCGCGTTGGGCGTAATGTCCTAAGGCGATGCCGTCGTCGGACTCGGACGAGGCGTTCAGGTCCACAACAGGTGTATCACTCATAAGCTTTAAACATCAATCTCAATGGCGTCGCCGTGCAACTCCATCAGTTCACGCCGCGCAGCGGCCTCGCCCTTGCCCATCAATTGGGTGATCAGGCCTTCGGTTTGGGCAAAGTCCAGCACGCCCAGTTGCACGGGCAAAAGGCGCCGTGTGTCGGGGTTCAAGGTGGTGTCCCACAACGGCTCGGCGTTCATCTCGCCCAAGCCTTTGAAGCGGCTGATGCTGCATTTGTCGCGGGGCACGCCTTCCTTGGCGCTTTTGTCGAGGATGGCTGTCAGCTCGCCTTCGTCCAAGGCATAGGCTTTGCTCGCCGGTTTTTTGCCACGCGCTGGCACATCCACCCTGAACAAAGGCGGACGGGCCACATACACATGGCCTGTCTCGATGAGCTTGGGGAAGTGCCTGAAGAATAAGGTGAGCAACAGCACTTGGATGTGCGAGCCGTCCACATCGGCGTCACTCAAGATGCACACCTTGCCGTAGCGCAAACCGCTGAGGTCGGGTTCGTCGTTGGGGCCGTGCGGGTCCACGCCAATCGCCACCGCAATGTCGTGCACCTCGTTGTTGGCAAACAAGCGGTCACGCTCGACCTCCCAGGTGTTGAGCACCTTGCCGCGCAAGGGCAAGATGGCTTGGCTTTCTTTGTCGCGGCCCATTTTGGCGCTGCCGCCGGCGCTGTCGCCCTCGACCAAAAAGATTTCGTTGTGCGCCAAGTCGCGGCTTTCGCAATCGGTCAGCTTACCGGGCAAAACCGCTACGCCCGAGCCTTTGCGCTTTTCCACTTTTTGGCCAGCCTTTTGGCGCAACTGCGCGGCGCGGATGACCAACTCGGCGAGTTTTTTACCGAACTCCACATGCGCGTTGAGCCACAAGTCCAAAGCGGGTTTGACAAAGCTCGACACCAAACGCACCGCGTCGCGCGAATTGAGACGCTCTTTGATCTGCCCTTGGAACTGCGGGTCCAGCACCTTGGCGCTCAAAATAAAACTGGCCCGGGCAAACACATCTTCGGGCAGCAACTTCACGCCCTTGGGCAACAAAGCGTGCAATTCGATGAAACTTTTCACCGCGTTGAACAGGCCATCGCGCAAACCGCTCTCATGCGTGCCACCTGCGCTGGTGGGGATCAGGTTCACATAGCTTTCGCGAACCGGCGAACCGTCTTCGGTGAAGGCCAAGCACCATGCCGCGCCCTCGCCTTCGGCAAAACTGTCGTGGCCTTCATCGGCAAAGCCCTCGCCCTCAAACAAGGGGATGAACGGGTCGTGGCTCAGGGTTTGCGTCAAGTAGTCGCTGAGGCCCCCTTTGTAGAGCCAAGTTTGGCTGTCTTTGGCTTTTTCTTGCGCCAAGGTGACGCTCACCCCCGGCATCAGCACCGCTTTGCTGCGCAACAGGTGGATCAACTCTTGCAAAGGCAGGTTGGCGGATTCGAAGTACTTGGCGTCTGGCCAGACCCTCACCACCGTGCCTTGGCGGCGATCGCCGGCTTCATGTTTGCGCAGTTTGAGTTTTTCCACCACATCGCCACCGGAGAAAACCAAATGCGCGACTTGCCCCTCGCGGTAGGAGGTGACTTCCATGCGCTTGGCCAAAGCATTGGTCACGCTCACGCCCACGCCATGCAAGCCGCCCGAGAAGCTGTAAGCGCCGCCCTTGCCCTTGTCAAACTTGCCACCGGCGTGCAGGCGGGTGAACACCAGCTCAATGACCGGCGCTTTTTCTTCGGGGTGCATGCCAAACGGAATGCC